>DASPKC010000316.1:0-43694 GCA_035628295.1 Baekduia sp.
CGGCGCAGCGCCTCCAGCTCGGCCTGCTGGCCGTCGGCGGCGAGATCCGCACGCCCGACCAGCTCGCCGGCCGCCGCGGCGGCTTCGGGCCGGTGACCTCCCCGCGCGTCGCTCGGGAGCTGCCAGGGGACGTCGTCTTCCGCACCCCGACGGAGAGCTACGGGCGCGAGTACGCCTTCGCCCTGCGCGACGGCCGCCTGCACGTCCGCCTCGCGCGCGAGGGCCGCGCCCAGCCGGGCGAGCCGTGGCACGTCCTCGAGCTCCCGGCGTGCCTCGACGGCCGTATCACCGCGATCTCGGCCGACCACCGGCTCCTCGTCGTCCTCGACGAGGACCGGCAGGTCTACGCGCACGACATGCCGGGCGGGGATCTCTCGCCCGAGCGCTGGACGTGGCGCTGGGGCCCGTACTTCTGGACCGGTGCGGGCGCGCGCATCCCACGCGACGTCACGGCGTGGGCGGCGTCGGAGTTCACCTCGGCGGAGACGTTCACCGACACCTCCGGCCGCCGCCAGCACCCGATCGGCGTCGCGACCGTGTACCTCCTGCGCGCGGGCGGCCGGCGCATCACCTACATCGACCCGTGGCTGCCGGCCGACGAGAGCCGCGAGGTCTGCGGCCCGCGCCGCGGCACGGTCGCGCTGGCGAACCTGTCGGCGAGCGGCTCGACGGTCTTCGCGGTCAGCCGCCGTGGCGAGCTCTTCACGCGGCTGTACGACTTCGACACCTCCGGCGCCAACACGGTCTTCGGCCGCTACTCCTGGCAGACGGGCCGGCCCGCCGAGGACACCCGCTGGCAGCTTCCCGGGCCGGACTGGGTGCGCCATCGCCGCCCGCTGGGGACCATCACCGATCACGTCAGCATCGCCAAGACCGGCACGGACGCGGCCGACCGCGTCCTGCGCGTGGCCGGCCGGTCGCGGCGCGGGCGGGCCGGCTGGTGGGAGAAGCCGCTGGCGGCCCCGGCGCGCGCCGCGTGGCGCTTCGTCGCGACCGGCGGGGCGCCGTCCGGCCGCCCGCTGTCGTGGCGCGGGCGCCCGCCTGGTGCCCCCGCGCCGGAGGCGCTGCGCTACGCCGGGACGATCGCCGGCGCGCCGGCGGAGGTCCGCGACCTGCACCCCGAGTGCTCGCCGGCCACCCTGCGGGTCCACGTCGCCCCGGACCTGCCGCTCGACCTCGTGCTGCACACCAGCGACGGCCTGCGTCAGGAGACGCGCGCCGCGGGCCTGGACGGCACGCCGCGCGAGTACAACGGGGCGCTCGAAATCCCCGCGGGCGTCTTCGCGACGCTCGGCGAGCGCGACCCGCGCCTGCGCGCGTGGGTGGCCGAGCACCTGGGCGGCCGGCGCATCAGCACCGCGCCGGTGGCCGTCACGCGGACCCGCCTGCGCTTCCTGGCCCAGTGCTGGGAGCTCACCCGCGACGGGCGGCCCGCCGCCGCCGACCGGCCGCGCGTGCCGCCGGACCTCGGGGCGCTCGTCGGCCGGGTCACCGAGCAGCAGCAGGACGGGCGCGCGCCGGCCGCCTGCTGACCGGCCGGCGGGCGATCGCATCGAGGCCCCGCAGCCCTGCTTGGGCGTCTGCGTCTGGCAGCCGACCGAGCACGTCGGCGCCACTGTCCACGACGAGCTCGCCGCGCTGCTCGACGTCGCGGCGCAGCACGCACGGCGCCTGGAGGCCGGCGCGACGCAGCTGGCGTGGACGACGCCCGAGCCGTCCCGTGGGCCGCCTCGCTGGACGCCCTGCAGCCGCGGGCCGGCTCGGGGCTCTGACGCGGGTACCCTGCGCGCGTGGCCGATCTCGAGGTCCGGGTGATCCCGCGCGCCCGCCGCGAGGAGATCGCCGGCGAGCGGGACGGGCGCCTGCTCGTGCGCCTCACGGCGCCGCCCGTCGACGGCGCCGCCAACGCCGCGCTGCGCAAGCTCGTGGCCCGCCGCGCCGGCGTGCCGGCGCGCGCCGTCAGCATCGTGCGCGGCGCGAGCTCGCGCGACAAGGTCGTGCGGGTGGAGGGCGTCGACGCCGGCGCGCTGCGCGCCGCGATGCACGGCACCCCGTAGTCGTCCGCACGCCCGCACGGAGGACTGCGGTCGTGCACCGGGGGCCGCCCGGCGATGCTGGAGGGGCATGACCGCCGTCATCGAGACCGACCGGCTCACGAAGCGCTACGGCGACGCGCGCGGCATCGAGCAGGTCTCCATGGACGTCCGCCGCGGCGAGGTCTACGGCTTCCTCGGGCCCAACGGCGCGGGCAAGACGACGACGATCCGCACGCTGCTGGACCTGCTGCACCCGACGAGCGGCGCAGCGACGCTCTTCGGCCTGGACAGCCGGCGCGACAGCCGCGCGATCCGGGCGAGGACCGGGAACCTCCCCGGCGACTTCGCCTACGACGACCGTCTGACGGGCAGTGAGCTCCTGCGGCTCTTCGCCGACGTCCGCGGGCTGGACGGCTTGGGCAGCGCCCCCGCGCTCGCGGAGCGCTTCGAGGCCGACCTCGACCGCCCGCTCGGGGACCTCTCGCGCGGCAACCGGCAGAAGATCGGCCTCATCCAGGCGCTCTTCCACGCCCCCGAGCTGCTCGTGCTCGACGAGCCCACGAGCGGGCTCGACCCGCTCATGCAGGAGGAGTTCCTGCAGGTCGTGGCCGAGCACCGCGAGGCCGGGGGCACCGCGCTGGTCTCCTCGCACGTGCTCGACGAGGTCGAGCGGCTCTGCGACCGGGTGGGGATCATCCGCGAGGGCCGGCTGATCGCGGTGGAGGACGTCGAGGAGATGCGCGATCGCGCCTACCGCGAGGTCACCGTCCGGTTCGCGCGCGCCCTCGCCCCGGGGGCGCTGCAGGAGGTCGCGGGCCTGGAGCACCTGCGAGCGGATGGCCCCCACGTGCGCTTCCGCGTGCGCGGCGACCTCGATCGGGTCGTCAAGGCGCTGGCGCGCCACGAGGTCCGCGACCTGGAGATCACGCGCCCGACGCTCGAGGAGCTCTTCCTCACCTACTACGGTCACGGAGCGGCGCGGTGAGCGCCACCCTCGAGCGCCCCCCGGCGGCCGCCGTCGCCGTGCCCCGGCCCGCGCCGCGCCACCGCCGCACGTTCGCGGCGCTCGTGGGCCGCGGGCTGCTCGACCAGCGCCGCGCGCCGCTGACCTGGGGCGGCGGGCTCGGCGCCATGACGGCGCTGATCGTGGCGATCTGGCCGTCCGTCGAGGGCTCGGTGGACGAGCTGCTGGAGAGCTACCCGCAGGGCCTCAAGGACGCCTTCGGCATCGGCGAGCTCGACTCCGTCGAGGCCTACGTCGACGCGGAGATGTTCAGCCTCATGATCCCCCTGGCGGTCGGGTTCCTCGCCATCCGCGCCGTCACCCGGATGCTCGTCGGCGCCGAGGACCGCGGCCACCTCGACACGCTGCTGTCGCTGCCGCTCTCCCGGCGCGTCCTGGTCGCCGCCGCCATGACCGTCGCGGGCCTCGTCGTGGCCGCCGTGCTGGCGGTGGTCTGGGCGCTCAGCGCACTGACGGGCCTGGTCGCGGGCGTCGGGATGGACGAGGCGGGGCTCGCCGCCGGCGTGGCCAACGTCTGGCCGCTGGCCTTCGCATTCGCCGGGGTCGCCGCGTTCGCCTGCGGCCTGCGCGACCGCCAGGCGACCGTGACGGCCATCGCCACCGGCACGCTCGTGGCGATGTACGTCTTCGACCTCCTCGGCAAGCTGACCGACAGCGCCGAGCCGCTGCGCACCGTCTCGGCGTTCCGGCTGTACGGCTCGGCGATCCAGGACGGCCTCGACCCCGGTCACATCGCGGTCCTCGTGCTCGCCGGGACGGCGCTGGCCTGGGCGGGAGCGGTGCTCTTCGACCGCCGCGACATCCACTGACGGCGGGGGGGCATGGCGCCCCGGCACGAGGCGTGTGCGGGCGCCCGGCCCGGGTACGCCGCGCTGCGATGGACCGGGATCCCGTGCTGCTGCGCACCGAGGACGGGAGCGTCGTCGAGGTGGCGGCGCAGCCAGTCGACGTCGGGCGCGAGCCGGACAACGACGTGGTCGTCGCGCGCGACGACGCGTCGCGGCGACATGCGCGCTTCGAGCGCCACGGCGGGCAGGTCGTCGTCCGCGACCTGGGATCGACCAACGGCACGCGCGTCAACGGCGAGGACATCGGCGGCGCGGTATGGCCCGTGGCGCCCGGCGATGTCGTCGAGGTCGGCGGCGCGCACCTGCACGTCCTCGGTGCGGCGGCCACGGAGGTCGCCACACGCCGCGAGGCGCTTCCGGCGACCGTCGCGCGAGGCCCGCTGGCGCTCGAACCCGGGCGCACGCTGCGCATCGGCCGGGATCCCGGCAACGACCTGGTGCTCGACGACCTCAACGTCTCGCGCTTCCACGCCGAGGCGCGCTCGGACGGCGACCGGGTGCTCCTGCGTGACCGCGGCTCGCGCAACGGCACCTGGGTCGACGGCGAGCCGATCTCGGGCGCCGTCGAGCTCCGGCCCGGCGCCGAGGTGGCCATCGGGCCGTACCGCCTGCTGCACGACGGCACCGCCTTCGGCGACATCGTGGGCGGCGGCCAGGCGCTCGGGGTCGACGCGTGCGCGGTGGAGCAGGCAGCGGGCGACCGGCGTCTGCTCGGGCCGCTGGACCTCTGCATCGAGCCGGGTGAGCTGGTCGCCGTCATCGGGCGCAGCGGGTCGGGCAAGTCGACCCTGCTGCGCACGCTGGCCGGCGTCCAGGACGCCGCTGCCGGCCGCGTCCTGGTCGGCGGCGAGGACGTGGTTCGGCGGCGCACGGACATCGGCTACCTGCCGCAGGACGAGGTGGTGCACGGCCGGCTGACGCCGCGCGAGGCGCTGCGCTTCGCCGGGCGCCTGCGCCTGCCGCCCGATGTCCGGGCCGACGAGCTCGACACGCGCGTGGCCTCGGTGCTGGCCGACCTCGCCCTCGACCACCGCGCCGACACCCGCATCGAGCGCCTGTCCGGCGGCGAGCGCAAGCGCGCGGGCCTGGCGGTCGAGCTCCTCGGCGACCCCGGCGTCCTGCACCTCGACGAGCCGACGACCGGGCTGGACCCGGGCCTCGAGCGCCAGACGATGGAGCTCCTGCGGCGGCTGGCGGACGGCTCGCGCACCATCGTCGTCGTCACGCACGCGACGGCGAGCCTGGAGCTGTGCGACCGGCTGGTCGTCCTCGCGCCCGGCGGCCGGATCGCCTTCAGCGGCCCGCCCAGGGACGCCGCCCCGGCCCTCGGCGTGCGATCGCTGGAGGAGGTCTACGACGCGGCCGAGGCCGGCGTGCGCGACGCGCCCCCGGTGGACCAGCCGCCGCCCGCACGCGCCACGCCCCGCCGGCGGGGACGCCCGGCCCGGCCCGGCCTGGCGCTGCGGCACGCGGCCACGCTGAGCTCCCGCGGGGCGCTGCTCCTCGTGCGCGACCGGCGCAACCTGCTCATCCTGCTGGGGCAGGTCCCGCTGCTGGCGCTCGCGATCGCGTTCCTCTTCGGCGGCGACGTCTTCTCCTATGCGCGCACGGGCAACCCCACCGACGCGGCGCAGGTGCTGTTCCTGCTGACGACGGTCGCCGTGTGGCTGGGGGCCATCGCGGCGGCGCGCGAGATCGTCAAGGAACGCGCCGTCGTCGCGCGCGAGCACGCGGTGGGCGTCGCCATCCCGGCGTACCTGGCGTCGAAGGTCGCCGTCCTCGGCGCGCTCGTGGCCGCCCAGATCGCGGCGCTGGCGGCGATCGTGGCGGCGCTGCAGCCGCTGCACGCCTCTGGCGGCCCGCAGCTGCAGGCCCTCGGCCTGCTGGTGCTCACCGGCCTGGCGGCGGTGGCGCTCGGCCTGCTGCTGTCCGCGCTGGCCCGCAGCCAGGATCAGGCCACGAGCTTCCTGCCGCTCCTGCTGCTCCCGCAGCTGCTCTTCGCCGGGGCGATCGTGCCGGCCAGCAAGATGGGCCCGGTCCTCGACGCGATCTCCCACGCGATGGTCGCCCGGTGGTCCTTCAGTGGCGTCGGCACCGCGATGCGCATGAACTCGCGGCTGCGATCAGATCCGTTCGACCGGGTCCACAGCCCCTACGGGGACACCTTCTTCACCGTGCGCCCGGCGACGGCGGCGCTGGTGCTCGCCGGATTCGCCGCGGCGGCACTCGCCCTCGTGGCGTTGCGGCTGCGGCGCGGCCACACGCCGACGGACTGAGCGTCGAGAGGTGCGCCGACTGGCCGGCGGCGTGCCACCGGGGGCCGGAACCCCCGGTGGCGATGCCGGACGGGTCAGGCGGCGGCGAGTGCCGGCGCGTCGCTGTACGTCTCGCCGGCCTCGGCTTTGGCGACCAGCGAGGCGGGCGGCTCGAAGCGGTCGCCGTACTTGGCGGCCAGCTCCCGCGAACGCGCGACGAAGCCGGCCACGCCGCCGTCGTAGCCGTTGATGTACTGCAGGACCCCGCCGGTCCAGCCGGGGAACCCGATGCCCATGATCGAGCCGATGTTCGCGTCGGCGACCGACTCGATCACGCCCTCGTCCAGGCACTTGACGGTCTCGAGGGCCTCGGCGAAGAGCATGCGCTCCTCGAGGTCCTTGAGCTCGATCGTGAACGGGTCGACCGTCGTCGGGAACAGGTCCTTGAGCCCGCCGAACAAGCGCGTGCGCTTGCCGTCCTCGTACTCGTAGAAGCCCGCGCCCTTCAGGCGGCTCGGGCGACCCTCGGCGATCATCTTGTCGATGACCCCGAACGCCGGGTGGTCGACCCACTCGGTGCCCTCGGCCTCCGCGGCGGCCTTGGAGGCGTTGCGGATCTTGACCATGAGCTCCATGTTGAGCTCGTCGCTCAGCTGCAGGACCGGCGCGGGGTAGCCCGCCTGCGACGAGGCCTGCTCGATCGTCGCGGCCGGGATGCCCTCCGCGAGCATGGCGATGCCCTCGTTGATGAACGTGCCGATGACGCGCGAGGTGAAGAAGCCGCGCGAGTCGTTGACGACGATCGGCGTCTTCTTGATCTTCTTGGCGACGTCGAGGGCGCGGTGCAGCGTGTCCTCACTGGTCTTCTCGCCCCTGATGATCTCCAGCAGCGGCATCTTGTCCACCGGGCTGAAGAAGTGCAGCCCGATGAAGTCCTCCGGGCGCGAGACGAACTCGGCCAGCGAGGTGATCGGCAGCGTGGACGTGTTCGAGCCCAGCAGTGCGTCGGGCGCGAGGTGGGGCTCGATCTCCTTGAAGACCTGCTCCTTGACCGACGGGTCCTCGAAGACGGCCTCGATCACGAGGTCGGCGCCGGCCGCGGCCGACGGGTCCGTCGAGGGCGTGATCCGCGCGAGCAGGGCGTCGCCCTTCTCCTGCGTGGTCTTGCCGCGCTCGACGCCCTTGGCTACCAGCTTCTCCGAGTAGCCCTTGCCGCGCTCGGCGGCGGCCTGGTCGACGTCCTTGAGGACGACCTCCATGCCGGCCTTCGCGCACACGTAGGCGATGGCGGCGCCCATCATGCCCGCGCCGAGGACCACGACCTTCTTGGGGTCGAACGTCTCGGCGTCCGCCGACCGGCCGCGGAGGCCGTTGACCTGCTGGAGGTCGAAGAAGAACGCCTGGATCATGTTCTTCGCGACCTGGCCGGTGACCAGCTCGACGAAGTAGCGGCCCTCGATCTCGATCGCCGAGTCGAAGTCGACCTGCGCGCCCTCGACCGCCGCGGCCATGATGTTGCGCGGGGCGGGGTAGTTGGCGCCCTTGAGCTGCTTGCGCAGGTTCGCCGGGAACGCCGGCAGGTTCTGCGCGAGCTTTGGGTTGGACGGCGTCCCACCCGGGATCTTGTAGCCCTTGACGTCCCACGGCTGCTGGGCGTCGGGGTGCTCCCTGATCCACTTCTTGGCGGCCGGCAGCAGCTCGTCGGGCGACGAGACGACCTCGTCGACGAGGCCGAGCTCCTTGGCCTTGACGGCCGGGTAGCGCTTGCCCTGCAGCAGCCACTGCATCAGCGCGTCGACGATGCCGACGAGGCGCACGGTGCGCACGACGCCGCCGGCGCCGGGCAGCAGGCCCAGCTGGACCTCCGGGAACCCGAACTGGACGCCCGGGGCGTCGAGCGCGATGCGATGGTGCGTGGCCAGGCAGATCTCCAGGCCTCCGCCGAGCGCCGCCCCGTTGATAGCGGCGACGACCGGCTTGCCCAGGGTCTCGAGGCTGCGCAGCTGACCCTTGATCTCGCGCACCATCTGCGCGATCTCCGGCGCCTGCTCCTTCGTGGCCTGCTTGAGGTCCTTGAGGTTGCCGCCGGCGAAGAAGGTCTTCTTCGCGGAGGTGATCACGACGCCCGCGATCGAGTCCTTCTCGGCCTGCAGCCGCTCGACCGCCGCGGCCATGGACGCCTGGTAGTCGGCGTTCATGACGTTGGCCGACCCGTTCGGATCGTCCAGGGTCAGGACGACGACGCCGTCGTCGTCCTGCTCCCAGCGGATCGTGTTGGTGAAGTCGGCCATCTAGATGGCCTCGATCACGGTCGCGATGCCCATGCCGCCGCCGACGCACAGCGTCGCGAGGCCGTACTTGCCGCCCGTGCGGTGCAGCTCGTCGACGAGGGTGCCGAGGATCATGCCGCCGGTCGCGCCGAGCGGGTGGCCCATGGCGATGGCGCCGCCGTTGACGTTGACCTTCTCCATGTCGAGGTCCATGTCCTTGACGAAGCGCAGGACGACCGCGGCGAAGGCCTCGTTGATCTCGACGAGGTCGAGGTCGTCGACCGTCAGGCCGGCCTTCTCCAGCGCCTTCTTGGACGCCGGCGCGGGGCCGGTGAGCATAATGGTCGGGTCGGCGCCCGACAGCGCGGTCGCGAGGATCCGGGCCCGCGGCGTGAGGCCGAGCTCGTCACCGGTCTTCTCGTTGCCGATGGTCAGCAGCGAGGCGCCGTCGACGATGCCGGAGGAGTTGCCCGGCGTGTGGACGTGGTCGATCTTCTCGACCCAGTGGTACTTCTGCAGGGCGACCGCGTCGAAGCCGCCCATCTCGCCCATCATGGCGAAGGAGGGCTTGAGCTGGCCGAGCGTGTCGGTCGTCGTCCCCGGGCGCACGAACTCGTCGCGGTCGAGCACGACGTTGTCGTTGAAGTCGACCACCGGGATGACCGAGTTCTTGAAGCGGCCCTCCTCGATCGCCTTGGCGGCGCGCTCCTGCGAGCGCACGGCGTAGGCGTCGACGTCGTCGCGCGAGAAGCCCTCGAGCGTGGCGATCAGGTCGGCGCTGACGCCCTGCGGGATGAAGGCGGTGTCGTAGTTCGTCTGCGGGTCCATGGCCCATGCGCCGCCGTCCGAGCCCATCGGGACGCGCGACATCGACTCGACGCCGCCGGCGAACACGAGGTCCTCCCAGCCGGAGGCGACCTTCTGGGCGGCCACGTTGACGGCCTCGAGGCCCGAGGCGCAGAAGCGGTTGAGCTGGACGCCGGCGACGGTGTCCGGCAGGCCGGCCTTGATGGCCGCCGTCTTGGCGATGTCGGCGCCCTGGTCGCCGACCGGCGACACGCAGCCCAGCACGACGTCGTCGATCCGCTTGGGGTCCAGCTTGGTGTTGCGCGAGAGCATCTCGTGCATCAGGCCGACCACGAGGTCGACCGGCTTGGTCGTGTGCAGCGACCCGTTGCTCTTGCCCTTACCACGGGGCGTGCGGATCGCGTCGAAGACGAGCGCTTCGGTGGACATGGGGTCCGATGGTCCTCCTGGTCTGGGAATCGGCGGTGTGGCCGGGCCACATCGAGGCGGGCGCTGGCAGGGCACCGTCACCCGCGGGGAACTCCGCGGGCCGCGGAGGATAGAGCAGAATCCGATCGTTGGCGCTGCGCCAACAAGCGCCGCGCACCGCGATGCGACCCCCCGCGCCTCGCGTGGGTCGCAGCGTCCGAGCACGGACACCTCGGGCGGTGGTCGTCCCGGTCTGCCGAGAACCGGTCAAGTCGCCCTCCCCTCCTGCCGAAGGGTGCTCCAGAATGGCGGTCGTGGCCGAAACCTCGCCCCAGGCACGCCTGGAGGATCTCTTCGGCCCCCTGCTCGAGTCCGCGCCCGACGCCATGGTGGTCGTGGACGCCGCCGGCCTCATCGTCCTGCTCAACGGGCAGGCCGAGCGGCTCTTCGGCTTCGGGCGCGATGCCCTGATGGGCCGCCCCGTCGAGGTCCTGGTTCCCGAGCGCTTCCAAGGCCGCCACGGCGGTCATCGCCGCGGCTACGCCGCCGACCCGCACACCCGGGCGATGGGCGCCGGGCTCGAGCTCCACGGCCGGCGCCAGGACGGCTCGGAGTTCCCGGTCGAGATCTCGCTCAGCCCGCTCGAGGTCGACGGCGAGCACTTCGTGTCGAGCGCCATCCGCGACATCAGCGCGCGGCGGCGCTCCGAGGACCGCTTCCGGCAGCTGCTCGAGTCCGCGCCGGACGCGATGGTCATCGCCGACGAGACAGGTCGCATCGTCCTGGTCAACGCCCAGACCGAGCGGCTCTTCGGCTACGCCCGCGAGGAGCTCGTCGGCGCCGAGATCGAGCTGCTCATCCCCGAGCGCTTCCGCGGCCGTCACGCCGGTCATCTCAGCCGCTTCGCGGGGGACCCCAGGACGCGCAACATGGGGACCGGGCTGGAGCTGCACGGGCGGCGCAAGGACGGCAGCGAGTTCCCCGTCGAGATCTCGCTGAGCCCGCTGGAGACCGACGGTGAGACGCTGCTGCTCAGCGCGGTGCGCGACATCACCGAGCGCCGCGCGGCCGAGCAGGAGTCCCTGCACTTCCGGGCCGTCGTCGAGTCCTCCCACGACGCGATCATCGGCAAGGACCTGTCCGGGACGATCACCAGCTGGAACGCGGGCGCCGAGCGGCTCTACGGCTACACCGCCGCGGAGATCGTCGGCAAGTCGATCTCCCTGCTCGTGCCCCCCGGCCACGACGACGACCTCCCCGAGATCCTGCGCCGCGTGCAGAGCGGCGAGCGCATCGACGACCTCGAGACGGTCCGCGCGCGCAAGGACGGCACGCTGGTCGACGTCTCGCTCACGGTCTCGCCGATCCGCGGCACCGACGGGTCCGTCGTCGGCGCCGCGACGATCGCCCGCGACATCAGCGTGCGCCTGCGCTACCAGGAGCAGCTGCGCTTCCTGGCCGAGCACGACGCGCTCACTGGCACGCGCAACCGCCGGCGCTTCGAGCGCGACGTCTCGGAGCAGCTGGCCCGCGCGCGCCGCTACGGCGAGCAGGCGGCGCTGCTGATGATCGACGTCGACGGCTTCAAGACCGTCAACGACACCTACGGCCACCGCGCCGGCGACCGCGCGCTGAAGGAGATCGCCGCGGCGCTGCGCAACCGCCTGCGCGAGACCGACGTGATCGCGCGCATCGGCGGCGACGAGTTCGCCGTCCTGCTGCCGTACGCGGGCCGCGCACAGGCCGAGGCCGTCACCGAGGACCTGCGCAACGTCATCCGCGCGACCCAGCTGCAGCTCGACGACGGGACGCGCGTGGGCCTGTCGGCGAGCATCGGCGTCGCGTTCATCGACGGCGACACGCCCGACCACGAGGACGTCCTGGCCGCCGCAGACCGGGCGATGTACGACGACAAGGGGCCGCGCGGCCAGCGCGCGCGGCCCCCGCTGTCGTCCTGATCGATCGGGATCAGTGGCCGTGGCCCTTCGGGGCGCCCGGCGTCTTGAGCACCCCCAGCGCGCCCTTGACCATGTCGCCGAAGGCGTGCGTCACGAAGGGGAACGTCCCCTCCTCGTCGAGGGTGAACTCGACCCAGCCGCCCTGGCTCGGCGCCAGGTTCACCGTCTGCGCGTCATGGCCGGCGGTGCCCTCGATCACCGTCTTGTCGAACACGGTGCCGATCACGTGGAAGGCGCTCCAGATGCTCGGACCGGCGTTGAGGACGTACATGCGGACCTTCTCGCCCTTCCTGACGCTGATCGGGTTCGCCTTGTACTGGTCGGCGAAGCCGTTGAACGCGATGACGTCGGGCTTCTTGGCCGACATCTTGTCCAGGTCGGCGTCGCCGCCGGGCCGGCCGATGTAGAACTCCTGCTGCGTCAGCCAGAGCTCCTTGTCGACGGGCGCCAGGTCCTTGGGCTTGACCACGAACATGCCCACCATGCCCGCGCCCGTGTGCAGCAGGACCGGCTGCGTGGCGCAGTGGTACATGAACACGCCGGGGTGCTTGGCGACGAAGCGGTAGGACATCGACTCCCCGGGCGCGAGATCCGCGTAGCGCCGTCCGGGGTCGACCTCGGCGGAGTGGAAGTCCAGCGAGTGCGGCAGGTCGACCTTCATCGCGTCGGTCGAGCCGTTGGTCAGCTTGAAGTCGACGAGATCGCCCTCGGTGACGACCATCGGCGCCGACACGCCGGTGCCGCTGAACTTCTTGCCGTTCACCGCGTAGCTCCAGACCTCGGTCGGGGCGAGCTTCTCGGAGACCTGGGTGACGTGCTGGTAGACGTCGACGTCGAACTTCTTGACCTTGCCGGCCGGGACCGGCGGCAGCGTCGGGTCGACCTCCTGGAACTTCTCGAAGGCGACGCCTCGCGACTCGGCGAGCGTCGGCGCCGGCGCGTCCGCTGCAGCAGCCGCAGGGGCGGCGGCCCGACCGGCAGGCGCGCTGTCGTCGTCGGAGTTCGAGAACGCGAGGACGGCGAGCACGACGCCGGCCACCGCGACCAGCGAGACGAGGCCGACCAGCGTCGCCAGCCAGTCCACGCGCTCGGCGCGCTGCTCGGCGGGCGACGGCGGGCCGGCGGCCCCCGCGTCGTGCGCGGGCAGGCCCTCGGCGGTGCGGTAGTCCAGCGCCTCCGTGGCGCGGGGACCGTCCGTGGTGATCGGAGGAGTCATGAGGCGGCGTTCCTTTGCTGGATCTGGACAGCGGACGACTGCGTCCAGCATCGAGCTCCACGGGCCGCCGCTCTTCCGGAGGGCGCCGTCGACTGCGTGCGGTGTTCTACGGGCCGGGCAGCGGAGGTTGCCGCACCGCCGCGACGCCGCTACGCGTTGCGCAGGTTCGGGTGGCCCGGGCCCGGCCACGGTGCGAGGAGCAGCACGAGCAGCGCGTCCTCGGTCGCGCGGACCGCGTGGCGCTCCCCCGGCTTCCAGTGCACCAGCGCTCCGCTGCCGGCCTGTTGCGTGCTGCCGTCCACGGTCAGCTCCAGGGCGCCGTGGTGCACGTGCAGCCACGCGTGCTCGTGCACCTGGTGGTCCTGCAGCTCCTCGCCCGCGGGCAGGTTGATGGCCACGACGCGCGCGGCGCCCTCGTCGGAGTGCAGCACCTGCGGCTTGTGCGGCTGCACGTCGATGCTCTCGAGGTCCCAGAGGTCCATGGCGCAGTCCTACCCCATGGGGCGGCGGTTTGACAGGGCTCAGGCGGCGGCGAGCGCGTATTCCATGCGCCGCGTCGCGAGGTACGCGGCCAGGTGCGGGGCGGCGACCTTCGCCGGCGGCCACCACACCGGCTCGGAGGAGATCGCGCCGTCGGGCTCGTCGACCGCCCGGCGCAGGAACAGGCGGCCGTTGGGCAGCGCGAGGACGGCGCGCAGCACCGGCCGCAGCGGCTCGGCTCGCACGTCGACGCCCGCGCCGCGCGCGATCCGGCGGGCGATCACGTCGGCCAGCAGCGCGGCGACGCCGCCCTGCTTGTAGGGGACGTCGGTCCCGTCGCCCGCCGCATGCACGTCGGTGCCGAGGACGCGGCCGTAGCCGTCGACCGGCAGGAACCCGTGCGCGTCGTGCGGCAGGCCAACGATGTGCGGACCCACGAGCTCCGGGAGCGCCACGACCGCGTCGCAGGGCAGCGCCGCGGCGGTGTCCAGCCACAGGCGCGCGCCGTCGAAGGAGCGCGCGACTGCGCCGGCGTGGACCTGGACGCGCGACTGCGCGAGCGCGGCGCGCACGGCCGCGGCCGGCGTGGGACCGAAGACCTCCAGCGGCTCCGTCTCCGCGGTCACGAGGTGGACGCGGCCGCGGCGCGCGCGGGCGCCGCTCAAGAGCGCCAGCTCGACCATCGGCAGGGCCCACCGCGCGCCCGGCGGGATCACGAAGACCACGGCGCCGGACCGGTCGCTGGAGAGGTCGTCGACCAGCCGGCGCACCGGCTCGACGTCGCGCCGGCCGCGGAAGAGGATCGCGCCCCGCACGCTCGGCGCGGTGGTCGCGCCCACCGCAACGACGAGCTCGTCGTAGGCGATGACGGCGCGGTCGCCGGTGACCACCTGGCGGGCATCGAGGTCGACGAGCTCCAGGGCGCCGCGGTGCAGGGGCGCGCCGAAGTCCGCCGCGACCTCGGCCAGCGGGTAGTGCTCGCCGCTCTGGCCGGTGAACGGGGTCAGCACGGCCGTCGGGCGGTAGTGGAACTCGGCCTCCGGGGCCAGCAGCATCGGGGCCACCGCGCCCTGGGCGTGGGCGTGCAGCGCCGCCAGCGCCTCGAGCGCCGCGAAGCCCCCGCCGGCGATGAGGACGTGCTTGGCGGCGGCGGACATGGGCAGAGTGTCGATCCGCCCCCCGGCGCGGGCATCGGCGTTCGCCCGCCGCGACGATCCGCATAAGTCCACATGCGCGCGCGTGGAAGCGCCGGAGGATCGGCGCGACCCGCGCGCCTACCTTGGCGCCATGGCGAAGAAGATCGTGGTCCTCGGGGCTGGCATCGCGGGGCTGGAGGCGCTCGCGACGCTCCACGCGCATGACGACGACCACGAGGTCGAGCTGGTGCTCGTGGCGCCCGACGAGGCGTTCACGGTCCGGGCGCTCGGCGTCGGCGAGCCGTTCGGCCTCGGCCACCCCCATCGCTACCTGCTTCCCGACCTCGCCGCCCGGCTCGGCGCACGCCTCGTCCGGGGCACCGGCGCGCGGGTCGACACCACGGCGCGCCACCTCGTCCTCGGCGACGGCGCCGAGCTGGACTACGACGCGCTGATCGTGGCCGTCGGGTCGCGCGCCGTGCCCGCCTACGAGCACGGCGTGAGCTTCGACCGGTCCGGCAGCCCCGACGACTTCGACGAGGCGCTGCGCGACCTGCGCGACGGCCTGGCCGGCGACGTCGCCGTCGTCGTGTCGCCCGGCACCCGCTGGGCGCTGCCCGCCTACGAGCTCGCGCTGCTGCTGCGAGCGTACGCCGGGCCCGAGCACGGCGTCTCGCTGATCACCTGGGAGCCGCGCCCGCTCGACGCCTTCGGCGGGGCCGCCGCCGAGCGGATCGCCGAGGCGCTCGACGAGGCCGGCGTGCGCTGGATGGGCGACGTCGCGGCCGACGTCGTCTCCGACCAGGCGCTCTTCGCCGGCGGCCACTGGATGGAGGCCGGGCGCATCGTGCACCTGCCGATCGCCGTCGGCCCGCGGATCCCCGGGCTCCCGAGCGACGAGCACGGCTTCCTCCTGGCCGACGAGCATGGGCGCGTCGGCGGCGTGGACGGCGTGTGGGCCGTCGGCGACGGCACCGTCGCCGGCTGCGGCAACGGCGCCGTGGCGGCGCAGCACGCCGCCCGCGCGGCCGCCGATGCGCTGCACCGGCTCACCGGGATCCGCGTCCCGTACGCGGGGCCCGCCGCGGTCTGCGGTCTGCTGCGCACCGCCCGCGGCCCGCTGTACCTGCGAGCCTACCGGGAGGACCCGGACGCCAGCTCCACGTGGTCGGACTCGCCGCTGTGGTGGCCGCCGAGCAAGGTGGCCGCCCCCTGGCTGATGTCCGTCCTGGTCAAGGCCGCCGGTCCGCGGCCGGGCGGCGCGGGCCTGGCCGTGGGGCAGGAACCTGCCCCAGGCCTGGGAGCGACGCCCCCCTCTCCGGTGGTGCCTGGGTGACCTACGGTCCGCCCGTGCCCGTCTCCGCCGCGCCCTCCGGGTCGCCGCGCCCTCGCGTGCTCGTCGCCGACGACGACCCGATGGTGCGCCGGATGCTGCGCGGGGTGCTCGAGAGCGCGGAGATGGATGTCGCGGCCGAGGCGGCCAGCGGGGACGAGGCCGTCGCGCTGACGGCCGAGCTGGCGCCCGACCTGGCGCTGCTGGACGTCGTGATGCCGGGCATGGACGGCATCGAGGCGGCCCGCCGGCTGCACGACGAGGCGCCCGGCACCACCGTCGTCCTGCTCACGGCATGCGACGACGACGAGCTCGGGGTCCTGGCGCTGCGCCAGGGGGCGATGGGCTATCTGACCAAGGACCTCGGCCCGGAGGGCCTGCCGCGCGCGCTGCGCGCCGCGCTCGCCGGACAACCTGCCGTCTCGCGGCGACTGACCCTGCGCCTGGTCGAGCATCTCAGGGAGATGCGCCCCGACACCCGCGGCATGCGACCCGTGCGCAGCACGCTCACGGCCCGCGAGTGGGAGGTCCTGGACCTGCTCTGCGACGGTGCGTCGACCGAGGAGCTCGCCGACGCCCTCCTGCTGACCACGGAGACCGTCCGCTCCCACATCAAGGCGATCCTGCGCAAGCTCGGCGTCCGCTCGCGCAAGGAGGCCGTCGAGGCCGCGCAGCGCATGCGCGACGCGGCGGCCGCCGGCGAGGCCGGCGTCCCGTGCGCGGCGTGACGGCCGCCCCGCACCTCGGCGCGCTCGCCCACGCCCTCGCCGAGCCCGTCGTCCTCGCCCGCAGCCACGCGCGGCTGCTGGCCGAGCACGACGACCGGCCGGCGACGGCGGAGCACCTCCGGGCGCTCGAGCGCGCCACCCGGCAGCTGGAGGTCCTCCTGCACGGAATCGCCCGGCTCCAGCGCGCCGCCGCGGCGCCGGCGCCGGCGCCCACCGACCTGGAGCCGGCCGTCGAGCGCGCGCGCGAGCACGTCGCGCGCCGCCACGACGGCGCCCCCGGGCTCGAGCTGCGCCGCGCCGCCCCGCTGCCCGCCGTGCTCGCCGACGCCGACCTGCTCGTCCTGCTGCTCGAGGAGCTGCTGGACAACGCCATCAGCCACGCCGAGTTCGGCGAGGTGGCGGTCGACGTGCGCGCCGTGCGCGACGGCGGCGACATCGTCCTCGAGCTCAGCGACGACGGACCCGGGCTGCCTGGCCCGGCCGACGCCGCGTTCGAGCCGTTCCGGCGCCTCGGGCCGCGCGCGCGGCGCGCGCACGCGGGGGTCGGGCTCGCCGTCTGCCGCGCGATCGCCGAGGCGCACGGCGCCGGCATCACGCTGCGCCCCGCGGCCGGCGGCGGCACCACCGTCGCGGTCCGGTTCCCGGAGGCGCCGTGACGGGTCCCAGCGTCCTGCTCGTCGAGGACTCGCCGGAGTACTTCCGGCTGCTCGAGCTGACGCTGGAGGGCGTCGAGCTGGCGCCCGCCCGGTCGCTCGGCGAGGCCGTGGCGCTGCTGCGCGAGCTGCGGCCCGACGTCGTCGCCACCGACCTCAACCTGCCCGACGCCGCCGGCGTCGACATCGTCCGCCGGCTCGTCGCCGCTGCCCCGGGGGTCCCGGTGGTGGCGCTCAGCGGCGTCGTCATGGACGACACGCGGCGCGAGGCCCTGGCGGCCGGCGCGGTCGCCGCCGTCGAGAAGGGCGGCGAGCTCGACGGCAGCCTGGCCGCGGTCCTGCGCGACGCCGCGGCGGCGCGCACCGGCGCCGGTCCGCACGGGCTCAAGCCCGTGCGCCGCGGTGCCGATCACCTCTGCGCCGATGCTGATGCCGATGCTTGACCGCCGCGCCACCGAGCGCCCCCTGCGCGTGATCATCGCCGACCACGACCCGCTGGCGCGGCGGGTGGTCAAGGACGCGCTGCAGGCCGCCGGCATCGTCGTGATCGCCGAGGCGGCCGGCGGCCGCGACGCGGTCGAGCTCTCGCTCTTCTACCGCCCCGACGTCCTGCTCCTCGACGAGGCGCTGCCCGAGCTCGACGGCCTGGCAGCCACCCGGCGCCTGCACGCCACGCGCCCGGAGCTGAAGATCGTGCTGCTCGCGCCCGACCCGGACCCCGAGCTCGTCCTCGAGGGCCTGCGCGCCGGGGCCGTCGGCTTCCTGAGCAAGGACATCGACCTCACGAGCCTGCCGCGCGCGCTGCGCGGGGTGGCGCGCGGCGAGGCCGCGATCAGCCGCGAGCTCACCGGCGAGCTCCTCGACCGCCTGCGCCACGCCCGTGCCGACGGCTCAGGCCTGCGCCCCGTGCGCAGCGCGCTGAGTGACCGCGAGTGGGAGGTCCTCGACCTCCTCTGCGCCGGTCGCAGCACCGAGCAGATCGCCGCCGACCTCGTGCTCAGCCCCGAGACGGTCCGCTCGCACGTCAAGCACATCCTGCGCAAGCTCCGCGTCTCGACGCGCGAAGCCGCCATCGAGCGGGCGCGGACGCTGCGAGCCGACGGGCTGATCCCGACCGGCTGAGACCCGGCCCGCGCGGGCTGGCGCTCGCGCACGGGTTCAGCGCCAGGCTGGGACGTGGGGTGCCCGTGGCCGCGCATGCCGACGCGGCCGGTGATCCACCGGCCGCGTGTGCTGCGGGCGACCTCCCGGGGGGCGTGCGCCCCCCGGGGTCGCTCCCCAACCGCCCTAGAGGACGGTCAGCTTGATCGTGCGCGTGGCCTTCGGGAGGCCCTGGCGCATGGTCAGGGTCTTGCCGACACGGACGCTCACGATGCGGCTGGCGATCTGCTTGCCGCTGCGGCCGAGCATCCGCACCCGGACCCGGGCGCGCGTGGCGTTGCCGCGGACCGTGATCCGGACGGCGGTCGCGCCGCGCTTGCCGCGGATCAGGCGGCCGGTGGCGACGAGCTTCGCCGCCTTCGCGCCCACACCGGCGACCTGGGTCGCGGGCTTCGGGGCCGCCGGGGCGGCCGGCTTCGCAGGCGCCGCGGGCGAGCCCGGGGCGACCGGCGGATCGAACGGGCCGCTGCCCGGCGAGCCGACCGCGTCAGCGCGGCCGATCGCCTGCCGGACGCTCAGGTCGCCCGCGTAGCGGTGCGCCAGCGCGCCGTTCTCCAGCGTCACGCCCACGGCCTCCTTGGCCATGCCGGAGCCGATCTGCAGGATGATCTTGTTGCCGCCCTGCAGGACGACCTCCAGCGGCGCGGCCGGGTGCTCGTTGCCGAACCGGTCGACGATGCTGATGGCGTCCTTGTTGACGACGAGCGCCGGCTGGTCGACCTCGAGGGTCGCCGTGCCGTCATCCCAGTCGAACGCGACGGCCGAGACGTCCGGCGCCGAGGTGAAGCCCTTGACGGCCTTCGCGGCGCCGATCAGCTTCGAGCCGATCGTGTTGTGGTAGCCGGGGCCGCCGGTGCCCACCACGGCGTGGTCGTCGACCGACGCGACGGCCAGCTCGTTGAGGATCGCGATGGCCTCGTTCGGGAAGAACGCCCGGACCGTGCGGCCTGCGTGGGCGTCGTCCTGCAGCACCGTCGCCGACTCGGCGAGGTACCGGCGCTCCTCGTTGCGGAAGACCTCGAAGTCCTTGACCTCGTCGATCGAGACCGCGTGGTCGAACGTGAAGTCCACGGCGCTCTTGTTCGGCACCGGGGCGACGGCCAGCAGGTCAGGACGCGCGGTGTAGCCGTCCTGGCCCAGCACGGCCAGGGACTGGCGGACGGACTCCTCGTTCGTGTCGTCCTCGGCCCGCACGGCGCCGTCCTCGAGCGCGACGCGCACGGCCTGGCGGACCGACTGCATGTCGGTGGCCGGGAAGTGCGCCGCGACGATGGTGCGGTTGCCGTCGGAGACCCAGCTGAACGGGCCGCCGTCCGAGGACACCCGGTTGCCGGCAGCGTCGTAGTACAGGATCTTCGTCCAGGTGACCATCCCCGGCTCGACCTTGCTGTCGAAGGTCAGGATGAGCCGGTTGTAGGACGCGTCGACCTCGGCGCCGAGCAGATCCGGCGCGGTGGTCAGGCCGCCGCCCACCTTCTGCCCGCTGTCGGCCAGCGCCACGGCGTTGACGAGGTTGGACTGGTTGGCGGAGACGTTCTCGACCGCGTCCTCGGCGACCGTCGCGACGGTGTAGTTCGCGAGGTTCGTGTTGGGCTGGAAGGTCGCGATGACCTGCTTGGGGTTGTCGAGGTCGAGCGTCGCGTAGTACGCCGCCTCCTTCGAGGACGCGTCGTAGCCCTCGAGCCGGAAGGCCTTGGCGTTGATCTCGTCGCCCTTGACGGCCTCGTCGAACGTGTAGACCACGTGCTTGGGCCAGACGCTGTCGGTGCTGTCGCGGATGCTGGCCGAGACGAGGTCGGGACGGGTCTCGGTCTTCAGCGGCAGGCCGCCGGCGATGGCGGCGTTCGCGGCCGGGGCGGCCGCGAGGGCGGCCAGCACGCTGGCCGCGGTGATGACAGAACCACGAGGGCTCATCTGTTCCTCCAGAGGGAAGTGGTGGAGAGCTGGTGTGCCGGGCGAACCGTCCGACCGACACGTCGATCGTGCGCCCCGGCCGGGCGCCCGCCGGGGCACGGGATTGCGGTGCATGGGGCCGCCGGCCGCCCCGTCGCGGGGGATGGCGCTGCCCACTGCGGCGCCTGCGTGGGGGACCCCGATGCCCAGGTCCAGTCCTCCCGGGCAGGGCAGGCGCCACCCCGTACTCCTCCGCAGCAGGTCTGCGGCCCGACCACGAACGCCCGCCCCGCCGCCGGACCTACCATCGGCTCGCATCCCATCCAGGAGGACCGGCCCGTGCCCAGGACCATCGTCGTTGCAGCCCGTGGAGAGGACGACCCCACCCGAGACGCCGTCGCGCTGGCCGTCCTGCTGGCCCGGGCGCTGCACGCCCGCGTCGTCCTCGCGGGCGTGGTCGCCTCGCCGCTGTGGCCGGGCGACGGGCTGTACGAGCGCGCCGTGCGCACCGAGCTGCAGCAGCAGCTCGAGCTCGTCCGCGAGACCCTGCCGCAGGACGTGGCGTCCAGCGTGCAGGTGCGTGGCTCGACCTCCGTCGTGCGCGGCCTGCACCGCCTGGCCGAGGAGCTCGACGCCGACGTCCTGGTGCTCGGGCCCTCCCACTTCGGGACGCTCGGGCGCATCGCCCGCGGCGACGTCGCGCTCACGACGCTCCACGACGCACCGTGCGCCGTGGCCGTGGCCCCGCACGGCCTGCGCGACGCGGCGAGCGAGGGGCCTGCGCGCATCGTCGTCGGCTTCGACGGCTCGCCGGAGGCCCGCGACGCGCTCGAGGCCGCAGTCGAGCTGGCCGCCGGCCTGGGGGCGACCGTCCAGGTCGTCCACGCCGTCGAGACGCCCCAGCAGCTGGCCGACCACCTGTGGGTCGGCGCCCCGACGCCGGAGGGCTGGGCCGAGGAGCTGCGCGCCCAGGGCGAGGAGGCCCTGGAGGAGGCCAGGATCCTCGTCGGCTCGCGCGCGCCCGTGGAGACCCTCCTCGCCGAGGGCGTCCCCTCGCAGGAGCTTGCGCGGGCGGCCGCCGGCGCCACGCTCGCGGTCGTGGGCTCGCGCCGCTTCGGCGCTCTGCGCCGCCTCGTCCTCGGCAGCACCAGCGCGGAGCTGCTGTCCAAGGCCGAGCTCCCGGTGCTCGTGCTGCCCCGGGCGGCGGCCGACCCCGCGGCGACTCCGAAGCCGGTGGCGACATGAGCGCCGGGCGCGGGCGGCTGCGCGCGGTGGTGGCCGGCGGTGGCGTCGCCGCGCTGGAGATGGTGCTGGCGCTGGAGGCCGACGCCCCCGGCCTGCTCGACGTCGTGCTCGTCGCGCCGGACGCCGAGTACGTCGAGCGCGCCGGCTCGGTCGTCGAGCCGTTCGGCGGCCGGCCCGCGGTCCGCGGCGCGACGGCGTCCCTGGCGGACCTGGCGGCAGCGCATCTCGTCGAGGACGCCCTTGCGGCCGTGCAGCCGCACCAGCGCACCATGGGGACGGCCGGCGGCCGGGAGCTGGCCTACGACGTGCTCGTCGTGGCGACGGGCGCGACGCCGCAGCGCCCGATCGCCGGCGCGGTCACCTTCGGCGTCGACGCTCACGAGGCGCTGGCCGACCTCGTGCGCGACGTCGCCGAGGACTACGACGACGGCGTGGCCATCGTCGTGCCGCCGGGGCCGACCTGGCCGCTGCCGGCCTATGAGCTGGCGCTCTTCGCCGCCGGCGAGCTCAAGGGCATGCGCCGCACCAAGCGCGTCGTCCTCGTGACCTCGGAGTCCCGGCCGCTGGACCTCTTCGGCGACGAGGCGAGCGCCGAGGCCGCCGAGATCCTGCGCGCCGCCGGCGTCGACCTGCGCACCGGCAGCGTCGTGGCCGGTCACGACGCGGGGCGCCTGGTGCTGGCGCCGTCGGGCGAGGAGCTCGCGGGCGTCCGCGTCGCGAGCCTCCCGACCCTGCGCGGACCGGCGGTGCCGGGCCTGCCCGCGGACGAGCACGGCTTCCTGCCCGTCGACGACCAGGGGCGCGTCATCGGCGTCGAGGACGTCCACGCGATCGGCGACGCGGCGAACTGGCCGCTCAAGCAGGGCTCGCTGGCCGCCCAGCAGGCGGCGGTCGCCGCGCGGCACATCGCCCGCCGGGCCGGAGCCGACCTCCCGGCGGCCGAGTGGGCGCCGGTCATCGAGGCGACCCTCTGGGGCGCGACGCACGACCTGCACCTTCGGGCGCGACCCAGCATGCTGCGCACCGTGACCGAGCTCGCCGCCCCGGCGGCCGGGCAGACGACGACGAAGGTCCACGCGCGGCATCTGTCCGCGGCGCTGGACCGGGCCAAGGAGGAACACCGCTGATGTCCGCAACGTCCGCCAAGGAGCAGCGCGCCAAGCAGCGCGAGGAGGCCGCTCGCGAGCGCGAGCAGCAGGAGCGCCGCAAGCGCGTGCGCCGCCTTGCCGGCGCCGCCGCCGGCCTCCTGGCCGTGGTGCTCGCCGTGATCCTGCTCGCCGGCGGCTCCGACGACGGCGGCGGGACGCCCGAGAGCGTGGAGGGAGCGGCCGAGATCAGCCGGCTCCTCGACGGCATCCCGCAGGATGGGCTGGTCCTGGGCGACCCCGGCGCGCCGGCGACGCTCGTGGAGTTCGTCGACCCGCAGTGCCCCTACTGCGCCGACGCCGCGCGCGACGTGCTGCCGGCGATCGTCAACGAGGAGGTCCGCAACGGCCGCCTCAACCTCGAGCTGCAGGTCCTGACGTTCATCGGGCCGGACTCCGAGAAGCTCGGCGCCTTCTTTGCGGGCGCGGCGCTCCAGGACAAGGCCTGGCACCTGTCGGAGGTCGCGTTCCGCAACCAGGGCACCGAGAACACCGGCTGGGCAACCGACGACGTGCTGGAGGCGCTCGGCGGGGCGGTCCCGGGCCTGGACGTCGCCAAGGCGATCGACCAGGGCAACTCCGCCGCGGGCCAGCAGCTGCTCGCCCGCTCGCGTGCCGCGGCGCAGCGCTCGAACGTGACCAGCACGCCGTCGTTCCTCGTCCGCCAAGGCGACGCGCTGAAGCGCCTGGAGCTGACCGAGCTCACGCCGGACGCGCTGCGCGCGGCCCTGCGCAAGGCGGGCGTCAGGGGCGTCGCGGGCTGAGCTGCGTCAGTCGCCGGCGGGCTCGTCGTCGAGATCGACGAGCCCGTTGGCGAACGCGTAGCGGACGAGCTCCGCGCGCGTCGCCAGGCCCAGCTTGCCCTGGAGGCTCGCGCGGTGGGTCTCGACGGTCCGGCGGCTCAGGTACAGCTGCTCGGCGATCTCGGCGTTGGTGTAGCCCAGTGCCAGCAGGCCGAGCACCTCGGCCTCGCGCGGCGTGAGACCGCCGGGCGGGCCGGTGTCCTCGGGCGGCTCGGCCGCCAGCCGCGCGCCCATGCTCGGCGTCAGGTAGGTCCGGCCGGCGACCGCGGCGTGGATCGCCTCCACCAGCTCGTTGCCCGCCGACTCCTTGAGCACGTACGCCCGCACGCCGCCGCGCAGCGCGCGGCGCGCGTACTCGGTCGAGCTCTGCATCGTCAGGACGACGACCGCGGTCCGGGGCGACGCCTCGGCGATCGCGGGCAGCGCGTCCAGCGAGCTGCCGCCCGGCATGTTGAGGTCGAGGACCAGGACGTCGGGCTTGTGGCCGCGGACGTAGCGGACGGCGTCGTCCGCGGTGCCCGCCTCGGCCACCACCTCCAGGTCGTCCTCCGCCTCGAGCAGCATGCGCAGCCCGTCGCGCACGACGGAATGGTCGTCGGCCAGCACGATGCTCAGGGTGCTCACGGCGCAGAACCTAGATCATCGGGCCGTCGGCACCCGCTAGGAGCCGGCGTGCGGACTGACGGGCAGCAGCGCGCGGACGAGCGTGCCGGCCTCGCCGGACACCACGTCGAGCCGGCCGCCCACGAGCTCCGCGCGCTCGCGCATGCCGAGCATGCCGAAGCCGTCGGCGCGCGCGCCGGGATCGAACCCGCGGCCGTCGTCGCGCACCTCCAGCTCGACGACCTGGTCGCCCTCGACGAGCCGCATGCGCGCCGTCGCGGCCTCGGCGTGCTTGACCACGTTGGTCAGCGCCTCCTGGGCGAGGCGGTAGATCGTGGTCTCGAGCTCGGGGGGCAGGCGCGGGGTCGATTCGGGGGCCTGCAGATCGAGCTCGACGCGCAGGCCCGACTTGCCGCCGTGGCGCTCGGCCAGCGCGCGCAGCGCCGATTCGAGCCCGAGCTCATCGAGGTCGGCCGGGCGCAGGTCGGTGATCAGGTCGCGCAGGCCGGAGACCTGGCGCTGGACCTGGCCGACGGCGTGGCGCACGTGCTCGTCCAGGGCGACGCCCCGCTCGGCGGCCTTCAGCGCCGCCGACAGGTGCAGGTTCAGCGCCGCCAGCTCCTGGAGCGTCTCGTCGTGCAGTTCGCGCGCCCACCGCGCGCGCTCGCGCTCGCTGGCGCCGATGGCCTCGCGGACGCGCTGGTCGGCCACCGCCTGCGCCGTCGCCATGGCCAGCGCGGCGCTGGCGGCGAACGCGCCGAGCAGGCGCTCGTGCTCGGCGGTGAACGCCCCGAGGTCGTCCTCGACGCGGTCGACGGCGACGAGCGCGCCCAGCGGCTGGCCCTTGAACACCAGCGGCACGGCGAGGAACGTGCTCGCCTCCTCCACGCCGAACGCCTCGCGCTCCCAGGAGCGCCGCAGCTCGAAGCGCGACTCGCGCACCGGGCGCAGGCTGTGCAGCGCGCCGGCGAGCGGGCTGCGCTCCACGGGCGTGCGCGCGCCGACGGAGGCGGGGTCGAACTCGCCCGCGCCGGCGGCGAACACCAGGTCCATGCCCTCGAGCAGCGCGATCGCCACGGCACGTGCCTCCACGAGCGCCCGCCCGCGCTTGACCAGGAGCTCGAGGATGCGGTCGAGGTCGATCTCGCCGCCCACGGCGCGCGCGATGTCCGTGGTCACCTCGAGCGTCGCGGTGGCGCGCTCGAGCTCCTTGCGGCGTCGCTCGCTCTGCTGGAACTGCCGGGCGTTGGAGACGGCGATCGAGGCCCAGCCGGCCAGGAGGATGGCGGCCTCCTCGTCGTCCTCGTCGAAGTCGGCGTCCGCCTTGTCGGTGAGGTAGAGGTTCCCCCACGGTTCGCCGTGGATGATGATCGGCACCCCGAGGAAACGCTCCATCGGCGGGTGGCCCGGCGGGAAGCCGTAGGACCGCGGGTGGCGCCCGACGGACGTGAGGCGCAGCGGCTTGGGATCGGTGATCAGCAGGCCGAGGATGCCGCGGCCGCGCGGCAGGTCGCCGATCGTCCGCGCGGACGGCTCGTCGATCCCCCGGGTGACGAAGCGCTCGAGCGCGTCGCGCTGCTCGTTGAGCACCCCGATCGCGGCGTACTTGGCCCCGGTGGCGGCCAGCGCCGCGGACAGCAGCCGATCGAGGACCGCGTCGAGGTCGAGCTCCGAGGCGATGCTCCGCGCGGCATCCAGCACCGCCTGCAGCCGCTCGGCGCGGTCGACCGGTGCCGCGGCCGGCGACTCCTCGATCCCGGGACCGACGACGGGCTCAGCGGGGCTTGGCTGCGGATAGCGGGCCGTCACCGACCCTCATCGTACTCCCCCGGGGCAGCCGCTCTGTGGACAACTACGGAGGCCGTCCGGGACGGTGTCCGGACGCGGCGCCGTCGCCGCGCGCCTACCGTCGGCGCGGTGCCCACCGCACGCCATCGCGTCGTGCTCGCCGGCGGAGGCGTCGCCGGCCTGGAGGCCCTGCTCGCGCTCGACGCCGCGGCCCGCGACCTCGTGGAGCTCACGCTCGTCGCTCCCGAGCCCCGGTTCCACCTCCGCGCGATGAGCGTGACCGCGCCGTTCTCCGGCGGCACGCCGCGCGAGTGGCCGGTCGAGGCGCTGTGCCGCGCGCGGGGTGCGCGGTTCCTGCAGGCGCGCGTGGTTGGGGTCGACGCGCCCGGCCGGCACGTCGCTCTCGACGACGCCCGCCGGCTGCCGTACGACGCGCTGCTGCTGGCGACCGGCGCGCGCCGCATCCCCGTGTTCCCGGAGGCCCTGACCTTCCGCGGGATGCAGGACGCCGCCGCCCTCCACGGGCTCGTCGAGGACGTGGTCGAGGGCTGGGACTCGCGCATCGCGTTCGTGGTGCCCGACGGCGTCACCTGGCCGCTGCCCCTCTACGAGCTCGCCCTGCTGCTCGCCGACCGGGCGGCCCGCGTGCGCGCCGGGGTCCGGCTGACGCTCGTCACCCCGGAGGCCGCGCCGCTCGAGGCCTTCGGCCTGGCCGCCAGCAACCAGGTCGGCGTGCGCCTGCGCCAGGCCGGCGTGGAGCTGCTCACGTGCTGCCGGGTGGCCGATGTCCGCGACGGCCACCTGCTCGACGCCGGCGGTGCGGTGCTCGCCGAGGCCCAGCGCGTCGTCGCGCTGCCGCGCCTGACCGGCCGGCCGCTGGCCGGGCTGCCACAGGATCCCGACGGGTTCCTGCCGGTGGACGCGCACGGCCGTGTCGCCGGGCGCCCGGGCGTCTGGGCCGCCGGTGACGGGACGACCTCGCCGTACAAGCACGGCGGCATCGCCGCCCAGCAGGCGGACGCCGCCTGCGCGGACATCGCGCGCGCCGCCGGCGCCGACGTGGCGCCGCGGCCGCTGCGCCCGGTCCTGCGCGGCCAGCTGCTGACCGGCGGCCGCCCGCTCTTCCTGCGCCACGTCCTCGACAACGGCGCCTCGGAGTCGACGGCGGGCGAGCACCTCGAGCCGTCGCCCGCCGCCAAGGTGGCCGCGCCCCGACTCACCGCCTGGCTCGGCCGGGGCGCCTGTCCCGGTGCCCAGGCGGTCCCGGACGCCACCGTCGAGCAGCTGCGCTGACCCGTCCCGCCCGATCCAGAGAGCCCATGCCAGACGTCCTCATCGCCTACGCCAGCTCGCACGGCACCGCCCGCGAGGTCGCCGAGCGCGCCGCCGAAGCGGTCCGCGCGCGCGGATCATCGCCCCGCCTCGCCGATCTGGTGGCCGGCGATGCGCCCGATCCGGCGGCCTTCGACCGGGTGCTGGTGGCCGCCTCGGTCCACGCGGGGGTCCACCACTGGGACGCGCGCGACTGGCTGCGCCGCCACCACGCGGCCCTGAACCGGCGGCCCACGACGCTGCTGTCGGTCTCGCTGACGGCCGACGACGACACGCCGGAGGCCCGGGCGGCACGGCCGCAGGCGATGGCGGAGCTGATCGGCGAGACCGCCTGGCAGCCGTCGCACGCGCATGCCGTGGCCCTGCAGCCGGACCTGGCCCAGGTGGACGCCGCGGCCCGGGAGCTCGCGGCCGAGGGAGCGTTCGCCTGACGGGCGCCCCCGGGGCTAGCCTGCCGGCGTGGCGGCCCGGCGCGCGCGCCGCCGCGCCCAGGACCGGCTGACGCGCACCCGCACGTACGTCCAGCCGGTGACCGCGACGGCGACCACGATGGCCGCCGAGCGCGCGAGGCCCTCCGGGTGGCCGCGCAGGACGCCACCGAGCTCGCGGGCGACCGCGCGCGGCAGCACCGACGCCGTGTAGCCGCGCTCGGCGCGCAGCCCCTCGTCCGCGCCGGCGAGCTCGACGAGCACCGCCTTCGCGGCGCCCTCCATGCGACACCGGCGCAGCAGGTAGCGCCACGTCCCGCGCTCGGCCGGCACCGCGTGGCGCACCACGGCCGCGGGCCGAAAGGCCCAGTGCCCGCCGGGGAACAGCGCCCGCGACCGGATCGCGAGCTCGGTCTCGTCGGCGGTCCCGACGAACACCTTGCCGACCTGGATGCGCCCGAGCTCGGGGGCGAAGGACCCGACGCGGCGCAGGACGTCGGCCCGCACGCCCATGTTGGCGCCGATCGGCCCGCGGATCCGGCCGTCGCGACGGTCCAGCCCCGCCCAGGTCGCCCCGACGACCCACAGCAGCTCGTCGGGCAGCCACCGGGGCTGCTCGCCGCGCCACGCGGGCTCCACGCGGCCCCCGGCGCCCAGCACCGCGGGATCGTCGAAGGCGGCCTCGAGCTCGGCCAGCCACCCCGGATCCGCCACCGCGTCGTCGTCGAGGAAGGCGAGCAGCTCGCCCGAGGCCAGCCGCGCGCCCGTCATGCGCGCGCCCGACAGGCCCTGGACGTCGTCGTTGGGCACCACGGTCACGCCCTCCAGGGCCTCGCGGGCGCGGGCGAGCAACTCGTCGTTGCCGTCGATCACGACGATGACCTCGCGGGCTGGCGGCTGCTGCGCGCGCACCGACCCGACCGCGTCGAGCAGGTCCTGCCAGCGGTCGAACGTGTAGGCGCAGATGACGACCGACGTCCGCCCCGTCATGCGGCGGGCTCCGCGCGCGCGGCGCGCACCAGCGGCAGCGCGACCGCCAGGCCGACGACGACGTTGCCCGCCAGCCAGGCCAGCGCCACGCCCGGCAGGCCGTGCGGCTCGGCGAGCGCGAGCGCGAGCCCGACGACGAGCGCGAACAGCGTCGCCTGCGCCGCGAGGATGGGCCGGCCGCGCCCCCGCAGGCGCGAGACGGCGGTGTAGAGCGTCACGAGTGCATGGGGGACGCTCGCGCAGGCCAGCAGGCGCAGGGCCGTCGTGCCCTCGTCGGCATAGTCGGACCCGAAGGGCGCCAGCAGCAGCGGCGCCGCGGCCACGACCAGCAGCGCGATCGGCACGAGCAGGACCAGGAAGCGGCGGGCCACCGTGCGCAGCAGCGCGCGGACCTGCGTGTGGTCGTGCGCACCCTCCACGGTCATCGAGGTCGTGACCGCGTAGAACAGGAGGTCGAGCGCCACGACCAGCGTGAACGGGATGGCGAACCAGCCGCTCTGCGTGCTGCCCAGCTGCGTCAGCACCACCAAGGGGATGACCGTCACCGCGGCCTGCCCGAGCACGTAGCCGGCGTAGTCCTCGAGCAGGAAGCCCACGAGGTTGCGGCCCTGGGGGCGCGACGCGGCCGCCGGCGGTGCGCCGAGGACGGCCTCCGGACGCAGGACGCGGCGCACGAGCAGGACGTTGACGACCGGCAGCAGGACGACGAGCGGCACGACCCACGCGGCGAAGATCCCGTGGGCCAGCCCGGCGAGCGCCGCCACCGGGAGCAGCAGCATCTTCAGGATGCTGAAGCCGGCGTTCTCCACCGGCAGCCACCAGGTGCGGCGGACGGCCGTCAGGGCCGCGTCCTGCAGCACGAAGATGCTCCAGCCGGCCGTCGCCAGCGCGAACCCGACGCCGAGCCAGGCGTCGGACCCGAGGTAGTCCAGCTCCGACGACAGCGCCGGCGCGCCAAGCACGAACAGCGCGCCGCCCACCAGGCCGGCCGCGCCCGCGGCCGCGTACGCCCCGATGACGGCGCGCACCCGGCGCGCCGGGCGGACGGTGGGCAGGAAGCGGACGAGCCCGTCGAACAGGTTGAGCTGGCAGACGTTGGACAGGGTCATCATCGAGGTGATCAGGACGGCGTCCCGGCCCACCTCCGCCGGGGTGGAACTCCGCGCTGCGACGGCCCAGAAGCCGATGCCGAGGACCGTCGTGACGACCGTGCTCGCCATGAGGCCGTACGCGCCCGCGAACAGCGGCTGGGCGAGGTGCCCTCGCAGGCGTCCGGCGGCCGTGGCGCTCATCCGCGAACCAGCGTACGAGGGGCGACCCCCGTGAGAACTACGCAACCCGTTTCGGTAGGTGAGCTGAACCTCTGCGGCGCAAACCGGACGAAAGTCCGATGGGGCTGCGGCAACGTGGTGGTCAGAATCCGACGCCCGGCACGGAGCCGGGTTCCCAGCTCCGCTGGGACGCACCTCAAGGACGCTCCCGATGCTCAGTCTCCGCCCCTCGGTCACCGCGGTCATCCCTGCCCGCAACGAGGCCGCCAACCTGCCGCACGTCTTCGCGCGCATGCCCGGCATCGTCGACGAGGTGGTCCTCGTCGACGGCCACTCGACCGACGACACCGTCCGTGTCGCGCGGCTGCTGTGGCCCGACGTGCACGTCATCCACCAGGAGGGCCGCGGGAAGGGCGAGGCCCTGGCGCTGGGATTCGCCGCCGCCCACGGCGACATCATCGTGATGCTCGACGCCGACGGCTCGACCGACCCGGCCGAGATCCCGCAGTTCGTGGCGGCGCTCACCGGCGGCGCCGACTTCGCGAAGGGCTCGCGCTACAAGCCCGGCGGCGGGAGCGCCGACATCACGCCCTGGCGCAGCGGGGGCAACCGGATGCTCAACGGCCTCGTCAACGCGCTGTTCGGCACCCGCTACACGGACCTCTGCTACGGCTACAACGCCTTCTGGCGCGACTGCGTCGGGCCCTTGGACGTCACGACGGCCGGCTTCGAGGTCGAGACCCTGATGAACATCCGGGCCGCCCGGCTCGGCCTGCAGATCGCCGAGGTCCCCAGCCACGAGCAGGAGCGCCTGTTCGGCGAGAGCAAGCTGCACCCCGTCCGCGACGGGCTGCGCATCCTGCGCACGATCGCGCGCGAGCGGCTACGCCGCGCGCCGTCGCGCCAGGACGGCGGCGGCCGGCACCGCGGCGGGCCGCGCGACCAGGACCGTCGGCCGGCGCCCGAGGCGGTGGCCGCGTGAGGCTGCGGGCGCTGGCGCTCGCCGGAGCCGCCGGCGCCCCGCTGCTCGTCGCGCTCGACGGCCCGGCGGGGCTGCGGCTGGCGTTCGTGCTCGTGCTGCTGCTCCTCGCTCCGGGGACGGCCGCGCTGAGCGTCGCGCGGCCGGCGAGCCACCCGGAGGCGGGCCTGGTGGTCGGCCTCAGCCTCGCCGTCGCGATCCTGGCCGGGCAGGCCATGATCCTCCTGGACGCCTGGTCGCCGGAGGCGGCGACCTACCTCCTGGCCCTGGCGTGCGGGCCCCCGCTGGCGCTCGCCCTCGCGCGCGACCTGCGGCTGCGGAGCCCCGCGTGACGCCGTTCGAGCCCGTCGCGGTCGCCGAGGCCGAGCTCGCCGGCGACGCCGGCATCGTCTGCGCCGCGCGGCCCGACGGCGCGCCGTACGCGACTGCGCATGTCCTGATCCGCCGCCACGGCATCCCCGTCGGCTTCGCCGACGTGGCGCTGGACGAGGGCCGCGCCGGCGCCCGCGCGGTGCAGGCCGCGGCCCGCGCCCAGCTCGGCGCCCAGGCCGTCGCGGCCGACCGGCGGGCCGAGCTCGCGCCTGGCCCGTACGGCGACCCGGCTGCTCCCGCCACGGTCGTGATCTGCACCAAGGACCCGGGGCCGCTGCTGGCGCGCACGCTCGAGTCCGTCCTGGCGCAGGACCACGCGCCGGTCGAGGTCGTGGTGGTCGACAACGCCTCGCGGACGGATGCCGCGCGGCGCATGGCGGCCGCGACCGGCGACCCGCGCGTGCGCCTCGTCGCCGAGCCGGTCGCCGGGCTCTGCCGGGCGCGCAACCGCGGCCTGGCCGCGGCGCGCACCGAGCTGGTGGCCTTCACCGACGACGACGTCCGCGTGGACCGCGGCTGGCTGGCGGCGCTGGTGCGGGGCTTCACCCGGGCGCCGCGGGTGGGCTGCGTCACCGGCCTCGTGCCCTCCGCCGAGCTCGACACCGCCGCGCAGGCGTTCTTCGACGCCCGCGTCCGCTGGTCCGACGGGTTCACCCCGCGGCTGTTCGACCTGCGCGAGCACCGCCCCGACGACCCGTTCTTCCCGTACGGGGCCGGCCTGTTCGGGACGGGCGCGAACTTCGCCGTCGCCCGGCGCGCGCTCGCCGAGGTCGGGACGTTCGACGAGGCGCTGGGGATGGGCACGCCGGCGCAGAACGGCGATGACCTGGACCTCTTCCTGCGCGTGGTGCTCGGCGGGTGGACGCTGGCCTACGAGCCGTCCTCCGTCGCCTGGCACGCCCACCGGCGCGAGGTCGACGCACTGCGGCGCCAGATGCGCACCTACGGCGTCGGGCTCGGCGCGTACGCCTTCAAGCACGCGCTGCGCCCGCGGATCGCCCTCGACATGGGCCGCCGGCTCCCCGCCGCGCTCGTCCACCTCGCGCGCGACGCCCGGGCGGCCCAGGGCACCTCGACGGAGGTGCCGGGCATGGCCGCGACGGAGCTGCGCGGGCTGGTCCACGGGCCCGCCGGCTACCTGCGCAGCCGCCGCCTCGTCCGCGGTCGACCGGCGGTGAGCGCGACGTGATCGGCGCGCTGCACCGGCGGTCGTCGCGGCCCGAGCCGCCGGCGCCCCCGGGCCCCGTGGCGGCCGTGACGGGCGCCGCCGGCCTCGACCGCCGCGCGCTCGGCCTGCACGTGGCGGTCGTGGCCATCGCCCTCGGGCTCTGGGGCATCGGCGTCGTCGGCGCCGACGGTCGCGAGCCGACGGCCTACGGCCTGCTCGACGTGCTGCCGGCCTGGTGGTACGCCGCGCCGGCGCTGCTGGGCGCGGGGTTCGTCGCCGCCGCCACCGCGCGCCACCGGCCACCGGCCTGGCTGCTGTGGGCGCACGTGGGCGCCCTCATCGTCGTCCTGCACGCCACCGTGCCCGTCCTCTTCGAGGAGCCGCGCTTCGCCTGGTCGGTCAAGCACGTGGGGCCGGCCGAGCTGCTGGGCGCCACCGGCGGCGTGGACCGCTCCATCGACATCTACAACAACTGGCCGGGGTTCTTCGCGCTCGCGTCCTGGATCTCCGAGGCCACGGGCGTGGCGCTGATGGACCTCGCCCGGTGGTCGCAGCCGGCCTTCGCCGCGCTCTTCGCCGCGGCCGCCGCGTTCGCCGCGCGCAGCGTGCTGCGCGACGAGCGGCTCGTCCTCGCCGCGGTCTGGGTCTTCGTCGCCGCCAACTGGGTCGGCCAGGACATCTTCGCGCCGCAGGCACCCGCGTTCGTGCTGGCGATGCTGCTGCTCGGCCTGGTGCTGCGCAGCGCCCGCGAGCCGTCGGGCGGTGCGCCGTCGGCGTTGCGGTCGGGCGGGACGCTCGTCGCCGTCACGATCGTCTGGGTGGCGCTGGTCGTCACCCACCAGCTCTCACCCGTCCTCGTGCTGGCCTCGCTGACGGTCGTGACGGTCGTGACGCGCCGCCTGCCGCTCTGGGTGCCGCTCGCGTTCGCGGCGGTGGAGGTGGCCTGGCTGCTGCAGGCGTGGAGCTGGCTCGACGACAACGTCGACCTCTTCTCCCCGTCCGTCGCGCCGTCCGCGCGCCCGGAGGGGTTCAACGGCGAGCAGGCGCTCGCGGGCTACGACCTCGCCACGCTCGCCCGCCTCGGGGCCGCGGCCACGGTCGTGCTGGCTGCCGTCGTGGGCGCCGTGCGGCGCCGGAAGGCCATCGGGCGCGCCGAGCCGGCGGTGTACGCCGTCGTGCTCGTGCCGGCCGCGGTCGTCCTGGTCCAGCGCTACGGCGGCGAGGGGCCGCTGCGCGCGTACCTCTTCGCGCTGCCGTTCGTGGCGGCGCTCGCGGTGGCCGCGTGCGCACCGCGCGGCACGCTGCGCCCGCGGCGGCTCGGCGTCCTCGTGGCGCTCCTGCTCGCGGCCGCGCCCGCGGCGCTGTTCGGGCTCGAGCTGGGCAGCCGGGTGGGGCCGGAGGACCTGCGGGTCGCGGCGTGGCTGGAGCGCGCGATCCCCGCGGGCTCGGCGCGCGTCTACCCGTCCGACGTGGCGGCCCGCGAGACGACGGCCGGCTACGCCCGCCTCGCGGACGGCCCGCTGCTGCTGCTGTCGCGCGAAGAGAAGTACCTCGGTGCCGACTGGGGCGCCGACACGGCGCGGATGCTCGACGAGGACCTGCGGTCCTTCGGGGCGCCCGCCGCGTACGTCGTCTTCACGCCCGGCCAGGAGCGCTACCTGTCGCTCTACGGCCTCGTGCCCGACGGCGCGCCGCAGCGCCTGGCGTGGGCGCTGCTGGCCACCGGCCGCTACGCGATCGCGCACAAGGACGGCGACGCGGTCGTCCTGCGGCGCGTGACGCCGGCCGCCTGACGCGCGGTCAGCCCCGCACGAGCACGCGGTCGATCTCCATGACCGCGGGGAAGGGCGTGTCGGGGCCGGCCGGGCCCGTGAACCGGCCGCCGACCGCGAGGCTCATCAGCAGCTCGAAGCTGCCGTCGAACGCCCAGCGGGCCCGGCGGCCGTAGAGATCGGCGCGCGTCCACGACGCGGTGCGCCGCCCGTCCACGAGGACCTCCATGGCACCCGGGACGCTGCGCAGGACGTAGGTGCGGCGACGGGCGTCGACGCGCTCACCGAGCTGCAGCGACCCGTCGAGCACGGAGTCGGTCGGCCCGTCCTTGGTCATGCGGCCGAAGTGCAGGAAGTGGTGCAGGCGCTCGGGGAGGCCGCCGTTGATCTCCGCGATGTCGACCTCGCCCCCGAAGGGGTACGTCGCGCCCTGGCCGTAGAGGAACAGCACGCTCCAGATGCCGACCCCGAGGGGGAAGCGCGCGCGGATCTGCACCTCGGCGCGGCGCAGCGGCACCCGCCGGTTGCCGACCAGCCGTGCCGAGGTGAAGTCGCGGGTGACGCCCTCCATCTCGTAGCGCTCGCGGCGGGCGACGATGCGCAGCGCCCCCTGCCCGTCCAGCGACGCGTTCTCCGGGCGGTCGGTGTGGACCTGCTGCTCGTTGAAGGCGAACGTGGCGCCCGTGTCGCGTGTCCACAGCCCGGCGTCGGGCAACGCGCCCGCCGGGCCCTCGAAGTCGTCGCTCCAGAGCTCGCGCACCGGCCGCATCGAGGCCGGACCGAGCCGCCGGACCTCGATGGCGCTGACCGCCGGGGTCGAGCGCCGGGCGCGCAGCCGCAGCGACAGGCGCCGGTCGCGCACGACGGTCTCGAAGAGCGCGTGCAGCGGGCGCTGGGGCGCGGTCCGGAACACCTCGACACCGCGGCGCACCGTGCGGCCCTCGGCCCGGACGTCGAACACCCGACGCCGGCCGCCGGCGGGCCCGGGCTCGGCGAGGTAGAGCACGACGGCGTAGCGGCCCGCGCGCCGCAGCGGCACGTCGATGCGCCGCACGCCGGTGCGCACCTGCTGGTAGAGCCGCCAGCTGCCGGAGACCGGCGTGGGGTTGGCGGACACGGTGCGGCCGCCGGAGAAGAGCCGTCCACCGGGGCGCCAGGTGACGCCCGCGGCGTCCTTCACGGCGCGGTCGGCCACCGTGCGCCGCACGACGTCGCCGGCCGCGGCCTGCGCGGCCGCCGGCACGGCCGCCGCCGCCAGGGCGCAGAGCCCGGCGAGCGCCGGAGGGCGGAGAGACGGTCCCACGCCCCCGAGGGTAGTGCGCCGCACCGCTCCTTCGGGAGCGCCGGCGCGCCGGTGTCAGCGCGCGGGCCGCCGCTCCTGGGCGGCCGTCTTGCGGAGGTGGTCGACCGTGGCGCGGCTGAGCTCCAGGCGCGTCCCGGGCGCGAGGCCGGGCGCCCACACCACCTCGACGAGGACGACGTCGGCCCGCTCGTCCAGGACCCGGTAGACCGCCTCGGTCCCCAGGCCCTCGGTCCGGAGGAACACGCGCTCGTCGGGCATCGCGCTCACCGGCCGCCTACCCGTGATCCTCCGCGCGCAAGCCATCGGGCCGGCTACTGGTAGACCCGGACCCAGTCGACGGCCATGGTCGCCGGGAACGGGGTGGTCGCGTCCGGCGCGCCCGGCCACGTGCCGCCGACCGACATCGACAGGATCAGGTGGAAGGGCTTGTCGTAGACCCACCGCGCACCGGCCGGCAGCTCGGACTTCAGGACGCGGTGGAACACCGTGCCATCGACGTCCCACTCCATGCCGCTGCTCCACCAGCGCAGGCCGAACACGTGGTAGTCGCTGGTCAGCGGACCCGGCGCGGTGAACGTGTTGCCGACCTTGAAGTGCCCGCCCGTCGTGGTCGGGCCGTGCATCGTGCCGTGGTTCTCGTTCGGGCTCTGGCCGATCATCTCCATGACGTCGACCTCGCCCGACTCGGGCCAGCCGACGTTCCAGACGTCGTCGCCCATCATCCAGAACAGCGGCCACAGGCCCTTGCCGGCGGGCGGCTTGATGCGCGCCTCGATGCGGCCGTAGGTCGGCGTGAAGCGCCCCTTGGTGATCAGCCGGGCCGACGTGAACTCGCGCGTGTGCCCGTCCGTGCCGGTGAAGCGCTCCCGGCGGGCGGTGAGAGCGAGCGCCCCCTGCCCGTCGGTCGCGGAGTTCGCCGTGCGGTCCGTGAACGTCTGCAGCTCGTTGTTGCCCCAGCCGTGGCCGCCGACCTCGTGCATCCAGTTGGTGGAGGCGACCGGGCCGCCCGCCGGGCCCACGAACTCGTCCGACCAGACCAGCGTGCTCGGGGCGGGCTGGGGCGCGACGGATCCGATGCTCGCCGTCGGCGACGGGGCAGGCGCCGTGGGGGTCGGGGCGGTGGTCGTCGGCGGAGGGGTCGTCGTCGCCGACTTCTTCTTGCGCGCCTGGCGCACGAACATCGCCACGACCGGCCGGGTGCGCCGGCCCACGACGCGAGCGCGCACCACGCGCCCCGGGACGTCGACCCGCAGGCGGACAGTCCGGCTCTTGCGTCGGCCCACGGTGATGCCGCGGCGGACGACGCGGCCGACGAAGACGTCGACGCGCTCGCTGCGCGCACGGCCGCGGAGCCGCAGCGAGACCTGGTAGCTGCCCGGCGCGGCGACCGACCGCTTGACGGTCGACGTCTTGGCCGCCGCCGAGGTGGCGGGCGCGGCCGCTGCGGTCGATGGCCCCAGGGCCAGGGGCGCGACGACGACGAGCGGGAGGATGAGGGCGCGGCGACGCATGCAGCAGGTGGATCGACCGCGCGCGCGTGACCTTGGTCTGCCCGCCCCCGCACGTCGACCAGACGTCCACCGCAAGGGTGCCATACCTGGACGTCTGTTCGATGCAGTTCCCCCGGCTGCTGCCGATGAGGGCGGCGCCGGGGCAGCAGGCGAGCTACCGTTCAGAACATGACTGCTGCGTCACGTACGCCGAGCGTCGTCGTGGTGGGGGCGGGCTTCGGCGGCATCGGCGCCGCCATCGAGCTGCGCCGCCACGGGATCACCGACGTCACGATCCTCGACCGCGCCTCCGGCATCGGCGGCACGTGGCTGCACAACACCTACCCGGGCGCGGCCTGCGACGTCCCGAGCCACCTCTACTCGTACTCGTTCGCCCAGCGCCGGGACTGGTCGCGGCTGTGCTCGCCGCAGCCCGAGATCCTGGAGTACCTGCGCGGCGTCGCGCGCGACCACGGCGTCGACCAGCTCGTCGTCGGCGACACGGAGGTCACCTCGTGCCGGTGGGACGACGCCGCGCGGCGGTGGACGGTCACGGCCGCCGACGGCCGCACGTGGGAGGCCGACGCGGTGATCGTCGCCACGGGGCAGCTGCACCGCACGTCGGTCCCGCCCATCCCGGGCCGCAAGACCTTCGCCGGCCGGACGTTCCACTCGGCCGAGTGGGACCACGAGCACGACCTGCGCGGCCGGCGCGTCGCGGTCGTGGGCACGGGCGCGAGCGCGGTGCAGTTCGTCCCCGAGATCGCGAAGGTCGCCGCCAAGGTCGTCGTCTTCCAGCGGTCGGGCAACTGGTTCATGCCGCGTAGGAACCGGGCCTACCCGCCGCTCGTGCGCAAGGCCATCGAGCGCGTGCCCGGGCTGCAGGCCTTCCGCCGGCGCTTTCTCTTCCACTACGGCGAGTCGCTGACGCTGATGATCCGCCACCCGCGCACGTGGGGCCGGCTGGGCCGGGCGCGCTCGGGGCTGTTCATGCGCTGGCAGCTGCGCGACGCCGAGGTCCGCCGCAAGGTCTGGCCGGACTACACCTTCGGCTGCAAGCGCGTGCTCTTCAGCTCGCACTGGCTGCCGGCGCTGCAGCGCCCGAACGTCGAGGTGGTCGCCGAACGCATCACCGGGATCCGCCCCGGCGGCGTCGTCACCGCCGACGGCACGGAGCACGAGGTGGACACGATCATCTGGGGCACCGGGTTCCGCACCACCGACTTCATGTTCCCGATGGAGATCACCGGCCGCGACGGGCGCTCGCTGCGCGAGGCGTGGGCCGACGGCCCGCACGCCCACCTCGGCATCGCCGTGCCGGGCTTCCCGTCGCTGTTCGTCATGTACGGCCCGAACACCAACACCTCGGGCGGCTCGATCATCGTCTACCTCGAGGCCCAGGCGGCGTACATCCGCCAGGCGCTGCAGCAGGTCCAGGCGCGCGGCGCGGCCGCCATCGAGGTCCGCGCGGAGGTCGAGGCCGCCGCCGACCGCGAGCTGCAGGCGCGGTTTGCCGGCACGGCGTGGACGCAGTGCGACTCGTGGTACCGGGACGCCAGCGGCCGCATCGTCACCAACTGGCCGGGCTACATGCGCGAGTACGTCGAGGCGACCAGCCGGCTGGACCCGGCGCAGTTCACCTTCGTCGAGCAGCCCGACCGCGACCGCGAGCCGGCCGCGGCGTAGCGCCGCCGGGCCCTACGGGGCGACCGCCGACTGCGGCGTCCCGGGGCCGGGCGACGGCGACGGCGGGTCGGGCACCAGCTCGAGCGCGCCGAGCGGCCGCAGGTCAGCGAGGCGGCTGGCCACCAGGTCGCGGTCCGACAGCGTCAGCAGCCGCTCTCCGACGACCATCGACCGGCGCACCCCCTGCCAGCCGGCGGCGGGATGCTGCACGCGGCCGACCTCGCGCAGCCCGTCGGCCCGCGAGACGCGGAACGCGGCGGCGCCGCGGAACCCGCCCTGCTGGTACTCCGTGACGGGCAGGACCGCCGTGCGGGTCCGCGGCCACCAGAGGAACGCCCGGTGGTCCCACTCGACCTGCGACGAGGACGTGGGCGAGAACGCCCGCTGGTGCAGCCGGCGGGGCCGGGCGGGATCGGCCACGTCGAAGAGCGAGATCTGCGTCCCGCGCCGCCGGCCGGCCTCGGTCGCGTCCTGCCCGACGCCGAGGAGCAGGTCCTCGCCGACCGGGTGCAGGTAGGCGGAGTAGCCGAGGATCTTGAGCTCCCCGCGCACCCGCGGCGCCCGCGGGTCGGCGAGGTCGAGCGTGTACAGCGGGTCGACCTGCCGGAACGTCAGGACGTAGCCCACGTCGCCCACGAAACGCACCGCGTAGATGCGCTCCCCCTTGCCCAGGCCGCCCACGCGGCCGATCGGCACGAGCGCCCCGTCGCGCTCGTCGAGGATGGTCACGAAGCTCTCGGTGTCCTGGACCGGGGGCGGCGCCGGCGCGATGGACGCGCTCGGCCCGGAGGCCCCGGGCGTGGCGGGCCGGAAGACGCCCGGCGGCGCCACCTCCGTCGTCGCCACCCGCAGGACGCCGCGGTGCTCGGAGAAGGAGAACTGGTTGAGCACGTACCCGCGCACCGAGCCCGACGACCGGTAGCGGGTCTCGGCCCCACGGCCGGCCGCGAAGCGGTGGATGCGGGTCACCGGCGTGTCGTCGCCGGCGTGCACGCGCGAGGTCGCGACGTACAGCCCCTCGTCGGAGGCGTAGACCTCGTCGCCCGACGCCAGCACACCGTCGAGGTCCACGGGCATCGCGCCGCGCCCGAGGTCGAGCGTCAGCACCGAGAGGACGTCGAGACCGGAGAAGTCCGCGGGGCGGCGGATGCGCTGGCAGCCGTGCAGCAGCCGGCGCTCGACGACCGCGCCGGCCCCGTTGCGGACCACGACGTCGGGCAGGAACGTCGACGGCCCGGCGGCGCCGATCGCCTCCCGGCGGCGGCGCTCCATCTCGCCCGGCTGCTCCCATGCGTACCGCTCGCCCTCGGCGGGCGCCGGCAGGACGATCGGCGTCGGCGACGCGCTGAGCACCACGCGCACGACGTCGCCCTGACGCCGCGCGCTGACGTACCGGCCCTCGGCCTCCAGCGAGCGCACGACCTGCGGTCTGGCGGGATCGCGCACGTCGATCTCGGTCAGGGTCGTGGTGGCCGAGGCCCCTGCCGAGGACGGCGCGGCCTCGCGGACCGCCGGCGTGCCGTAGCCCTCCGACAGGACCAGCACCCGGCCGTCGACGACGAACAGCTCGTGCTCGAACGCCCGCTGCGGGAGCGCCACCTCGGCCAGGCGCCGCAGCGCGCCGCCGCGGACGTCGACCACGTGCAGCGCCCGCCCGGCAACGGCGTAGACGATGCCGCCGCGGGTCTTGACGACGTCCGGCTCGTCGACGCCCGGCTCCTGGACGTTGGTGTCCGACGCCTCCTCGGACGTGGCGCCCGCGCCGGCGACCGCCGACTGCGGCGCGGCGGTGGCCGTGCCCGGGCCCGACGACGGCCCCGGCCGGTACGCCTGCCAGACCGGCACCTGCCACGACGCCTCGCCCAGCGCCTTCTCGCGCACGTAGGGCAGCAGCTCCCGGCAGTCCTCGACCGCCGCCAGCCGCGCCCGGTCGCGCTTGCGCTTGGCCGCCTCGGCCGGCGCCACAGCCAGCAGCACGCTCGCCACGAGCACCGTCACCCCGCCCCATCGGACCCCCGTCACGCGCTCCATGGTGCCATGCGCGTCTAGCCTTCTGCGCCGTGTCGCGCCGCCTGCCCGCCCTGCTCGCCGCTGCCTGCCTCCTCGTCGCCGCGGGGTGCGGCGACGATGCCGAGGTGGTCCGCGAGGACCCGATCGTCATCACCGAGTCAGGTGGCCCGGAGCGCACGCGCCGTGGCGTGGCCGACCCGGACGCCGGCGTGCGCATCGCCGTCGTCACCCACGGCGTCGCATCCAGCCCGTTCTGGGCCATCGTGCGCAAGGGCGTCGAGACGGCCCGCCGCCAGATGGGCGTCACCGCGACCTACGAGGCGCCGGACACCTACAGCCTGCCGCGCATGGAGCGCCTGATCGACGAGGCGGTCGCCCAGCGCCCGGACGGGCTCGTCGTCTCGCTGCCCGAGCCCGGGCTCGGCGCCGCCGTCCGCCGCGCCGTGCGGGCCGGCGTCCCGGTGGTGTCGATCAACTCCGGCAGCGACGTCGCCGCCCGCCTGGGCGTCCTGACCCACGTCGGCCAGCCCGAGGAGGCGGCCGGCCGGGGCGCGGGCGAGCGGCTCGCGCGCGCCGGCGTGCGCCGGGTGCTCTGCGTCAACCAGCAGGTCGGCAACCAGGGGCTGGACGACCGCTGCGCCGGCCTGGACCGCGCGCTGCGCCGCCGCGGCGGGCGCAGTTGGGTGCTCGGCGTCGACGACCAGGACCCCCGCACCCCGAAGCGGATCGCGGGCGCCGTGCGCCGGCGCGACGCCGACGGCGTGCTCGCGCTCAACGCGACGACCGGCGGGCTGGCGTTCGAGGGGCTGCGCGAGGCCGGGCTGGCGGGCCGGGTGCGGATCGGGACCTTCGACCTCAACCCCGACGTCCTGCAGGCGGTGCGCGCGGGCCGTCTGGCGTTCGCCGTCGACCAGCAGGCGTTCCTGCAGGGCTACCTGCCGGTGGTCCTCCTGACCCAGCGCGCCCGCTACGGCCTGTTCCCGGTCCACGGCGACGTGCTGCCGACCGGCCCGAACTTCGTCACGCGCGACAACGCGAGCCGGGCGCTCGAGCTCAGCCGGCGGTCGATCCGCTGAGCCGGGAACGCGGCTCAGCGGCAGACGCGCAGGCGCCGCACGTCCGTCACGGTGCGGCCGTCGCGCAGGCGCATGACGATGCGCACGGCGACGCGGCGCCCGGGGCGGCCGGTGAGCGACACGCGCGCCCTGCTGCGCTTGCGCGAGAGGCGCGCGACGGTCTCGCCGCCCACGACCACGCGCGCCGAGCGCAGGCGCGCCCGGAAGCGGCGTGCGACCTGCAGCACCACGCGGCGCGGCTTGGCACAGGTCCCGGTCGGCGCCGTCGCGCCGACCACCGCGCCGTAGTCGCGGCCCTCGACGGCCACCGGCAGCTCGAGCATCGACGGCCGGTCGCCGCTGGTCACGATGGAGACCGGGCCCGGGACGTTGCCGGCGCGGTAGGACAGGTCGCCGCCGTAGGCCACGAGCCGCAGGCGGTGGCCCTTGGCGAAGCGGTGCACGATGCCGGGCAGCTCCACGTCCACCGGCACCGACGGGTCGGCCACGCGGACCGGCGACACCAGCTTGTGCTTGAGGACGACCGTCCCGTCCGGCGCCACGTCCTCCAGGCGCAGGAAGAACACCAGGCCGGAGACGTCCGTCGCCAGCCCGGTGACCGCGTGCACGGGCGCCTGGATGCGCAGGCGCGCGGCCGGGACGCCCACGACGTCGAGGTCCTCCGCCAGCGGCGGGGTGCTGAACGCCGTGGAGGTGCCGGGTGTGTCGACCGGGGTCGCGCCGGGGTCGAGGGCCGACAGCTCGGTGTAGGAGGTCGGGGCGCCCACCGCGGTCGTCGCGAAGGTCGCGCTGCCGTCCTGCACAGGCTCGTCCTCGCGCCGCAGCGAGCCGTCGCCGGACAGGCGCAGGCCCAGCGCGCGCCCGACGGGGTACGCCGGCGCGCGGCCGTAGGCGGGCGTCGCGACGCCGTCGTAGGCGACCCAGTCGCGGAAGAACGTCACATCCAGCGACGGGGCGCGCGGGTCGCCCTTGAGCTGGTGCTCGAACCACTCGAGCACCTGGCGCCCGAGGTGCGACTCCTTCTGGAACCGCAGGTCGAGCTCGCCCTTCGCCGCCGAGCCGGAGTGGCCGAAGCGCGAGAACGCGAGCTTGACCGGCGTGCCCTGGGCCTTGAGCGAGCGGTAGGTCGCTACCGCCTCCTGCAGGTTGAACAGCGTGTCCGCCTGGCCCTGGATGAGGAACGTCGGGATCCGGATGCGGTCGATGAACGACGCCACCGACGCGTGGCGCAGCGCCGCGGTCGTCGCCGCGTTCGGCGCGCCCGTCGCGTCGAGGACGATCTTGCCCGGGCAGATGCGCGAGTCGAAGTTGGGGCACGGCGCCAGCCGGGCCGGGTCCTCGTCGGCGAACTGCAGGCCGCGCCCGACGCCCACCGCGAAGAACAGCGTCGACCAGGCGAACTTGTTGACGCCCGGCACCTGGCCGGTCACGCCGCGGGCGAACGCGGTGTTGTTGGGCTGCAGCGAGTACGACAGGTCGTTCCAGGTGATGAGCGGGACGATGGTGTCCAGGCGCGGGTCGATCCCCGCCGCGGCGAACTGCACCTGGCCGCCGTAGGAGCCGCCGACCATGCCGATGCGCGGGTCGTGCTCGTACGGGCGGCCGTCGCTGCCGCGTGCGTCGCGGCGCACGAAGTCGACCCGGGTGCCGTCCGTCGCGGCCTTCCCGCCCCCGAGGAAGGTGATGAGCTGCGACGCCGCCTTGCCGTCGAAGTCGCGATCGTCGATGGTGATCTTGCAGCCCGACCCGCCGAAGCCAAGGCCCGAGTAGGTCAGGAACGCGTAGCCGCGGGAGGCGAACTCGCGTGCCATCTCGGCCTGGTCGTGGTACGAACCGCCGAAGCCGTTGGTCGCCATGATCGCCGGGACCGGCGCCGCCGGGCTCGCGCCGTGGGGGGTGAACAGCGCGCCGGCGACCCGGCAGCGGGTGTCGTCCTGCGGCCCGACGACGACGTCCCAGCTGAGCGGCTTGACGGTGAAGCCACCGGCCCAGGCGGGGGCGGCGGGCAGGACCAGCAGCGCGGCGAG
>DASPKC010000317.1:0-3235 GCA_035628295.1 Baekduia sp.
GTGGGAGCCGGGCACCGTCGGCAGGCTGGGCTGCATCTACCGCACGCAGGACGGGGTGCGGATCTGGGAGTTCTACGTCGGCGGCTACTGGATCGGCGCCGTGCCCGAGACGCATGTGGAGCCGCTGCCGCCCGATATCGCCGCGTAGGGTAGACTCGGGGCATGGGCGATTACGAGCGGGCGGCCATGGTACTAGAGGACGTCTCGGCAGGCCGCCGCAAGGCAACCAGGGTGCCCGACCCAGAAGCTGGCGGCACGCGCTTCGACGTCGATGGAGGGTACACGGTCGTGGTGTTCTTCGACTGCGGCCACTGGGATTACATCGACGTCGTGCAGGGCAACGGGCTGGACCTCGACCCGGTGGTAGATGGCCACGCCTTGGCCAACTACCGCCCGCGGACCGACGCCGAGTGCGCGCGCTGGGGCTGCCGCATGACGTGGGGCGGGTCGCTGATCGACGCCCTGGACCCAACGGTGCCGCGCGAAAGCGCCCTCTTCGAGCTCTGGAACGGCTTGCTCCGGCGCCTCGTCGGATGATATCGCGGCGTAATCATTGCCGCCGCGGCGCGCAATTAAGGGGACACCGGTCCCCGTAATTGCGCACTGCGCTACGGATTGAGCCCCAGCTGCTCGCGGTAGTGGTCGATTTCGTAGAGCGACACGCCGTCGGAGTCCTCGATGAACTGGAGCGCTTCGGCCGGCGTCAGGTCGCGGCCCGAGTGCCATGAGATCCAGGCGCGCACGGCCTCGGGCTCCGGCATGCGCGGCCAGCCATCCAGCGGGGCGCCGTGGGCGTCGACCAGGCGCGTGTCCCGGGGTGGCCTGTCGTATCCGGCGACGCCGATCCAGACATGGCAGCTGTCGGGCCACCCGTGCTCCCGTGCGACGGCGTACGCCTCGGCCAGCGTGTCGGTGACGCGGATCAGCCGCCCGCGGTCGACCTGCGTCCGCTCCGCGGCCACGAAGAACTGACCCTCTCGCAGCTCGGTGGCGTCCATGCCGACAGTGTAACGAGTGCCAGGCGGGGTGAGGTCGAAACTCACTACACCGAGGGTAGGCGTGAGGTGACGCCTGGTTTTACGACTCCCCGGAGGCTGTACCCAAACCGGGCAGCTCCAGTCTTGCCGGCACCGCAGGTAACATACCCTTGTCCCCGGACAAGTCCCCCTCGGCTCGATTCGCGTGTCTATCCACGCCGCCCACCTGGCGCCGTCAGCGTAGCACGCCAACGCGCGGCTTGACACCCTCGCCACGCTAGGGCAGGGGGTCCTCGGGAGGTGATCCTCCTAAACCTGGCCTCCGCCGCAGCGCTGCCCGACAACCGCGAGGGCACGCTGCTCTACCGGCACCCCGAGTACGAGCGGCGCTGGTGGTGGCGCGAATTCAACCGCGTGAGCTACCTGGGCGGGCGCGAGTATTACCGCCCGACCCGGCTCACCGTCGAGTTCCAGGAGCCCTACGTCGTCAGCCGCAACGAGACGGGGCAGGCCGAGACGACGGTCGGGACGCGGACCATCGACAACGCCAGCCTGCTGTTCCGGCACAACCGCGAGAAGTCGTGGGAGTACGAGAATCGGCGCAAGCGCGCCCACTACCACAACTTCGTCAAGACGACGGTGAACGCGCTGGTGTCGCACGCCACGAAGAAGGCGGCGAACCGCGAGGGGCCCGAGGAACTGAAGGCGTTCTGGGACGGGGTGGACTACCGCCGGCAGCACAAGATCGACAACTGGATGACCAGCGGCCTGCGCTGGGCCCAGGTCGAGGGCATCATGTGGTCCTGCGTCGACGTCGACAGCGAGCACGGCGACGGCAAGCCGTATGTCTACTGGGTGTCGCCGCTGGACGTGTTCGACTGGGCACTGGACGACGACGGCGAGTTGCTGTGGCTGAAGCAGTTCGAGTACACCGACGCGCGGCGCGAGTCGTGGCGCGACAAGGTGGAGCCGAAGTACCGCGTCCGCATTTGGCACCGCGACCACGTCGAGACGTGGGAGACGGACCGCAACGGGCAGCACGAGCAGCAGGTCGGCGAGAAGGCGCACGGCGCGGGGCGCGTGCCGTTCGAGCCGCTGTACTCGTCGCGCGATGAGGACATGCCGTTCCCGGAGGGCGTGCCGCTGGTCGGCGACCTCTGCAAGGCGGCGAACAGCGTCTTCAACTACACCAGCCTCCTGAACGACATCCTCTACAAGGGCACGTTCTCCTGGCTGGCGATTCCCGACCCGAACATCGACACCATCCAGGTCGGGACGAACACGGCCTTCGGGTATAACCCGCTGACCGGCGGCAAGCCGGAGTACGTCTCGCCGGACCCCGAGCAGCCGCGCGTGCTGATGGAGGCTATCGCCGCGTCGCTGGAGCAGGCGCGCGCCGCCGTGGGCATCGGGCGCGGCCGCTCCGAGGGGTCGATGGAGCAGGCGTCGGCGGAGGCCCTGGAGCTCGAGAGCGAGGACAAGCGCAGCATCCTGGCGGACATCGCCCGCGAGGGTGAGGACTTCGAGCGGCGGCTGGCGGCGCTGGTGCTCGGCTACAAGACGGGCGTCGCGAAGGCCGAGGGCGTGCACGTCCAGTACCCGCGCGAGTTCGACCTGCGCACGTTCAAGGCGGAGGTGGACGAGGTGCTGTCGCTGCGGTCGGTGGGCCTGTCGCCTGAGATCGACCTGCAGCTGCGACAGGACCTGACACGCCGCAAGTTTGCGGGCCTGCCCCCTGAGCAGCTGGACGCGCTGCTTGCGTCGCTCGAGGCCGTGGAGCCTCCGATGCCGCTTGACAGCGACGACGACCGAGGGCAGGGGGTCGCGAAAGATCCGAACCGTCCGGATAACGACGGGCAGGCGAACCAGCCGCCTAACGCTGGGCAACGGCAACCGGCGCCGTCGAGCCGGGGCGAGGGACGGAAGTAGATGGCTGACGACAACGACAAGAGCGAGGGCGCAGCACCCGAGAAGCCGGCCGTGACGTTCAAGACCGAGGGGGAGTTTCTCTCGGCCGTGGACAAGAAGGCGGCGTCGCGGGAGCGCAAGGCGGCCGAGGCGGCGCGGACTGAGATCCTGAGCAAGCTCGGGGTGGAGTCCGTCGACGATCTCGACAGCCTCACCGAGCGCTTGAAGTCGTCGCAGCAGCAGCAGTCCGAGGCCGAGAAGCTGAAGGGTGAGGCCGCGAAGCTGGCCAAGAAGCTCGCCGACGCCGACAAGACGATCGCCGAGCTGGCCGGGTTCAAGGTCAGCACCCT
>DASPKC010000318.1:0-2220 GCA_035628295.1 Baekduia sp.
GGGGATGAAGCGCTGCGCGGCGCCCGGCCGCCGCCGGATGGCCGCGGCCAGCCGGCGGAAGTCGGCCTCGCCCTCGGGCACGACGCGGAAGGCCGTGTTGAGGCCCTGCCCGCGCGTGAAGAGCCCGCGCCCGAACTGGATGATCATCTGGTCGAGCCCGGCGCGGGTGCGTTCGTCGAAGGTGTCGAGGACGTCCGTCACCCCGTAGGACACGGCCTCGCGACCGACACGGATGGTCGAGCCCCACGGCAGCGTCCGGTCGCTGCGACCGGGCAGGACCTCGATGTAGCGAGCGCCGAGCAGGCCTGCGGCGCGCAGCCTGATGGTCGTGTCCTGCGGGAGCGGCTCGGTCCCCGGATCGAGCTTGACCGACACGACGCTCTGGCCGCGAGCGGCGCCGGTGCCGCCCTTCATCGCGGTGACCTGGCCGATGCGCACGCCGGCGACCCGGACGGGGTCGTGGATCTGGAGGTTGCTCGGATCGGCCAGCTGCACCTGCAGCTCGCCGTAGTCGCGCCCCGGCACGCCGTAGGGCGAGCGCACGCCGATGTAGATCACCAGCAGCGCCACGAGCAGCAGGAGCGCGCCGGTCGCGGCGACGTAGCTCGGGCGCTGGCGGCGGTTGCGCAGGGCGACCTGCCGTTCTGTGCTGCGACGCATCATGGCTTGAAAAGGAAGTCGAGGAGACCGGTCGTCCCGTCGACGACCTCCTGCACCTGCTCGCCGGCCGGGACCTTCGGCAGGAGCTTGGGCAGGACCTTGTTCGCCGGCGGCGGCGTCCGCGGGTCGCGCCGCCGCTCGGGCAGCACCGGCAGCCTGCGGCCCGCGCGCTGCTTCTTGCGCCGCTGGCGGTCCGCGGGGTCCTTGAGGATCTCCGCGTAGGTCTTGACCGCGCTCAGGAGCGTGTCACCGCCGATGGTCACGATGCCGTGGAAGATGTGGCCGGCGGCGTCACGGTCCGAGGCGCCCGAGGCCCACGACGTCGCCGTCCCGAGCAGGTCGTCGATGGCCCCCGGGGACCGCCGCTTGCGGACTGCGCCCGTGCCGCCGCGAGCGAGCACCTTGGTGATCGGCGCGAGCTCGTCGGAGAAGGTCTCGAGCGAGGACAGCGCCGGGAGCGAGCGCCCGAGGACCGGCGTCGCCTCCTTGCCCAGGCGGGTCAGCGACGGCGCGGCCTCCTTCGCCGCCTCGAGGGTCGGGCGAGCCGAACGCTCGAACGGCTTGAGCTGCTCGAGCGTGCCGGCCAGCGCCGGCGCCGTGGCGCTGAGCGCCCGGGCCGCCGGCCCGAGCGGCGCCGCCGTGCGCCGCAGCTCGGCGAGGACGCCGCGCAGGCTGTCGAGCGACCGCGGCGCCCGGGCGAGGGTCGCCCGGAGCTCGGCGCGCTTCGCGCTGACCGTCCGCATCGTCTCCCCGGCCGAGCCGAGCAGCTCGCCGATCCGGCGCCGTTCGGGATCGAGGCGGACGAGGACGCGATCGCTCGACTCGATCAGCCGGCCCAGGGCGGCCGTGTCGGCCGACAGGTCCCGCAGCAGGTCGGTGGCGTCGTCGAGCGTGGCGGGGAGCCGGCCTACCAGCTTGTTGAAGTCCGCCTTGCGGCCGGTGACCGCGAGGCCCGCCTCGTTGACGAGGATGCCCAGGCGCGTGCGGGTGTCCGCATCGAGGACGTCGATCAGCTCGTCGACTTCGACGGACTTCTTGACGCGCGCATTCGGGATGACCGTCCCCGATGGCGCCGGACGTGAGACGTCCCCGGGCTGCAGGTCGACGAACTTGGTCGCCAGCAGGTTCGTGGCCTTCACCTCGGCACGGGCACCGGCGCCGATGCGGTGGCCGTCGTCGAGCTCGATGTCCGCCTGCACGATGTCCCGCGGGCCGAGCGACAAGCTCTCGACGCGACCGACCGGAGAGCCCGCGATGGTGACGCGGGTCCCGTCGCGCACGCCGGCCGCGTTGCTCATCTCGAGGCGCACGCGGTACTTGTCGCCGTCGTCGCCCAGCAGGACCACGACGCACACCGCGACCAGGGCGGCCCCCAGGATGGACGGCACGATGCGGCGGACGTTCACGGCTGCTCCCCGGAGGTCGGCGGCCTGCCACCCAGCGACGCCAGCTTGCCCCCGACCAGTGAGCGGCTGTCGGCGTCCTTCGTGGGGTCGAGGGCGATCTCCGGGACGATGCCGCACTGGGGCTGCCACCACGGCTGGCCGCCGATCATCCCGG
>DASPKC010000319.1:0-8564 GCA_035628295.1 Baekduia sp.
GCCGCCTGGCACCTGCAGGACAAGCAGCCGGGCAAGAGCTACGCGATCCTCGAGGCGCGCGACGCCCTCGGCGGCACCTGGGACCTCTTCCGCTACCCGGGCATCCGCTCGGACTCCGACCTGCACACCTTCGGCTACGAGTTCAAGCCCTGGACGAGTGACAACTCGATCGCCGAGGCGCACGAGATCAAGGACTACCTGCGCGATGCCGCCGCCGAGCACGGCATCCTCGACCGCATCCGCTACGGCACCGAGGTGCTGGGCGCCGACTGGTCCTCCGAGGCCGGCCGCTGGACGGTGCGCGTCCGCCAGGACGGCGAGGAGGCCGAGCTGACCTGCGCCTTTCTGTTCTCGGCCACCGGCTACTACGACGGCAAGGGCGGCTTCCGCCCCCAGTTCGAGGGCGAGGACGACTTCGCGGGGCAGATCATCCACCCGCAGCACTGGCCCGCGGACCTCGACTACGCCGGCAAGCGCGTCGTCGTGATCGGCAGCGGCGCGACCGCCGTGACGCTGGTCCCGGCCATGGCCGACCAGACGGCGCACATCACGATGCTGCAGCGCTCGCCGGGCTACATCGTCAACGTCCCGAAGCGCAACCCGCTGGCCAACGGCCTGCGCCGCGTCCTGCCCGAGCAGCTCGCCTACCGCATCACCCGCAAGCTCAACATCGCGACGTGGCAGGGCGTCTACAACGCCTGCCGCCGCTACCCGCAGGGCGTGCGGCGCCTCATCCGGGCCCTCACCAAGGCCCAGCTGCCCAAGCAGCTGCCGGTCGACGTCCACTTCAAGCCGCGCTACGACCCGTGGGACGAGCGCCTGTGCGCCGTGCCCGACGGGGACCTGTTCAAGGCGATCAAGGCCGGCAAGGCGTCGGTGGTCACCGACCGCATCGCGCGCTTCACCGAGCGCGGGATCCTGCTCGAGTCCGGGACCGAGCTCGAGGCCGACATCATCGTGACGGCCACCGGCCTGAAGATGCTGCCGCTGGGCGGGCTGCAGCTCAGCATCGACGAGCAGCCGGTGGAGCTCAGCGACACCGTCGTCTACAAGAGCATGATGCTCAGCGGCGTGCCGAACTTCGCCTTCGCCCTGGGCTACACGAACATCTCGTGGACCCTGAAGGTCGACCTGGTGTGCGAGCACCTCTGCCGGATGCTGGCCCAGATGGACGCACGCGGCCACGACGTCGTGGTGCCGGTCCTGGACGACCCCACGGTCGAGCGGCTGCCGCTCATGGAGTTCCAGGCCGGCTACGTCCAGCGCGGCATCGGCGCCTTCCCGCGCCGCGGCTCGAAGGGCCCGTGGACGGTCGACATGAGCTACGCCGCCGACTACGCCCGCCTGCGCGAGGGCGCCGTGGACGACCCGGCGCTGCAGTTCAGCACCACCGTGCCGGCGCGGCGCGAGCTCGTCGCCGCGTAGCGCACCGCCGACATCGCCCGTTGCACCAGAGCCCCGGCCCCGGCCGGGGCTCTGCCGTCAGCGGGCGGCGAGCCGGACGCGGCCGCCCGCGTGCGGGACGAGCACGATCGCCCGCCGGGCGCCGGCCTCGGGCCGCGGCGCGGCCGGCAGCAGCCGGAAGCGCCGGAGGATCGCCGTGAGCGCGACCTCGACCTCGAGCTCGGCGAGCGCCGCGCCGATGCACCGCCGGGCGCCGCCGCCGAAGGGCAGCCACGCGTAGGGCGGCGCCCCGTCGCCGAGGAAGCGCTCGGGCCGCAGCTCGTGCGGCGCCGGCCACAGCTCCGGGTCGAGGTGGATGTTCGGCCCGTCGATGGCGATCTGCGTCCCGGCCGGCACCAGGTGCCCGTCCACCTCGAACGGCTCGTCGAGGATGCGCACCGCCGCCAGCGACACGGGCGTGTGCAGCCGCAGGACCTCGCGCACGAGCGCCTGGACGAACCGGCGGTCCCCCGCGGCGACGGCGGCGGCCGCCCGCTCCTGCACCTCGGGGGCGAACGCCAGGCGCTGGGTGGCCCACGCGAGCGTCGCCGCCGTCGTCTCGTGGCCCGCCGCGATCAGCGCCCACAGCTCGTCGCGCAGGTCGGCCGTCGACAGCCCGCGCCCGTCGTCGTCGCGCGCCTGCACGAGCAGGGCCAGGACGTCGTCGCGCTCGGCCAGCCGGCGGTCGGCGCGCACCGCCTCGATGTGGACGTCGAGCAGCGCGTCGACCCGGTCGCGCAGGGTCCACCAGCGCCGCGCCACCAGGTTCTCGCGGCCCTTGATCTCCGGGAAGAAGGTGAGCACCGCCGGCGACGGCAGCGTCGCGAGCGTCTGCGCCAGCTCGCCGGCCCGACCGGGGATCCCGCTGCGCCGCCGCGGCTCACGCCGGCGCACGCCACGGCGCAGCCTGCCGGTGGGGTAGGCGACCAGGTCCTCGACCAGCGCGCCCACGCGCGCCCGTTCCGCCGCGTCGGAGATGCCCAGGACCGCCCGGAGGATCACCTCGAGCGCCACGTCCTGGGCCACGGGCAGCACCGCGACCACCTCGCCCGGGCGCCAGTGGTCGAGCTCGCCCTCCACCAGATCACCCATGAGGCGCGCGTACGCCTGCACGCGCTCGCCGTGGAACGGCGGGAGCAGCAGACGCCGCCGGGCGAGGTGCTCGGCCCCGTCGAGCAGCAGCACCGACCGGTCGCGGACCATCGGGCGCAGGACGTCGTTGCCGTGGCGCTTGGTCAGCGGGTCGCCGGTCAGCAGGCGACGAGCGGCGTCGCGGTCGGTGGTGACGACCACGGGCGGTGAGGTGCCCAGGCGGAGGGTGAAGGTCGATCCGAAGCGGGCGTGCGCGGCGCGCGTCAGCTGCGGTGCGCGGATCGCCCACAGCGCGGCCTGGACGGCGGGCGGCCACGCGGGCCCCGGTGGCAGCGCCGGTGCGCGGGTCTGCGGCCGGGGAGCTGCCTCGAGCGCCGCCATGGCCCGGCCGACGATAGCCGGGCCGTGCCTAGCGCGCCACGATGCGCACGGCGCGGACCGTCGGCACGGCAGCCAGGCGCACCGTCAGCCGGGAGCCGTCCCACGACCACGACCGTGCCGGCCGCCCGGCGACGGTGACGGCCCGCGGCCGGCGCCCCATGCCGAGGATGCGCAGCTCGTACGTCCGCCGCGCCGGCCTGCCGGCGAAGCGCCCGGTCAGACGGCCGATCGTGACGGTCACCCGACCGCTCGCGCGGCGCTGCCTGACGCGCTGGAACCCGCGGGCGCCGCGCTCGTGCTCGAGCCCGTCCCCGGCGTCCTCGTACAGGGTGAACGCCCCGGACCCGGGATAGGCCGTCAGCTCCAGCGCCCGGGGTGGCGCTGCCGGCGTCGTCGGCGCGTAGGGCTGCGTGACGACGATCGCGCCGTCGCGCACGTACACCGGCATCCGCTCGAGCGGCACCGAGAGCGACAGCGTGCGCGGCCCGCGCAGGCGCTCGCCGGTGAACCAGTCGGTCCAGCCGCCCTGCGGCAGCCAGACCTGGGCCGGCGCCGGGTCGCCGGGCGCGCTGACCGGCGCGACCAGCACGTCGCGGCCGAGCAGGAACTGGCTGGGGTGGCGGTGGGCCTCGTCGAGCTGCGGCCAGCGCAGCCACAGCGCGCGCGCCATCGGCAGGCCGCGCGCGTGGCCCTCGCGAGCCAGCGTGTAGAGCAGCGGGACGAGCGACGCGCGCAGTCGCAGGAAGTCCGCCGCCACGGCCCCCGGCTTGCCCGGGTGCTCCCACGGCAGCCGCAGCCCGTGGTGGGAGTGCAGGCGCTCGAACGGCTGGAAGGCGCCGAGCTGCACCCAGCGCGCGTACATGTCGCCGGGGATCTCGTTCAGCGAGGCCGACAGGTACGGGCTCACCGTCCGGTCGCAGATCCCCAGCGGCGAGACGCCGTGGAACGAGCCGATGTCGTGGCTGACGAACGGCATCCCGATGGCGGCGGCCGCGGCGGTGTACTCGGCGGCGAAGGCGATGAGCGGCCAGCTGCCGCACGTGTCGCCGGTGAACTGGATGGCGACGCGATGCTCGGCCAGCGCCCCCACGCCGCCGCTCGCGCCGAAGCCGGCCTGGAACGACCCGCCGATGCGCGAGAACGCCGCCCAACGCTCGCCGCGGGCGCGCTGGCGCTGCGTGTAGCGATGGTTGATCCACGTGTCGGCCGTGAGCCCCGGCGCCTCGGCGCGGCTGGCGTCGCAGCACCAGTCCAGCCACCAGAAATCGATGCCGTCACGCTCGAAGGGCTCGTGCAGCGCGAAGTACGCGTCGAGCTGGTCGGGCCTGGTCCAGTCGAAGACGCGGCACTCGCCCCGCGGGTCGGCCTGCACGATCCGGCAACCCTCGTCGGCGGCCAGCGGCTCGCCGGCCCGGGCCTCGGTCGCCGGGTACTCGGGGGCGGCGCTGGAGATGGACGGGTGGACGTTGAGGCCGAGTTCGATGCCCTGCGCGTGCGCCCAGCGGACGAAGCCCCCGGGGTCGGGGAACATCTGCGCGTTCCAGCCCCAGCCGTTCCACGAGTACCGGCCTCCCGGCGCCCCCACGACCGCGGAGGCGATCTGGGCGCCAGCCGGGTCGTGGACCGACTTGAAGTCCGTGTCGAGCGAGAGCGTGTCGAGCGGGACGCGCTCGGCCCGGAAGCGCGCCACGAGGGCCCGCAGGTCGGCGTCGCCGTAGGGCCACCAGCGCGAGAACCACACGCCGAACGCCTTGCGCGGCGGGAGCGGCGCCGGGCCCGTGATGCGCCGCAGGTCGGCGAGCGCCGCAGGCAGGTCGCGGCCGTAGCCGAACAGGTAGAGGTCCTGGTAGGCCCCCTCGCGCGCGGGGCGCTGCGCGAAGCCGGGGGGCGCGTCGTGCAGGAGCACGGTGGCGGTGTCGTCGAGCACGTGCCAGCCCGCGCGTGAGAGCACGCCCGGGTGCAAGGGCACCGGGCCCTGGACGAGGTCGAGCGACCGCCGCCAGCCGCCGAGCGGGCGCTCGGGCGTGCGTGCGGGGTCCGGTCGCAGGACGGTGCGCCGGCGGCCGTCCAGGAGGACCAGCTCGAGGTTCGCCGCCGAGAACGGCCCGGAGCCGGTGCGGTGGCGCAGCTCCAGCGCGCCGGTGCGGATCACGCGCACGCCCGCGCGCACACGGGTGACGAAGCGCGGCACCCGGTGGCGCCGGTCGACCACCGTGAGGGTGGGGCGGTTCTCGAAGCGCCCGTCGGGCGCGTACTGCATCCGGATCAGCGTGGGCGACAGGACCTCGAAGCGCGCGGGGCCGTCCTGCACCACCGGCGAGCGGGCGGCGGCGGGCGCGGCCGGCGCGAGGATCGCGGCGACGGCGGCGAGGGCTGCGAGACGACCGGCCACCCGCGCAGGCTAAGCGCTCCGGCGCCCGACACCACCGGTGCCCCGGGTTGACATCGGCCCGGGGGAGGCGCACAGTCGCGCGCATGGGGGGACACGGTCCCGGAGGCTCGCGCCGGGCGAGGCGCGCGCTCGCGCTCGCGGCGATCGCCGCGGGCGTCGGGGCGCCGGGCGCCCTGGCCGCGCCCGTGGACCTGGGACCCGGGCGCGACCCCTTCGCCGTCATCGCGCCCGACGGGACCGCCTACGTGGCGTTCAACGGCACGGAGACCACGGCCGCGCTGCGCTTCTGCCGGCTGCCTCGTGGTGCCGGCGCGTGCGCGGCGGGCGGGGCGATCCCCACGCCCGGCACGAGCCTGACGCGGCCGTTCGTCGTGGTGGACGGTGCGACCGTGAAGGTGCTCTCGTACCGCTACGGCGAGGGCGTCCCCGGGTTCTCGGCCGTCTACCTCTTCACCTCGACCGACGGCGGCGCCAGCTTCGGTCCCGGCCGGCAGGTGGGCACGCAGAACATCCACACCGCCGTCGCGGGGCCCGGCACCGGCGTCTCGATCGCCTCGTCGGCGGAGGGCGGCGGCGGCAAGTTCCAGCGCGTGCCGACCGATCCGGACTCGCCCAAGGTCGAGCAGGTCGCCACGCTGGCGCCGGCGCACGCGTACCTCGGGGCGGTGGGCCTGCTCGACGCCGGCACGCCGGTCGTGGTCTTCTCCGACGCCTCGGGCAACGCCATCACGCGGCGCTTCACCGGCTCGGGCTCCATCAACGACGCCGCGAGCTGGACCGCGGCCCAGCCCATCGGCCACGCGACCGCCAGCCACCTGGCGGGCGGTCCGCGCGGGCTCTTCCTGCTGAACGCCGCGGCCGACGGCCGCCTCGAGCTGCGCCGCCACGACGGGACGGCGTTCGCGCCACCGGTCCCGGTCCCGGACGGCACCGGCGACACCGTGCACGCACACCTCACCCAGGATGCGGGTGGGCGCCTGCACGCGGTGTGGCCGCGCCTGGACGGCAGCCTGCACTACGCCGCCTCCGACGATGGCACCGGCTTCACGCGCGGGGTGGTGGTCCGCGACGCGGACGGCGTCACCGATCTGCGCGCGGCCGCCGCGGCCGACCACGAGGGCGTCGCGATCTGGCAGACCCGCGGCGCGAGCCGCGTCCGCCTCGCGCCGATCCCTCCGCCGCCCGGCCCGCCACCGGACGCCGAGCCGCCGGACACGCTGATCACCGCGGGGCCGGGACCCGGGTCGACGGTGACGTCGGCGGCGACCTTCGAGTTCAGCTCCACCGAGGACGGCTCGCGCTTCGAGTGCAGCGTCAAGCCCGCCCAGCTCGACGACCAGGGCGGACCGTCCTGGGGCCCGTGCGCGAGCCCCTACCGGACGCCAGGCTTCGGCTTCGCGTACCTGCGCTTCCGGGTGCGGGCGATCGACGGGGCGGGCAACGCCGACCCGAGCCCGGCCACGGTGGAGTACTTCAGCGATCCGGTGCCGTACGGCAACGTGCGCGTGCGGGGCATCGACCTCTTCCAGCTGGTGCAGCCGAACTCGGGCGCGCAGATGTTCGGCTACGCGGCGAGCGGTGCCACGGCACCCTTCCCGCGCTTCTGTGGCGGCGGTACCCCGACGGGCGGGACGATCGCGACCAGCGGCCCGGGCGCCGGGCGGTTCTGCCAGCTCCTGGGCAATCCGCGGCGCGTCACCTACCAAGGCGTGCCGCTGGACACGTCCAAGCCGGCAACCGCGATCGTCTACGTGGGCATGGAGGGCGCGGCGACCTCGGACGCCAAGCAGCCACTCGACGTGACGCTCGTCGCCACGGCGCCCAACGGCCGGCAGATCGGGCCCGCGCTGGTCGAGCGCATCACCAACCCGCCGGTGAGCGGCACCTCGTGGGTCACCGGCAACGAGCGGCGCAACGCGCTGGCCCAGCGCCACGGCGTGCGCTTCGCGATCCCGTCAGCGTGGCTCGGCTCGATCGCTGTCAACCTCCGCGCGACGGTCTCCTTCGCCGCCGGCACCCGCAGCTGGAACGAGGCCGAGTGCTACAACAACGCGTGCGCCGCGGACAACGCGTTCGAGCTGGTCGCGGTCAGGAAGGCCGCGCTCCCGCCGGTGCTGATCACCCCGCTGCTCCTGCGCAGCCAGGCCAACCAGGTCGTGCCCGGGGGCTTCCCGGCCCCCGAGTCGGTCTTCGACGTCGTGCGCCACGTCGTGCCCGGCGGCGACCGGATCCGGCTGCGCTGGTACGGCGCGACGCTCGACATCACCACGGAGTCCGGCCTCACGGTCCAGGCGGTCCCGCCGCTGCCGATCATCGGCGCAGGCTTCTTCCTGTGCTCCAACGGCGCGGTGTACGGGCCGCCGACGCAGACGACGGCCGCGGGCGCGACGCGCCAGTGCCGCATTGACGCCGTCAGCGCGGTCGTGGACCAGTGGGTCGCCGACAACCCGCCGCGCCATGTCGGCGGCGACGGCAGGACGGTGCAGGCCTACGACATCGCGGCCGGCATCCACAGCTACGCGGGCGAGCCGGGCTGGCAGTGGGGCGGCAACCTGCGCAACGTCGACCGCACGACGGTGGCGCCGGTGCCGCGGTTGACCCTGACGTGCTGCACCCGCCCGCTCACCGCGGCGACCCACGAGCTGCTGCACGCGTACACGGCGCCGCACGCCGGCCAGAGCTGCCCGGGGACCGCGGCCGGCGCCGCCCAGGCAGGCGAAGCGTGGGCCGGCGACAACAACGGCCGGCTCCAGGGCACCCGATTCGACCGCCGGCAGACGGGCGCGCCGCACATCGGCTTCGACGACGCCGTCACCCCGCAGCTCTATGACGTCATGAGCTACTGCGCGGCCAACAACGACACCGGCGAGGCCAACAGCGACGGCGCCCGCGGCGACGCCTGGATCTCGCCGCGCAACTGGAACCGCGCGGTGGGTGAGCTGCAGGCGCTGGCCGGGCGCGTCGGCCTCAGCCGTGCCGCCGGCGCGCCGACTCTCGGCAAGCGGCGGCTGCCGCGCGCGGCGCAGGCCCAGACGCGACCGCGCACGCCGTTCGCGGTGGGGCAGGCCGGCTCCGCCGACGGTCGCATCCTCCGCGTCCTGGCGCCGGACGGCAGCGACGCCATCCCGGCGTCGGACCCGGCTTCTCCGCTGCGCCTGCGGTCGCTGGCCGCCGACGGGCGCGTCCTGCAGGACGCCGGCGTGGTGGTCAACGTGAGCAGCGAGTCGCCGCCCGGCTCGCCCGGCACCTTCGTCGC
>DASPKC010000320.1:0-3080 GCA_035628295.1 Baekduia sp.
GAGCTCGTGGGCGACGACGAGGCGGACCTCGTCGGGCTCGAAGTGCTCGATGAGCGTGTCGTAGAGGACGACGCGCTTCGTGCGACCGAGCCCCGTGACGTACGCGTTGGCGGCCGTCGTCCGGCGGCTGGCGTCCATGACCAGGACCCGGCCGACGTCGACGTCCGCCTCCCGCGCGAGCCGCAGGACGTCGTCGCGCAGCCGGCCCTCGGGCAGGTCGTCGAACTCGTTGAAGATCGGGTCGAGCACCACCGGCGTGACGTAGACCGATGCCGCGCCGAACGCGACGACGATCGCGGCTCCCGGCACCCACCACGTCCGGGGCATCCGCCGCACGAGGCCGACCGCGACCGCCGCGCCGACACCGCCGATGACCGCGCTGATCGCCCACGACCGGACGAGGTCAGCCGCCCAGCCGCTGTAGCCCTGGGTCACCAGGCCGACGTCCCTGGCCCGTTCGCGGGCGACGGCCTGCAGCGGCAGCGGCGCAACTGCCAGGGCGACCGACAGGGCGGCGCCGGCCGCCGCGGCGGCGACGAGCGGGCGCCGGCGGGGCCGCAGCAGCGCCTCCGGCGGGCGGGCGACGAGCCACACCAGGACCAGGGCCTCGACGCCCAGCATGCCCAGGCCGATCCACCGCTGGGGGCCGCGGAAGTCGCGCGCACGGTCCAGTTCGGCGTCGCTGAAGTACGATCCGGCGTCCACGGGCGCGGGATCCACCACGTCGTCCGCGGGCGGTCGCAGCACGAACACGGCGGCCTGGGCGACGACGACGGCGCCGGCCACCGCCAGGGGGATCGCCAGCCGTCCGCGTCGCACGGCCCCGAGTCTTCCACCATGCGCGTAGCGGTCCTGTCAGACGTTCACGGAAACCGGCATGCCTTCGAGGCGGTGCTGCGCGACGTCGATGCCGCGGACGTCGCGGAGATCTGGTGCCTGGGCGACGTCGTCGGCTACGGCGCGGACCCCAACGACTGCGTGGACCTGGCGCGCGAGCGCTGCGCGATCACGCTCGCGGGCAACCACGACCTGGCGGTGACGGGCGACCTGTCGCTCGAGGACTTCAGCCGCGGCGCCGCCCTCGCCGCCCGCTGGACGACCGACGTGCTGGCCGAGGAGCGCCTGGCCTGGCTGGGCCGGCTGGAGCCCAAGGCCCAGCGCGCCGGCGCCGGCCTCTACCACGCCAGCCCGCGCGACCCGGTGTGGGAGTACGTGATCAGCGTCCTGCTCGCCGACCTGTGCTTCGACGCGGCTCCGGAGCGCGTGTGCCTCGTCGGACACTCGCACGTCGCGCTGGCCTTCCACCGCCGCGACGGGGAGCGGGCCGGCGGCGAGCGCCGCTACGCCGACGACGCGGCCGACCTGTCGGAAGGGCGGTGGCTGCTGAACCCGGGCAGCGTCGGGCAGCCGCGCGACGGCGACCCCCGCGCCGCGTGGCTCCTGCTGGACCTCGAGGGCCGGACTGCGACCTGGAAGCGCGTGCCCTACGACGTCGCGGCCGCCGCCCGCGCCATCCGCGCCGCCCGCCTCCCGGAGTCGCTCGCCGAGCGCCTGGAGTACGGTCAATGAGCGTGCGCGGTCCCCTTCTCCCCGGCCTGGCGGCCCTGGTCCTCGGCGCCGGCACGGCCACGCTGATGGCCTGCGGCGGCGACGACTCCGGCTCGGGCAAGTTCGGCCCGACGACGGCCGACCGGCTCCAGTCCCGCCTGCAGGCGGCGCAGGACGCCTACGCCGACGGCGACTGCGCCCGGGCGGCCGAGGCGGTGCAGGAGGCCCGCTCGGTGAACATCCCCGAGAGCGTCGACGACCGCCTCGCCGAGCGCCTGCAGGAGGGCCTCGACGCGCTCGAGCGCGAGCTGCCGGGCGACTGCGAGGCCCAGACGCAGGAGGAGGAGGTCCCGACGGTGACCGAGGAGGTCCCGACGACGACGCAGGAGACCGAGCCCCCGCCGGAGACCACCGCGCCGGAGGAGACGACCCCGACGGTGACCGAGCCGCCGGCCACGCAGCCGACCGAGCCGACCGAGACGATCCCGCAGGACCCCGACATCGGCGGCGGCTCGGGCGGGATCTCCCCTGACCAAGGGCCGCAGGACTGATGACCAACGGGACCGTGATCAGCGGCCGCTACGAGATCGGTGACCGCCTCGGCCTCGGCGGCATGTCGACCGTGCACGTCGCCTTCGACCGCCGCCTGGAGCGCGAGGTCGCCATCAAGCTCCTCGCCGAGCACCTTGCCCACGACGCGCAGTTCGTCTCGCGCTTCCGGCGCGAGGCGCTCGCGGCCGCCCGGCTGGTGCACCCGAACATCGTGCAGGTCTTCGACTTCGGGCTCGACGAGTCGACCGACCGCCATTACATCGTCATGGAGCGCATCCAGGGCCCCTCGATGGCCGAGGTCCTGCGCGACCGCGGGCACCTGCCGGTCGACGAGGTGCTCGACGTGATCAGCCAGTCTTGCCGCGGGCTGGACTACGCGCATCGCAACGGCGTCGTGCACCGCGACGTCAAGCCCGGCAACCTCCTGATCTCCGAGGCGGAGGGCATCGTCAAGCTCGCCGACTTCGGCATCGCCAAGGCGATGAGCGAGGAGTCGTCGATCACCCAGGTCGGCTCGGTGCTCGGCACCGCCGCGTACCTCGCGCCCGAGCAGGCCGCCGGCGAGGAGGTCGGCCCGGCCGCCGACATCTACGCGCTGGGCGTGGTGACCTACCAGCTGCTGTCGGGCCGCCTGCCCTACGAGGCACAGTCGCTGACCGAACTGGCGCTCAAGCAGCAGCGCGAGGCCCCGGCCCTGCTCAGCGAGTTCGTGGCGGGCGTCTCGCCGCCGCTCGCCCAGGCGGTCGACCGGGCGCTGGCCCTGGAGCCGCAGGCGCGTTACGAGGGGGCCGACCGTTTCGCCGAGGCACTCGCCCAGGGCGCCGGCGGCGTCGCTCCGCCGACCGCGGCGACGTCGGTGGCGCGCGCGGACGACACGTCGGCCACCCGGGTCATCCAGCGCGACGGCACGCAGGAGTGGGACGCGCCCGTGCCCGCCCGCCGGCCGCGCGCGCCGCGGACGGGGGCCCACGCGCCGGCGC
>DASPKC010000321.1:0-7256 GCA_035628295.1 Baekduia sp.
GCCGTCAGGCCCTTGCGGTAGCCCGTCGCGATGCCCGCCTGGATCGACCGCCCGTTGCGGATCTCCTCCTTGACGCGTTCGAAGATGACGATGTTCGCGTCGGCGGCGACACCCAGCGTCAGGATCAGGCCCGCGATGCCCGGCAGCGTCAGCGTGACGGGGACGAGCTTGATCAGCGCGTAGAAGTAGACCCCGTAGATGAGCAGGGCGCCGACCGCGATCACGCCCAGGACGCGGTAGAAGATCAGCAGGAACAGGGCGACGATCACGAAGCCCGCGATGCCGGCGACGAGGCCCTGGTCGAGGGCCTGCTGGCCGAGGCTCGCCGACACCTGCGACTGCGAGATGAGCGTCAGCTCGATCGGCAGCGCACCCGTCTTGAGCAGGTTCGCGAGGTTCTGGGCGCTGTCGATGGTGAAGCCGCCCGAGATCTCGGAGCCCGTTCGGCCGTCGATGCCGTCGGGGTTGCGCTGGAAGTCGATGAACGGGACGGAGATCAGCCGGTCGTCCAGGACGATCGCGAAGTGCTGGGCGGCGGTCGTCGGGTCGCTGCCCGGAAGGAACTGCTCCTGGCCGCGCTGGGCGATCTCGCGGGTGACGTCCTGCCACTTCTTCGCACCCGCGTCGTCGAACTCGAAGGTCACGTTCGGCTGGCCGCTGCCGCCGGGTCCGCTGTCGAACTGCTGCTCGGGGTTCTTGATGTCGGTGCCCGAGAGCGCGGGGTCGTCCTTGAGGACGAAGTAGGCGTCCTGGGCCGCGGCCCGCGAGCGCTTGGCCTCGTCGTCGTCGCCCTCCTGGGACTCGGCCTGGATGACGATGACGCCCTGCGGGACCTCGATGACGCGGTCGAACTTCTTCTTCTGCTCGCCGCAGGCCTCGCGCAGGTCGGCCTCGGTCTTGTACGGGCCGCAGGTGACCTTCTGGGCCTTGTTCTGGACGCCGTAGAACAGCCCCTCGTGCGTGTCGTTGCCGTCGGGCTTGATGTTCTCGCAGCGGCTGGCGCGGACCAGCGCGCCGTAGTACGGCAGCGACGCCGCGCCGGGCTGGCCGGCCTGGCCGTTGCCGGTGACCTCGGCGTTGGCCGGATCGGGCTTGCAGTCCTTGTCGAGGACCTTCTTCTCCCAGTCGTAGAAGTACAACTGGGCCGTCTCGCCGACGAGGTCGATCGCCTGCTGGACGTTGGTCGCGCCCGGGAGCTGGACCTCGATCTGGTCCTCGCCCTGGCGCAGGATCTCGGGCTCCGCGACGCCGAGGCGGTCGACGCGCTCGCGCATGATGTCGATCGCGCGGTCCAGCGACTCCGGCGTGACGTCGCTGAAGCGGGTCGGCGAGCCTTCGTAGACGAGCGACACGCCGCCCTCGAGGTCGAGGCCGAGCTTCGTCTCCTTCGTGGCCAGGACGAAGGCCGACGCGGCGAGGATCCCCGCGACGAGGAGCAGGATGAAGGCGTTGCGCCGGCGATCGGTCATGAGCGGCCCGCCAGGGTACCGAGGTCCCCCGTCGCTGGCGTGAGCACCACGAGGAGGCCTCCATCGTCATCGTAGGCCGGGAACATGTCCGCCGTCGCCTGGGCGGGCAGATCCCCCTCCGCGTTGACCTGCACGGGCAGGCCGAGCTTGCGGACGCCCCACTCCAGCACCGTGGCGACGTGGTCCTCCCCGTCGGCGAACCGCAGGCCGAGGACCTGGGCCACCGGACGGCCGATGACGACCTCGTCCTTGAGGCCGGTCAGCTCGAACGCGCCGCGCCCGCACGCGATGACCCGTCCCTGCGCGTCGCAGGCGAAGAAGGCCGCGTTGGGCGCGGGGTAGTAGTCGTCGAGCAGCTCGAACATGAACGGGAAGCCGCACTTCGCGCACGCCTTGGCGCGACGGCTGAAGCCGGCGGTCCGCTCGGACTCGGTGCGGCGGGTGCCGCAGCTGGGGCAGAGGAAGAGGTGGGCCATCGTGGGACCGCAGGAGGGTAACCCGCGACCGGTCGGACCCGTGTCAGGTCCCTGTGGCAGCATCGCCGCGCCATGGAGGAGCGCCCCGAGCCGGTTCCGCTGCACGACGCCGAGATCGCGGCGGGCATCGCCCGCGCCGCCGGCTCCGGCCGCCCGGCCGACCGCCGGCCCACCCCCGAGCAGCTCCTGGCCGCCTTCGGCGAGACCGAGCGCAGCGAGGCGGCGCTGCGGCGGGTCGCGGCGGCGCTGGCGCTGGCCGGCGTCCGGGTCGAGCCTCCGCTGCCCGACGCCCCGCCCGGCGAGCGGGTGCTGCTGCACCCGCCGGCGGGCGCCGGCGGCCGCGCGGCGTCCGCCAGGCGCGGGCTGCTCGGCCTGGGTGCGGTGGTCGGTGTGCTGGCCGCCGGGGCGCTCGGGGCGACCCTCGTGGGCGGCGACGACGGCGACCGGTCCGTGGACGAGGCCCTCCCAGTCGGGACCGGGACGACGGCCGCCCCGGCCACGCAGGCGACGACGACGGCCACCGCGGCCACCACCCCGCCGGCCCCGCCGACCGCCGCGCGCACACAGACCACGTCCCGCACCACGACGACGCGCCGCAGCACGCGCCGAGAGAAGCGCCCCACGCGCCGGCGGCGCACGACGGTCAAGGTCCGCGTCGACGCCTCGCGGGCGCCGACGTTCCTCTGCGTGGAGGATCAGGCGGGCCGGCAGCTCTTCAACGGGACGCTCGCGGGCCGCCGCATCTTCCAGGCGCGCGAGGTGCGCCTGAACATCGGCCTGTCGTCGACCCTGGTCGCCTACCGCACCAGGACGGTCCGGTTGACGGAGAGCCCGACCGGCCTGGCGATCACCCGCAAGGGCCACCGCTTCCTGCCGCTGGGCCAGCGCCCCTGCGGCTGACGCGCTCGCGCCGCGCATCGGGCGCGCCCGCGCATCGAGTGGCGGATCCACCCTGACATAGCCGGGAAGCAGGCCACTCGATGCGCAGGCCGGTGCCGCCCGCCTCCCTCGTCGCCGAGCCGTCGGCGACCGCCACGGGCCGCCACGGCAGCCGGACGGCGCGCCAGCGCCGCCCGCGATCCAGCCGGGCGATTCGCCGGCCCTAGAACAACGCGGACTCGCGCGGCGCCTCGAGCCCGAGGTGCGCGAAGGCCCCGGCCGTCGCCACCCGCCCGCGCGGCGTGCGCTTGAGCAGGCCGCACTGCAGCAGGTAGGGCTCGTAGACGTCCTCGATGGTGTCGGCCTCCTCGCCCACCGTCACGGCGAGCGTCGAGAGGCCGACCGGGCCGCCCGCGAACTTCGTGCACAGCGCGTCGAGCAGGTCGCGGTCGAGGCGGTCCAGGCCCAGGTGGTCGATCTCCAGGAGGTCGAGCGCCGCGCGCGCCGCCCCGGCGTCGATGAGGCCGCTGCCGCGGACCTCCGCGAAGTCGCGCACCCGCTTGAGCAGGCGGTTGGCCACGCGCGGCGTGCCGCGCGAGCGTGAGGCGATGGCCCGCGAGCCGCCGTCGTCGATCGCGCACCCGAGGATCCCGGCGCTGCGCCGCACGATGGCCGCGAGATCGGCCTCCCCGTAGGTCTCCAGGCGGTGCTGGATGCCGAAGCGGTCGCGCAGCGGCGTCGTCAGCAGCCCGGCGCGCGTCGTCGCGCCGACCAGCGTGAACGGCGGGAGGTCGAGGGTCAGGACCTTCGCCCCCGCGCCCTGGCCGACCGTGATCGGCAGCTGGTGGTCCTCCATCGCGGGGTAGAACGTCTCCTCCAGCGCGCGCGGCAGGCGGTGCAGCTCGTCGACGAAGAAGATCGAGCGCGGCTCCAGCGCGGTGAGCAGCGACGCGATGTCGCCCTTGCGCTCGAGCGCCGGGCCGGCGGTCTGCACGAACGAGACGCCGAGCTCCGTCGCCAGGACCTGCGCCAGCGAGGTCTTGCCCAGGCCGGGCGGGCCGGCCAGCAGGACGTGGTCGAGCGCCTCGCCGCGCGCGATCGCGGCCTCGAGGGACACGCTGAGCTGCTCGCGGACGGCGACCTGGCCGACGAAGTCGTGCAGTCGCCTGGGGCGCAGCGACCGGTCGAGGTCCTCCTCGAGGACCTCCGGGGTCTGGATCCGCGTCACCGGCGCGCCGCCCGCAGGGCGTGGGCCACGAGCTCCTCGGGCGTGGCACCCGGGGCGCCGGCCAGCAGCTCCTCGGCCTCGGGCAGCGAGAACCCGAGCTCCACGAGGCCGTCGCGCGCCAGCAGCCGCGGGTCGTCGCCGCGGTGCGCGCTGATCGACGGGACGTCGCCGTCCGGCGCGCCGACCTTCTCGCGCAGCTCGACGATGATCCGCTCGGCCGTGCGCTTGCCGATGCCCGGCACGGCCGTGAGGCGCGCGACGTCGCCGCCGGCGACGGAGGCCATCAGCTCGCGCGGCGGGCCGCCGGACAGGACCGCCAGGGCCACCTTCGGGCCCACGGACTGGACCCCCAGCAGCAGCAGGAAGAGGTCGCGCTCCTCCTCGGTGGCAAAGCCGTAGAGCACGAGGGCGTCGTCGCGCACCGCCAGGTGGGTCAGCAGCGAGACGTCGCCGCCGGCGGCGGGCACCTGCTTGAGCGTCTCGGCCGAGACGTGCAGCTTGTAGCCCACGCCCGACGCCGTCTCCAGGACGACGTGGTCGGCGCGGCGCAGGGCGACCTGCCCGGCGACGAGCGCGATCACCGCGCCCCCGCGAGCGCCCGGTGCAGTGGCGCGTGGTTGGCGTGGCAGATGGCGACGGCGAGCGCGTCGGCCGCGTGGTCAGGGCGCGGCACCTCGGTGAGGCCGAGCAGCGCCTGGACCATCCGGGCCACCTGGTCCTTGGGCGCCCGGCCGGTCCCGCACACCGCCTGCTTGACCTGCTGGGGGGTGTACGAGGCGCAGGCGGCGCCCCGCTGGCCGGCGGCCAGCAGGACGACGCCACGGGCCTGGCCGACCGCGAACGCGCTCTGCACGTTCTGGCCGAAGTAGAGCTCCTCGAGGGCGACGGCCTGCGGCTCGTGGCGCAGCAGGAGGTCGTCCACCTCGCGGTGGATGTGCGCCAGCCGGCGCTCGGCGGGCCAGTCCGAGGGCGTGGTGATGCACCCGCCGTCCAGCGCCACGCAGCGGCCCGAGCGGCGCTGCACGACGCCGAAGCCGGTGTTGGCCAGGCCGGGGTCGATCCCGAGGACGATCACGTCCGTTGAAGTTCTACGGGGCGGTCCGGACGCCTGCGCGCAGGCGTTCGAGGCCCAGCCAGCAGAAGTCGACCACCCGGTCGACCAGTGCCGCCCGCGGCACGTCGGGGTGCTCCAGCCACCAGTTCGCCAGGCCTTGGACCGCCCCGCTGAGCAGGCGCGAGAGCATCTCGAGGTCTTGGGCGAAGCCCTCCTCGCTCTGGCCCGGCGCCGGCTGCGGGCGCTCCGGGTCGGCCAGCGCGACGGCGTTCATGACGCTCACGGCCTGCTCCTGCAGCCGGTCGATGACCGGGCGCAGCTCCGGGTCGGCCTGGTCGCGAAACAGCGCCCGCCAGGCATCGGCGTGCTCCTCGACGAACGAGAAGAACGCGTCGACGCCGCCGCGCAGCCGCTCTTCCCCCGTCGTGCCGCGCTCGGCGTTCTCGCGGAAACGCCGGAAGAGCTCGCCCGCGTGCTCGGCCAGCAGCGTGTCGTGCAGGTCGCGCTTGGAGGCGAAGTGCTGGAAGACCAGGGCCTTGGACACGCCCGCCGCCCGGGCGATGTCGTCGATCGACGCCCCGTGGTAGCCCTGGGCGGCGAAGACGTCGAGCGCCGCGCGCAGGAGCTCCGCGCGGCGCTCCGCGGCGCTGAGGCGGCGGCGGGCCATCGCGCCGTAGTCTGCCCGGCATGCCGGACTGGGCCGCTCTCGGCCTCCTCGACGGGCTCGAAGGCCCCGCCCGCGCCGAGCGCGCCGAGCTGCTGGACTGGCTGGCGTGCCGCGGCGCGACCGCGGAGGAGCTGCGGCGGGGCACCGAGGACGGCCTGCTGCCGTTCGCCGCGGCCGAGCGGCTGGTCATGGGCGGCCCGCCGACCCTGACGCTGCGCGAGCTCGCCGAGGCGTCCGGCACCACGGTCGAGCTCCTGTCGCGCATCCGCCGCGCCCAGGGCCTCCCCGTCCCGGATCCCGACGAGCGGTGCTTCAACGAGGCGGAGATCGGCGACTCCGCGCTGCTCGAGCTCGGCCTGTCCGAGGAGCAGTTCATCGCGGTCAGCCGCGTGCTCGGGCGCGGCTTCGCGCAGGCGGCCCAGGTCATGCGCGCCACGGTCCTGGAGCTCGTGCTCGAGCCCGGCGCCTCGGAGCTCGAGCTCGCCCGGCGCTACACGGCCGCCGTCGAGACGGTGATGCCGCACCTCTCGCCCATGCTCGACCGCCTGCTGCGCATGCACCTGCGCAACATGGTCCGCGCGGAGGGCGTCGAGGCGCACGAGCGGGCGGCGGGCGCCATGCCCGGCTCGCGGGAGGTGGCCGTGGCCTTCGCCGACCTCGTCGGCTTCACACGGCTGGGCGAGGAGGTCGCGCCCGAGGAGGTCGGGCGTGTCGCCGACCGCCTCGAGCAGCTCACCGCCGACGTGGTCGAGCCCCCGGTCCGGCTCGTGAAGACCATCGGCGACGCGGCGATGCTCGTGGCCGACGACCCGGCGCCCCTCCTGGCGTGCACGCTCGAGCTGGTGGAGGCGGTGGACGCCGAGGGCGCGGGCTTCCCGCAGGTGAAGGTCGGCGTGGCCTGCGGTCCGGCGGCGCAGCGCGGCGGCGACTGGTTCGGCCGCCCGGTGAACCTGGCGAGCCGGATCACGTCCGTCGCCCGCGCCGGCAGCGTCCTGGTCGCCTCCGACGCGCGGGTCGGCGACGGCTTCCGGTTCTCCTTCGCCGGCGAGCGGCGCCTGCGGGGCGTCGCCGAGCCGGTCAAGCTGTTCCGGGCGCGCCGGGACGCTCCAGACGCCTGACCGCCGGATGGGCCGCGCAGGCGACCGCCAGCGCCACGCCCACCACGGTCATGCCGAGCAGCAGCGGCCGCAGCCCGACCGGGCCCGCGAGGGCGCCGGCCAGCGCCGCGCCCACCGGCAGGCCGCCGATGCTGGCCAGGAAGTCGTAGCTGGACACCCGCGACAGCACCTCGTCGGGCACGTGCTCCTGCAGCGACAGCTCCCACAGCGTGTAGAACGCCGTCACGCAGACGCCGGCGGGCACCTCGAGCGCTGCGATGGCACCGACGGGCAGGCCGCTGCCGATGATCGCCGCCTGGCAGGCGCCGCCGACGAGCAGGACCATCGCGGCCAGCAGCGCCCGCCGCGGGCGCCAGCGCAGCAGC
>DASPKC010000322.1:0-6635 GCA_035628295.1 Baekduia sp.
TTCTCGTCCGGGATCGGGATGTTGAAGCGGTCGCGGAAGGCGCGGATGTCGTCGTCGGCCAGCTTCTTGGCCTGGTGGGCGATGTTCCTGCCCTCGCCCGCCTTGCCCATGCCGAAGCCCTTGACGGTCTTGATCAGCAGCACGGTGGGCTGACCCTTGGTATTCACCGCGCGGTGGAAGGCCGCATAGACCTTCTGCGGGTCATGGCCGCCGCGGTTGAGGCGCCAGATGTCCTCGTCGCTCATCTTCGCCACCATCTCCAGCGCCTTCGGGTGGCGACCGAAGAAGTTCTTGCGCACGAAGGCACCGTCGTTCGCCTTCATCGCCTGGTAGTCGCCGTCGACCACGTCCATCATGATCTTGCGCAGCACGCCTTCCTTGTCGCGCGCGAGCAGCGGGTCCCAGTAGCTGCCCCAGATCAGCTTGATGACGTTCCAGCCGGCGCCGCGGAACTCGCCTTCGAGCTCCTGGATGATCTTGCCGTTGCCGCGCACCGGGCCGTCGAGGCGCTGCAGGTTGCAGTTCACGACGAAGATGAGGTTGTCCAGCTTCTCGCGCGCGGCCACGCCGATCGCGCCGAGCGATTCCACCTCGTCCATCTCGCCGTCACCGAGGAACGCCCACACCTTGCGGTTCTCGGTGTTGGCGATGCCGCGCGCGTGCAGGTACTTCAGGAAGCGCGCCTGGTAGATCGCCATCAGCGGGCCCAGGCCCATCGACACCGTGGGGAACTGCCAGAACTCGGGCATCAGCTTCGGGTGCGGGTACGACGACAGGCCCTTGCCGTCCACTTCCTGGCGGAAGTTGAGCAGCTGCTCCTCGGAGATGCGGCCTTCGAGGAACGCACGCGCGTAGATGCCGGGCGACGAGTGGCCCTGGAAGAGGACCAGGTCGCCGCCGCGCTCCTCGGTGGCGGCGCGCCAGAAGTGGTTGAAGCCGACCTCGTAGAGCGTGGCGGCCGACTGGTAGGAGGCGATGTGGCCGCCGAGCTCGCTGGACTCCGCGTTGGCGCGCAGGATCATTGCCACCGCGTTCCAGCGCACGAGCGCGCGGACGCGCTGCTCGAGGACGACGTCGCCGGGCAGCTCCGGCGTGTCGGCCACGTCGATCGTGTTGACGTACGGCGTGGTGAGGCCGGCCGGCACGGCCACACCGGAACGCCCGGCGCGCTCCAGCAGCGCCTCGAGCAGCTGCGAGGCCCGGCCGGGGCCGTCGGCCTCGACCACGTCGTCGAGCGCCTCGAGCCATTCCTGGGTCTCGGCGTCGTGGACGTGGTCGGTGAGGGCCATGATCGGACCTTCTGCCACGCGCGGGCCCAGCGCAACCCCGGCCCCCCGATCGGGGGACCAGCCAGTTGTCCTCGCACGACGTTGACGTGGTGTCTGGGCACTGGTGGGATCGGGAAATCCCGATGCAGACCCCGAGGAGGAGCCCGTCGTGCAAGGCTTGATGCAGCCCACCCCCCTGACCCTGGTCCAGGCGTTCACCAGGGCCGAGCGCCTGTTCGCCGACAAGCAGATCGTCACGGCGACGACCGGCGGCGGCCGCGAGCGGACGACGTACGGCGAGTGGGCGCTGCGCACGAGGAAGCTGGCCGGCGTCCTCGACCAGCTCGGCGTGAGCGCCGACGGCCGCGTGGGGACGTTCGCCTGGAACACCGCCCGCCACCTCGAGCTGTACTTCGCCGTCCCCTGCTCGGGCCGGGTGCTGCACACCCTCAACATCCGGCTGTTCCCCGAGCAGGTCGTCTACGTGGCCAACCACGCCGAGGACGAGGTCGTCTTCGTCGACCGCTCGCTCATCCCGCTGCTGTGGCCGCTGGTGGACGAGCTCGAGACCGTCCGCCACTTCGTGGTGATGGACGACGGCGCGTCCGTCGACATCCCCGACGACCCGCGGATCCGGCACTACGAGGACCTCCTGGAGGCCGCCGAGGCGGTCGCCGCCTTCGAGGTCGCCGACGAGAACAGCGCCGCGGCCATGTGCTACACGAGCGGCACGACCGGCAACCCGAAGGGCGTCGTCTACTCCCACCGGTCGATGACGCTGCACGCGATGGCCACCATGCTGGCCGACACCTTCGGGCTCAGCGAGCGCGACGTCCTGCTGCCGGTGGTGCCGATGTTCCACGCCAACGCGTGGGGCCTCGCGCACGCCGCCGTCATGACCGGCTCCTCGCTCGTCCTGCCCGGCCCGGACCTCTCGCCGCCGGCCATCGCGAAGCTGCTGATCGACGAGAAGGTCACGCTCACCGCCGGCGTGCCGACGATCTGGATGGGGGTCCTGCCCGAGCTCGAGGGCCAGGACACGAGCGCGCTGACGCGCATCGTCTGCGGCGGCTCGGCGGTCCCGCGGGCGCTGTCGGAGGCCTACCGCGAGAAGACCGGCCGTCCGATCCTGCAGGCCTGGGGCATGACGGAGACCAGCCCGATCGGCTCGGTGGCCCGCGTGAAGTCGACGCTCGCCGACCGCTCCGAGGACGAGCTGGCCGGCCTGCGGGCGACCGTCGGCCTGGTGGCGCCGCTGGTCGAGGCGCGCATCGTCGAGCAGGGCACGACGGACGAGCTGCCGTGGGACGGCCAGGCGCAGGGCGAGCTGCAGGTGCGCGGCCCCTGGATCGCCAACGGCTACTACAACGACGAGCGCTCGCCGATCAGCCCCGACGGCTGGCTGCAGACGGGCGATGTCGCGACGATCGACCAGGAGGGCTACATCCGCCTCGTCGACCGCACCAAGGACGTCATCAAGTCCGGCGGCGAGTGGATCTCCTCGGTCGAGCTCGAGAACGAGATCATGGCCGACGACCGCGTCGCGGAGGCGGCGGTCATCGGCGTGCCCGACGAGAAGTGGGGCGAGCGGCCGCTCGCCTGCGTGGTGCCCGCCGAGGGCGCGTCGCTGACGCCCGACGACGTCCGCGAGTTCCTCGACGGGCGGGTGGCGAAGTGGTGGATCCCCGAGCGCGTCGAGCTCATCGACGAGGTCCCGAAGACCTCCGTCGGCAAGTTCTCCAAGAAGGACCTGCGCGCGAAGTTCGTCGGCGAGGAGGCCACCGCCGCGCCGGGCGCGGGCCGGTAACGCAGCCTTCGGTGCACCAAGGGGCCCGGCCCCTTGGTGCACCGCCGGTGTGCCCCCGCACATCGCCCCTGCGCAGATGTGGGCGGCGAACCCTCCTTTGCGCCGCGCCGGCGGGCTAGCGTGCTGCGTCCCGTCAGCGAGGAGAGGAAGTGGACGTGTCGCGTACGGAGGTCGAGTTCTGGTCGGGCCGCGAGCGCTGCGCCGGCTGGCTGTGGCGCCCGGAGGACGACGGAGCCGACGTCGGCTGCGTGGTGCTCGCCCACGGCTTCGGCGGGGTGCGCGAGGCGCGCCTGTGGGCCTTCGCCGAGCGCTTTGCGCAGGCCGGGTTCGCGGCGCTCGTGTTCGACTACCGCCACTTCGGCGCCAGCGGCGGCGAGCCGCGCCAGCTGCTGGACATCGGCCGCCAGCACGAGGACTGGCGCGCGGCGATCGCCTTCGCCCGCAGCCTCGACGGCGTCGACGCCGACCGCGTTGCGGCCTGGGGCACGTCGTTCAGCGCCGGGCACGTCATGGTCCTGGCCGCCCAGGACCCGCGGCTGGCGGCCGCCATCTCGATGAACCCGTTCGTCGACGGCCTGCCCACGCTGGCCGGCATGCATCCCCCCACGATCGCCAGGCTCACCGCGGCCGCGATCGCCGACCTTCTCGCGCGCGCCACCGGCCGCCCGCCGGTGGAGGTGCCGATCGTCGCCCAGCCGGGCGAGCTGGCGGTGATGAACGGGCCGGGCGCGCTGCGCGGCTACGAGGCGCTCTTCGAGCCCGGCGACGAGCTGGTCAACCGGGTGTGCGCCCGCATCGCGCTGCGCGTCGGGACCTACCGCCCGACGGCGAAGGCGCCGCGCATCCGCTGCCCGTGGCTCGTGCAGGTCGGCGACCAGGACGACGTGACGCCGCCCGGGCCGGCGCTGCGCGCGGCGCGCAAGGCCCCGCACGCGGAGGTCCGCCACTTCGGCGGCGGCCATTTCGACCCGTACGTCGGCGAGACGTTCGAGCAGGTGGTCGGCGAGCAGGTCGCGTTCCTGCAGCGCCACCTCGCGCCCGCCACCGCGCGCACGCCCGCCATGACGGTCTGACGCCCAGCCGATCCGGGCCGCTCATGCACCACCGGGCCACGCCCGGTGGTGCGTCAGGTGCCGTAGACCGACGGCTCGTCGAGCGGGAAGCGCAGCCACGTCAGCATCTGGCGCAGCTGGTCGTAGGCCGCCAGGCGCGCCTCGTCGGTGCCGTCGGCCTCCGCGGCGACGGTCACGTCGTGCAGCCGGCGGACCATCGGCGCGCCGAGCTCCAGGAGGCCGCCGCTGCCGGCCGTGGCCCAGCGGGCGAGGACGTAGCGCGCGAGCGCGCCGACCGGGACGCCGGTGCTGGCCGACAGGCCGTGGAGCGTCTCGAGCGGGTCGAGCAGCGCGTGGGCCGCGATGTCCTGCTTGAAGTTCGCGTCGCGGTCGCCGTCCGGCCACGGGCCGGCCCAGCGCTCCAACCGGATGACGGGCTCCTCGTCGCTCATGACGGGCAGCCTGCACCATCGCCGCCGCCGGCGACCCCCCGACCGGGGGGTTGACCTTGCAGCGACCGGACGCATCGGCTGAGGTGGGTCGCATGTCGTACCACGACGTCGCCCGGTTCCGTCCCGACGATCCGTGGCCCGTCGTGCTCGCCTCCCTCGCCTGCCCCGTCTGCCTCCACGAGGCCGACGACGTCGCGCTCGACGGTGCCGGGGACGACTCGGCCGCCCGCTGCGCCTGCGACACCTGCCGGCTGGAGTGGGAGGTCGCGCTGACGGGCTGGCAGCTCGCGCGCCTCGTGCTCGACCCGGCCGCGCCCGGGCTCGCGCGCTGAGCGCCCGGGCGTAGAGCCGGCGCCGCCCGGGCATCCGGACGGCAGTGGCGGCGCGCTCGATCTGGAACGGCACGATCACGTTCGGTCTCGTGAACGTGCCCATCAAGCTGTTCACGGCCACCGAGTCCAAGACCGTGCACTTCCGCGAGGTGTGCGCGCGCGACGGCGCGCGCATCGAGCACCGGCGCATCTGCCCCAAGGAGGACAAGGAGGTCCCCTACGACGAGATCGTCAAGGGCTACGAGATCTCCGAGGGCAAGTACGTCGTCCTCGAGAAGGACGAGATCAAGGCCGCCGCCGGCGATCGCGGCAAGGTCGTCCACCTCACCGAGTTCGTCGATGCCGCGGCCATCGATCCGGTGCTGTTCGAGAAGACCTACTACGTCGGCTCCGGCGGCGACGACGACGCCTACGGCCTGCTGCTGCACGCGCTGCAGCGCACGGGGCGGGCCGGCATCGGGCGCTTCGCGTTCCACGACCGCGAGTACCTCGTCGCGGTCCGCGCGCGCGAGGACGTCCTGGCGCTGCACACCCTGCGCTTCCACGACGAGGTCGTCGCGATCGACGACCTCGACCTGGGCGGCGGATCCGGGCGCAAGCCGTCCAACCGCGAGGTCGCCATGGCCGAGCGCCTCATCGAGTCGCTCGACGAGCCGTTCGATCCCGAGAGCTTCGAGGACACGTTCCGCGAGGCGGTCCTCGACCTCATCGAGCGCAAGGCCAAGGGCGAGGAGATCGACCTCGCCGCCCAGGAGGAGCCCGCGCACGGCGACGATCTGCTGGCGGCGCTGCAGGCCAGCCTCGGCGCCACGAAGAAGGGGGCGAAGGCCTGATGGCTCGCGCGCTCTGGAGCGGGTCGCTCAGCTTCGGCCTGGTCAACGTCCCGGTGCAGCTGGTCAGCGCCGTGCGCGACCTGGACTTCCACTTCCACGAGCTGCACGAGAAGGACGGCGTGCGCGTCGAGCACCGGCGGTTCTGCTCCGAGGAGGACGTCGAGGTCCCCTACGAGGAGGTCGTGCGCGCCTACGACCTCGACGGCCGGCAGGTGGTGGTCACCGACGAGGAGCTCGCCTCGGTCCAGCCGCGCAAGACGCGGACGATCGAGATCGAGGCGTTCGCCGACCTCGAGGCGCTCGACCCGATCTTCTTCGACCACCCCTACGTGCTCGTGCCCGCCGGCGACAGCGAGGGCACCCTGCGCGCCTACCGCCTGCTGGTCGAGACGATGGAGCGCTCCGGCCGGGTCGCCCTCGGCCGCGTCGTCCTGCGCACGAAGGAGTACCTCGCCGCCGTGCGCGTCCGCGACGGCGCGCTGGCCCTCAGCACCATGCGCTTCCACGACGAGGTCCGCCCGACCGGCCCCATCCCCACCGGGTCCAAGCCCGCCCGCAAGCAGCTCGACCAGGCGGTGGCGATCATCGAGGAGCTGTCGGCCGAGTGGGACCCGGAGGCCTACACCGACTGCTACCGCGAGCGCCTGCGGCGCGTCATCGAAGACAAGCGCAAGCGGCGCACCATCGAGTCGCCCCAGCCCGAGAAGGCGCTGCAGCCGGCGCCCGACCTCATGGAGGCGCTGCGCCGGACGCTGGACAACGTGCGCTCGGGCCGGGACCTGCGCGCCGACGACGACGACGGCGGCGGCGACGGGGCCGGCTCGCTCGAGGACCTCAGCAAGGAGGAGCTCGTCGCCCGCGCCAAGGACCAGGGCGTGCGCGGGCGCACCA
>DASPKC010000323.1:0-5313 GCA_035628295.1 Baekduia sp.
CCGTCGCGGCCGTCGCGGCCGTCGCGCCCCCGCACGCCCTCGCCGCCGTCACGTCCGCCACGGGCGCCCCGCCCGTCCCGGCCGTCGCGGCCGTTGCGGCTCGCGCCGTCGAGGCCGCGATCGCCCCTGCTCGCGCCGCCAGCGCCCGAGGACGACGCATCCGCGCCCGCGCGGTCCCCGACCGCGACCGGCGCACGCCCGCCGCCGCCGCCGCTGGCGCCGGCGTCGCCGCCCGGCGCCACCATCGGTGCGCTCGACGAACCGCCGCCATCGCGTGCGATCGCGAAGGCGCCCGCGGTCCCGACGATCGCGACGCTTCCGGCCACGGCCGCCGTCGTGGCGGCGCGCCGCGCGCGATCGGCGTTCCGGGCCACGCTGCCCGCCAGCCGCCCGCCGTGGGCGGTGGCCACGCCGTCCGCCGCGGTCGCCCCCGGGGCAGCCGCGGCGGCCCGGCCCATGCCGTCGGCTGCCTGGGCCTCGGCGCCCGAGAACGTCTGCTGGGCGAGCGCGGTGATCGCTTCGGTCGCCGCCTGCTCGACAGCGAACTGGCCGAGCAGCTGCGGCGCGTTGCGCCCGAGCTCGCCGACCAGCCCGAACAGCGCCGGGCGGCTGCCGGCCAGGCTCATCAGCGTGGCGACTTCAGCGGAGGGCAGGGACGCCATGAGCAACCCCGCGCCTCGCCGCTGGTCTTCGTCCTCGCCCTGGCTCGGGGTCGCGACGGAGCCCTGGCGCCCGCGGTGCTCATCGAGCCGAGCGACGCAGCGTTCGTAGGCCAAGCCGTACAGCCACGGGCGCGCGCGAAGCTGGCCCGGTGCGACGAGGAGCTCGCGGCGGGCGGCGGCGAAGGTCTCCTCGGTCACGCCGGCGGCCTGGTCGGCGAGGTCCTCGAGCATCGCGCGGCAGAACGCGGCGATGGCCGGCTCGTGGCGCGCGCGGAGCGCGTCGAACGCCCGCGGGTTCCCGGCGCGGGCCGCGCTCAGCAGCCGCGCCTCGTCGTCGGCCTTTCGGCCGAACGGCCACCGCGACCAGCCCCCTCGCCCGCCGTCGCTGTTGGGTGTGCCACCCATCCCCTGCGAGCGAGGATACGCCCGGAGGCCCAGGCGCGGCAACCTCCCTTGCAGGCGGCCGTGGGCGCGACGTATGCTCGCACCGTGGTAGGCCGGGACCACCTCGGGGAGGGCCGGGAGCACCAGGATGGTCGAACCCCTGTACCGGTGCCAGGCGCCACGCGCGACCGGCGGGCCGTCACGCAGCTCGCCGCCGCGGTCGGCAACCGGGCGTTCGCGCAGCTGGCACGGGCCGGCGCCGGCATCCTGGCGGACGGTCGCGTGCATCCCGAGGTCCAGGCGGCGATCGACGCGTCGCGCGGCGCAGGCGCTCCCCTGGACGCCGCGACGCGTGCCGGCATGGGTGCCGCGCTCGGCGACGCCTTCACCGACGTCCGGGTTCACGCCGACCGACACGCCGGTGATCTCGCGCGCGCCGTAGACGCTCGCGCCTTCACCACCGGCAGCGACATCTACTTCGCCCCGGGTGCGTACCAGCCTGGCCAGCCCGAGGGCGACCAGCTGCTGGCTCACGAGCTGACCCACGTCGTGCAGCAGCGCGGCAGCCCCACGAGCGGCCCTATGACCGTCACCCAGCCGGGCGACGCGCAAGAGCGGGAAGCCGAGGCCGTGGCCCGTGAGCTCGGCGGCTGAGACGCCGGCGACCGCGCCTTCCGACGGCCTGTTCGGCCGCATAGACGCCCGCGTCCGAGCCGCCGTGCAGGCGGTGGCCGACGTCGACCCGCATCCAGCCGACCCGTTCCGAGGGCTGTACGTCACCGACGAGGCGGCGCTGTCGCTCGCCCACGCCGCGTCCCCGGGCGCGGAGTTCGAGGAGCGCCTCTTGGAGTTGGGTGGCCGGCTCGGCCTGTCGGCCCTGGAGGTCGCGGTTCTGGCGGTCTGCGCGGCGCCGGAGCTCGGTCCACATTACGGCCGCCTGTTCGCCTACCTGCACGACGACGTCACGCGCAAGCTGCCCACGCCGCGCCTTGCCGCACGCCTTCTCGGAGGCGGCGACGTCCTCCAGGCCGAGGTGCTCGCCGCATTCGCGCGGGCCGCGCCACTGCGTCGGACCGGGGCGCTGCGGATCCTCGACGACGACCCCGCACTCCCGCTCGAGGATCGCCCGGTCCGCGTGGCCGAGCGTCTGGTCTCCGAACTGCTCGGCGTCGAGCTCCACGCCTCGTCGCTCGCCGACCGGCTGCGCCGCGTGGCCGTGCCCGACTTCGATGTCGGGCGTCCGAGCGTGGTCGCGCAGCTGCGTGGCGTGCTCGCCGGCGATGATGCCCTCCCGGTGCTGGTGGCGGGCCCTGACGCGCCGCAGCTGCTCGCCGCCGCGCTCAGTCGTGCCGTGCTCCTCGCCGAGATCGCCGAGCTCGCGGACGAGGCAGCACGCTCGGAGGTGGCCCTGGTCTGTGCGCTGGAGGGTCGTTGTCTGGTGCTCGACGGGCTGGACGCCATCGAGCCGGCGGAGGCGCGCCGCCGGCTGGCCGACATCGTCGCGCCCCAGGGGCGCATCGTGTTGTGCGCCGCGTCCCCGGAGCTGGCCGCGTCCCTGGCCGGGGTCACCGCCGCGACCATCGAGGTCCCGGCACCCACGTTCGCGGAGCGGCGTGCGGCGTGGCGGGCGCTGAGCGGCTGCGACGAGGTCGACGACGTGGCGGCGAAGTTCCGCCTGTCGCTGGCCGACGTGGCCGTGGCGTGCGACGTGGCGCGCGTGGCGGCACGCGCACGTGATGCCCCCTGTCCCGCCCCTCCCGACCTCGACGAGGGAGCGCGCCGCGCGTCGCACGCCGGTCTGCACGAGCTCGCGTCGCGACTGGACGCCGTGGCCGGCTGGGAGGACCTGATCCTGCCCGCGCATCAGCTGGACGTCCTGCGCTCGATCTGCGCCTACCTCCGCCATCGCGATCGCGTGCTGGCCGAGTGGGGCTACGACCGGACCATCGCCCGCAACCAAGGCCTCAAGGCGCTGTTCGCGGGCAGCTCGGGGACGGGCAAGACGCTCGCCGGCCGGGTGCTGGCGCGCGAGCTCGGGCTCGACCTCTTTCGGATCGACCTTGCCACCGTCGTCTCGAAGTACGTCGGCGAGACCGAGAAGAACCTCGCGAGGGTCTTCGCCGCGGCCGAGGGGTCCAACGCGATCCTGTTCTTCGATGAGGCCGACGCACTGCTGGGCAAGCGCTCGGACGTCGCCGATGCGCACGACCGCTACGCCAACATCGAGGTCGCCTACCTCCTGCAGCGCATGGAGACCTACCCGGGGGCCGTCGTCCTGGCCACGAACCTGCGCCAGAACATCGACGAGGCGTTCGTGCGGCGGCTCGACTTCATCGTGGACTTCCCGTTCCCGGAGGAGGACGACCGCGCCCGGCTGTGGCGCATGCTCGTGCCGGCGCGGGCGCCGCTGGACGACGACGTCGACCTCGGCTTCCTCGCTGCGCGCTTCAAGTTGTCGGGCGGCGCCATCCGCAACTGCTCGGTGTCCGCGGCGTTCATGGCGGCCGAGGAGGGGACGCGCATCGGGATGGACCACCTCGTGCGCGCCGTGGCGCTCGAGTACGGCAAGCTCGGTCGGCTCACCCTCGAGGCGGACTTCGAACGCTTCCACGGGCTCGTGCGCCACCACACCGGCAACGGAGCGACGGCAGATTGATGCACCAACACCGGGAGCAACGAGAGGACATCCGCGCCGGGGCGCACCGCCCTCCGGCGCCTGTGCCGCGTCATCGGCAGGCACCGCCCGTCGGCCTTGCGGCGGGCAACCGCGCGATGGCGCGCTTCGCGGCCGCCGCGCTCGCTACGCGGTACAAGGACTGGGCCGACGAGATCCGGTCGCCGGTGGGCGCCGCGGGCGAGGGCGCCAAGGGCGGGGTGTACTTCCTCGACAGCAAGACGGCGCACAAGGGGCTCAAGCGTGTGGTGGTCAAGCCGCTGATCGGCGACGAGGGCGCGGACCAGACCCAGTTCGGCGATGCGTTCCTGCGCGCCATGGGCGTCAACGTTCCGGCGTCACGCGTCATCGAGCGGTCCGACCCGGAGTTCGCCGTCCTGGCCAACGCGGGCCTGAAGGCGGCATACGAGCAGAAGACGGCTCGGGGGTTCGACGAGGTCCTCGGCGTCAAGCTGATGGGCGCCGCCCCGGGCGAGTCGTTGGCCCAGCGCAGCAAGGGGATGGTGACCACCGCGCACCTTGCCGAGCTCCAGGCCCTGCTGAGCAGCAAGCAGACCTACATGGCTCTCGGGCGGATGGTCGTGGCCGACGCCGCCATCGCCAACGACGACCGACTTGCCTTCCAAGGCGGGCAAAGCCAGGTCAACCTCGGCAACATCATGGTCGGCGAGAACCGCGACCTGTGGGCGATCGACACCGCCTCGTTTCTGAAGAAGGCGACCGCGGTGAACGTCGTCGGCCTGGCGAACACGGTCAATCCGGCGCAGATGGTCAAGCTCATCGACCCGGCCCGCGTCCGGCAGCTGGGTGACGACTTCCTCGACGCGATCGTCCACGCCGCGGTGCACACCACGGTGCCGCAAGACCCCGGCATCACTCCGCCGCTGTCGACGCAGCTGGCCACGTGGGTGCAGGGCAACCGGGGCCTGTACACGCAGTACTTCGCCGACGGCGTGGCCGCGGCCTTTGCGTCGCTCGAGCGCCTGCTGCGCGCGAAGGGCGCGCAGGACAAGCAACGCCGGGCAGGGTTGCGGGAGGAATCCCGCAAGGAGTACGCACCGGGGCTCGCGCAGGATCGGGCCTGGTGGACGGGGCTGCGGGCCGCGTTCGAGTCCTACGACGCGGCCGCCAAAGCGTTCGCAACCGGCGGGCCCCAGGCCGCGGCGAACGTCCAGGACCCTGCGGCGCGGGCCTACTTCTCCCGCAAGGACGACAAGCTGGCGCCGGTCGTGCAGCGGGTGCTCAAGTTCGGCCAGCGCGAGGGGCTGCTCGGCGCCGCGCAGGTGCACACGATCCACGACGCGCTGGTCAACGCCAACCTCGGGGCCGACGACCAGCGCGACCTCGTCCACCTGCGCGCGGGTGCGGTCAAGAAGCTGCAGGTGGGATCCGGCGAGCGCGAGGCGCGGGTGGAGCGCCGGCTGGAGGCCGCCCGCGTGGCGCTGCTCGACCGCTTCGCCGCCGACGGAAATGTCAGCGCGGCGGTGGCGCGGGCCAAGGCGCTGCGAAAGGCCGGTGTCGGCGACATGTACTTCGCACTCAGGTCGTCGGAGGACAAAGCCCGCGCCGCGCTCGTGGCAGTGGGAGTCGACG
>DASPKC010000324.1:0-7727 GCA_035628295.1 Baekduia sp.
CCCGCTGCAGGGCGCCGGCACGGTGCATCACGTGGCGTGGGCGGTCGAGCCCGAGCTGATCGAGGAGTGGCAGGAGCGCGTCGCGCGCAGCGGCGCGCGCCCGACCCCGGTGATCGACCGCTTCTACTTCCGCTCGGTGTACTTCCGCGAGCCCAGCGGCGTGCTCTTCGAGCTGGCCACCCGGGACCGCGGCTTCACCGTGGACGAGCCGCTCGAGACCCTCGGCCGCTCTCTCGTGCTGCCGCCCCAGCACGAGCACCTGCGGCCGCTGCTCGAGCAGCGCCTGACGCCCCTCCCCGACCCCCGCCCCACCCAGCCGGCCTAGATGCCCACCATCGAGGCCCATCCCCTGACCGTGCGCGAGCGCGACGTGCCCGACCCCCGGGGCACCTTCGTGCTCCTGCACGGCCGGGGCACCGACGAGCACGACCTCTTCGGGCTCTTCGACGTGCTCGATCCGCAGCGCACGCTGCGGGGGATCACCGTGGGGGCGCCGCTGCGCCTGCCCCCGGGCGGCAAGCACTGGTACGTCGTGCCGCGCGTCGGGTTCCCGGACGCCGCGACGTTCCACCACTCGCTGGCGGCGCTGGACGAGCTGCTCGGCGACCTCGACTGGTCCACGACGCTCGTGGGCGGGTTCTCCCAGGGCGCGGTGATGGCGTTCGCGCTCGGCCTCGGCGCCGGCCGTCCGGTCCCCGCGGGCATCGTGGCGTTCTCGGGCTTCGTCCCGGTCGTGGAGGGCTGGACGCCCGACCTCGCCTCGCGCCCCGGCCTGCCCGTCCTCCTCGCCCACGGCACCCGGGACCCCGTCATCTCGGTGGAGTTCGCCCGTCAGGCCAAGGGCCTCCTGGAGGCGGGTGGGGCCGCGCTCGAGTACCACGAGACGCCCATGCCCCACACGATCGATCCTCGCGTCCTGCCGCAGGCGCAGGCGTTCGTGGCACGATCTGGGGCGTGACGGACGCTCCCAAGCGCCAGGCCCGCGGCCTCGAACGCCGCCGACGCATCCTCGACGCCACCCTGCGCGTGATCGGCCGCGACGGCATCGGCGCGGTGACGCACCGCTCGGTGGCCGACGAGGCCGACGTCCCGTTCGCGTCCGTCGGCTACTACTTCGCCTCGAAGGAGGACCTGCTCCGCGAGGCCCTGACGACCTTCGTCGACGACGAGGTGGCCCGGCTGCGCGAGGTCGCCGACCGCCTGGAGGGCGGCGAACTGGCGCCGCAGGAGCTGGTGGAGAGCTTCGTCGCGGTCCTGGCCGGGGTGCAGAGCCGCGCGCAGTTCGAGATCTACCTCGAGGCCGCCCGCGTGCCGGCGCTGCACGAGGTCGCCGCCCGCTCCTTCGCCGCCTACGAGGAGATCGCCCGCCTGGCGCTGCGCAGCGCCGGGTTCGAGGGCGAAGACATCGAGGTCCTCGCTCCGGCCATCGTGGGGCTCACCGACGGGCTGGCGGTCCGCCGCCTGGCCGCCCCGGGCAGCGTGCCGCGCAACGCGCTGCGCGACGCGTTCCTGGTGATGCTGCGCGCGCTGGGCCCGGGCGTCGCCGCGCGCCGTTAGGCCGAACCGGCCGCGCACTGCTCGAGCGCGGCCCGCGCCGGCTCCCACGCCGCGGCGACCCGGCCGGCGGCCTGCGCGAGCTCCTCGCCTGGCGCGCCAGCCTTGCCGGCGGCCTCGAGCGCCGCGCAGGCGTCGGCCAGCGCCCGGGCGCCGAGCATCAGGCACCCGCTGCGCAGGCGGTGCGCGGCGCGCGCGGCGGCGTCCGCGTCGCCTTGCTCCGCCGCGTCCGCCAGCGTCCGGACGTCGGCCGGGGCGGCGTCGAGCATCGTGCGGGCGATGGCCCGCACGCCGTCGGGTCCGAGATCGCGCTCGAGCGCGGCGACCGTCGCCTCGTCGAGCGCCCCGCTCACGGCGCCAGCAGCGAGCGGCCGGTCATCGCCTCCGGCTGCGGCATGCCCAGCAGCTCCAGGACGGTCGGGGCCACGTCGGCCAGCACACCGCCGTCGCGCAGGCGGTCCTCCAGCGGCTCGGGCGCCACCACCACGAGCGGGACGGGGTTGAGCGAGTGTGCGGTGTCCGGCGAGCCGTCGGGCTCGAGCATCTCGTCGGCGTTGCCGTGGTCGGCCGTGACGATGACCGCGCCACCGGAGCCCAGGACCGTGTCAACGACCTGGCCGAGGCACTCGTCGACGGTCTCGCAGGCCTCGACCGCCGCCTCGATGACGCCGGTGTGGCCCACGATGTCCGGGTTGGCGAAGTTGATGATGCCGAAGCGCGGCTCGTCCTCCCGCCAGGCCCGGACGAACGCGGCAGCCGCCTCGCGGGCGCTCATCTCCGGCTTGAAGTCGTAGGTCGGGACGTCGCGCGGCGACGGCACGAGCTCGCGGCGCTCGCCGGGCTCGGGCTCCTCCTCCCCACCACCGAAGAAGAAGGTGACGTGCGGGTACTTCTCCGTCTCGGCCACGTGCAGCTGCTTGGCGCCGCTGCGGGCGATCACCTGCGAGAGCGTGATCTCCGGGCGCGCGGGCGGGAACGCGATGGGCTCGCGCTGGCCCTCCACGTACTCGGTGAGCGTGACGTACGACGCGACCTCGGGCGACAGCTTCGCCGTGAGCTGGCGCATGCGGTCCGGGCGGAAGTTGAAGGCGATGACACTGTCCTGGGGGCGGACGAGCGCCTCGCGGTCGCCGATGGTCGTGGGCTCGAGGAACTCGTCGCCCCGCGGGTCGCGCTCGTAGGCCGCGCGCGCCGCCTCGGGGGCCGTGGCCGCGTGGTACGGCGCCGCGCCGCGCAGCAGCAGGTCCAGCGCGCGCTGCGTGCGCTCCCAGCGCTGGTCGCGGTCCATCGCGAAGTAGCGGCCGATGACCGTGCCGATGCGCGCGTTGCCGGCCTGGGCGCACCAGCCCGCGACGGTCTCCAGGTAGGCCTCGCCGCCGCTCGGCGACGTGTCCCGCCCGTCGGTGAACGCGTGCACGACGACCTCCGGGACGCCGAGGCGCCCGCCCATCTCGATGAGCGCCTCGATGTGCTGCCACCCCGAGTGCACCCCGCCGTCGGAGACCAGGCCCACGAGGTGCACGCGCTCGAAGCCCTCCATGGCGGCGCGCAGGACCGGGTTCTCGACCAGCGTCCCGTCCGCGACGGCTTCGTCGATGCGCGTCAGGTCCTGCTTGACGACCGCCCCCGCGCCGAGGTTCAGGTGCCCGACCTCGCTGTTGCCCATCTGGCCCTCGGGCAGGCCCACCGCCGGCCCGTGGGCGGTCAGCTGCGTCCGGGGGTGGCGCGCCCAGAGGTCGTCGAAGACCGGCGTGCGGGCCAGGTCGACCGCGTTGCCGGGACCCGGCGGCGCGAGCCCGAAGCCGTCGAGCACGACGAGGCAGACGGCCGGGAACGCGTCGGGCCGGCCCATCTACTTCGTGGCGTCGATGAGCGCCTGGAAGGACTCGACCTCCAGGGACGCGCCGCCCACGAGGGCCCCGTCGACGTCGGGCAGCGCCATGAGCTCCGCGGCGTTGTCGGGCTTGACCGAGCCGCCGTACAGGACGCGCGTGCGGTCGGCCTCCTCCTTGGACCGCTGGCCGACGAGCGCGCGCACGAACGCGCAGGCGTCCTGCGCCTGCTCGGGCGTCGCGACCTTGCCGGTGCCGATCGCCCAGACGGGCTCGTAGGCGATGACGATGTCGCCGAGCTGCTCGGTCGGAACCTTCTCGAGCCCCTCGTCGACCTGGTGGCGCAGCCGCCGCTCGGTGTCGCCCGCCTCGCGCTCGTCCTCGGTCTCGCCGACGCAGAGGATGACCTTCAGGCCGGCCTCGAGCGCCGCGGGGACCTTGAGCTGCAGCGCCTTGTCGGTCTCGCCGAACAGCTGACGGCGCTCGGAGTGCCCGAGGACCACGCCGTGGACGTCGAGCTCGGAGAGCATCGGCGCCGAGACCTCGCCCGTGAACGCGCCGCTGGGCGCGTGGTGCATGTTCTGCGCGTAGACCTCGACCAGCGACCCGCGCGTGGAGTCGACCACGGCCTGCAGCGCGGTGTACGGCACGCACAGCGCGATGTCGCAGTGCGCGGAGTCGTAGATGCGCGGCAGCAGGCCCTGCACGAAGGCCTCGGCCTCCGCCACCGTCTTGTGCATCTTCCAGTTGCCCGCCATCAGCGGCTTGCGGCTCATCGGCCCAGCACCTCCACTCCCGGCAGGGTCTTGCCCTCGATGAGCTCCAGGGACGCGCCACCGCCGGTGGAGAGGTGCGTCACCTGGTCGCCCAGGCCGAACTGCTGCAGGGCCGCGGCGCTGTCGCCGCCGCCGACCACGGTGGTGCCGGCAGCCGCAGCCACCGCCTCGGCCACGCCGCGGGTGCCCGCGGCGAACGGCGCGAGCTCGAAGGCGCCCATCGGCCCGTTCCAGAAGACCGTGCCCGCGCCGGCGACCGCCTCGCCGTAGGCGGCGACCGTCCTCGGTCCCACGTCGAGCCCCATCCACCCGTCCGGGACGTCGACGCCGTCGACCTGCCGGACCTCGGTGTCGGCGTCGAACGCGCGGCCGATCACGAGGTCGACGGGCAGCCGCAGCTTGTCGCCCGCGGCCTCCAGCACGCGCTTGGCGGGCTCCAGACCCTCCTCCTCGCAGAGCGATGCGCCGACCTCGTGGCCCTGCGCCTTGAAGAACGGAAAGCACATGGCGCCGCCGACCAGGACGGTGTCGGCCCGGTCCAGGAACGCCTCGAGCACCCCCAGCTTGTCGGTCACCTTCGCGCCGCCCACGATGGCCACGAGCGGCCGCTCGGGGGCCTCGAGGATCTTCGTGAGCGTCTCGACCTCCTGCTGCAGGAGCAGGCCGGCGGCACTGGGCAGGAGCTTGGCGAGCGCGTGGTTGGAGCTGTGCGCGCGGTGCGCGGCCCCGAACGCGTCGTCGACGTAGACGTCGCCGAGCTGCGCGTAGCGGCGCGCGAGCTCCTCGTCGTCCTTCGTCTCGCCCGCGAAGAAGCGGACGTTCTCGACCATGACGACCGAGCCGTCGGCCGGCTCCGGCTCGTCGACCAGCCGCACCGACTCGCCGAGCAGCTCGCCGAGCCGGGCGGCGACCGGCGCCAACGAGAGCGCCGGGTCCTTGCCCTTCGGCCGGCCGAGGTGGGCCAGCAGCGTGATCTTCGCGACCCCCCGCTCGCGCAGCCGGAACAGCGTCGGCAGCGCGGCGCGGATGCGGGTGTCGTCGCCGACCTCCCCGTTGACCAGGGGGACGTTGAAGTCGACGCGGGCGACGACCCGCTTGCCGTGGAGGTCGCCGAGGTCGTCGAGGGTCCTCAATGTCCTAGAGGACCTTCTGCACCAGGTCGACGAGCCGGTTCGAGTAGCCCCACTCGTTGTCGTACCAGGAGACGACCTTCACGAGCGTGCCGTCGAGGACCGCTGTCAGCGGGCCGTCGACGATCGAGCTGAACGGGTCCGAGACGATGTCGGAGGAGACGATCGGGTCCTCGGTGTACTTGAGGATGCCCTTGAGGTCGCCCTGGTCGGCCTTGGAGCGGAACGCCTCGTTGATCTCCTCGACGCTCGTCGCGCGCTCGGCCTCGAAGGTGAGGTCGACGACCGAGCCGGTCGGGACGGGGGCGCGGACGGCGAACCCGTGGAGCTTGCCCTTGAGCTCGGGCAGCACGAGGGCGACCGCCTTCGCGGCGCCGGTGGACGTCGGCACGAGGTTCGTCGCGGCGGCGCGGGCGCGGCGCAGGTCCTTGTGCGGCGCGTCGTGCAGGCGCTGGTCGGACGTGTAGGCGTGGATCGTGGTCATCAGGCCGTGCTTGATGCCGACCGCGTCGTTGACGACCTTGGCGAACGGCGCCAGGCAGTTGGTCGTGCACGACGCGTTGGAGATGACGTGGTGCTGGTCCTTGTCGTACTGGTCGAAGTTCACGCCCAGGACGACCGTGATGTCCTCGCCCTTGGCCGGCGCGGAGACGATGACCTTCTTCGCGCCGGCGTCGAGGTGCTTGGCGGCGTCGTCGCGGCTGGTGAAGAAGCCCGTGGACTCTATGACGACGTCGACGCCGAGGTCGCCCCAGCCGAGGCTCGACGGGTCCTTCTCGGCCAGCACCTTCAGCTCCTTGCCGCCGATGCTGATGCCGTCGCCGGTCACCTGCACGTCGTGCGGGAGCGGCCCGAGGATGGAGTCGTACTTGAACAGGTGCGCGAGCGTCTTCGCGTCGGTCAGGTCGTTGACCGCGACCCACTCGACGTCGGCGTTGGAGGCGAGCGCGGCGCGCATGACGTTGCGGCCGATGCGGCCGAAGCCGTTGATGCCAACCCGTACGGGCATGAGGTTCGGGTCCCTTCGTTCTCTGGTCCGGTGGACGCGCGCGAGGAGCCGCGCGCGTGCTGGTGGAAGACCCTAGTCAATGCCCCCCGGCGACGACCTCCACGCGCAGGCCGTCGGGGTCGCGCAGGTAGGCGGCGTAGTAGCGGGGCCCGTACTGCGGCCGCGGGCCGGGCGCCCCGTCGTCGGTGCCGCCGTGCTGGAGGCCCGCCGCATGGGCGGCCTCGACGGCCGCGCGGCCCGCCGCGGCGATCGCCACGTGGCCGAAGCCGGGCTGGGGCGGGCGGCCGCGCGCCACGATCCAGAACCGCGGCTCGTGCGAGCCGTACGCGACCGCCGCCTCGGACTCGAAGACCCGGCGGATCCCCAGCCGCGCGAACACGGCGTCGTAGAACGCCGCCGAACGGCCGAGGTCGGCGACCTCCACCCCCACGTGATCCAGCACCGGCGCGAAGCTATCCGACGGCGCCGACGCGACGGTCCACGTCGCGGTGCTCGATCTCGACCACGAGGTCGGCGCGGCCGTCGAAGCGCGCGGCGAGGTGCTCCACGATCGTCACGCTGCGGTGCCGGCCGCCCGTGCACCCGATCGCCACCAGGAGGTGCGCCTTGCCCTCCTCCTCGTAGTGCGGGAGCAGGAAGTCCAGCAGCGGCTCGAGGTACCCGTAGAACTCGGCCAGGGTCCCCTCGCGCCCGACGTACTCGACGATCCGCGGATCCAGGCCGGTGAGCGGCCGCAGGTCGGGCACGTAGTGTGGATTGGGCAGGAACCGCACGTCGAGGACCAGGTCGGCGTCGCGGGGCGGGCCGTGCTTGAAGCCGAAGGACTGGAAGGTCACGACGAGCGGGCCGGCCTGGCGCCGGGGCAGCAGCTCGTCGGCGATGCGGCGGCGCAGGTGCGCGGTCTTCAGGCCCGTCGTGTCGATGACGACGTCCGCCCGCGCGCGCAGGGGCGCGAGGAGCTCGACCTCGGCCGCGATCCCGGTGGCCACGCTGGACTCCTTGGCCAGCGGGTGGCGCCGGCGCGTCTCCTTGAAGCGGTCGACCAGCGCGGCCTCGCTGGCGTCCAGGAACAGCAGCTCGTGCCGCACGCCCTGCTGCTCGAGCTCGTCGAGCGTCACGTCGAGCGCCTCGAAGAGGTCGCCGCCGCGCACGTCGCACACCACGGCCGCGCGCTCGACCTTCGAGCCGGAGTGCAGGAACAGCTCGACCAGCGAGCGGATCATCTCCGGCGGCAGGTTGTCGACGCAGAAGTAGCCGTGGTCCTCGAAGACGTTCATCGCCGTCGACTTCCCCGCGCCGGAGAAGCCGGTGATGACGACGAGGTCCTTCAGCGGGGTCTCGGGCGCGGCGTCCTCGGCCGGGCCGGTCTGGGTCGTGGCCACCCGGTCATTGTGGCGTGTCGCCCGGATCCTCCGTCCCTGCCGCA
>DASPKC010000325.1:0-14649 GCA_035628295.1 Baekduia sp.
CGCATCGAGTGGCGGATCGACCCTCACATAGCCCGGAACGACGCCACTCGATGACGCGGGGCGGTCAGGAGCCGCGCAGGACCGTCGTCCAGCCGCCCGCCGCGTAGCCGCGCGGCCGCCAGCCGCTCCGCACGAGCACCGCGGCCCGGACCACGAGGCGCCCGCCCGACGCGCGCAGCAGCCGACGCGCGTACGGACCGAGGCGCAGCGTCGCGCTGCGCGTCGTCGCCGAGCTCGTGGCCACGAACGGGCTCGTCCCGAGCGAGAGGTCGCGGCTGCGGTAGACGTTGCCGCGGTCGCGCCGCACGGCCACGAGCCGGATCGCGAGCCGGCACGTCCGCGCCGGCGCGGCGCGCCGGAAGCCGTCGCAGCTCAGGCCGCGCACCGCAACCCGGCCGTCGCGCGCACGCAGCGCGGTCCGGACCAGGTAGCCGCCTGTGACGCGCAGGCGCTCGCAGTCGGCGCTCAGCAGCCGCGCCAGGTCCGGGCGGTCGACGAAGTCGTCGCCAGGGTCGCACACGGCCGTGCCACGGCCGAAGAAGCGGATGGTGTCGTCGCCGGGGCCGCCGTCGGCGTGGGCCCGGAAGGCGTGGATGCTGTCGTCACCTCCGCGCCCGCGCAGGACGTCGCCGTCGCCGCCCGTCAGGTGGTTGGGGCCGTCGTCGCCGGAGAGCCGGTCCGCGCCCGAGCTCCCGGTGAGGTCCTCGATGCCGACGAGGCGGTCGTTCTCCCCCGGCGCGCCCGCGGTCGTCGGGCGCAGCAGGTCGACGACCACCGGCTTGCGGCGGATGCCGTACTGCGCGCTGTCGCGGCCGGGCCCACCGTCGAGCAGGTCGGCGTCCACGGGCCGGTCCGCCAGCGCGGGCGGCACGAACGCCGTCTCGTCGCCGTCGCTGAGGCCGTCGTCGCCGGCGCCGCCGAGCAGCTGGTCGCGCCCCCCGCCACCGTCGAGGTAGTCGTTGCCGCCGCGCGCGTCGAGCACGTCGTCGCCGGTGCCGCCGTCGAGCAGCTGGCGGCGGTCGGTGCCCGTGAGCCGGTCGTTGCCGGCGCCGCCGCGCTGGGAGCCGTGGCCGTCGAGGACGTCGTCGCCGTCGCCGCCGTCCAGCGACCCGCCCCACGAGGCGGTGCCCGCGCCGTGCAGCCGGTCGGGGCCGGCGCCGCCCTCGGCGCTGCCGGCGTCGCCGACCGTCAGCTCGTCGGCGCCGTCGCCGCCGGCCACCGTCTCGGGCGGCCGGGCCGCGTTGGCGAAGGTCTTGTACGGCACGGCGCCGCGGGTCGACTGGTCGGCGACGTAGCGGTCGTCGCCGTCGCCGAGCCGGAGCTGCGCGGCCTCCAGCAGGGCCTCGACCGGCAGGCACACGACGGTCCGGGGGTCGACGGGCGCGCAGCCCGCGCCCGGCGTGATCCCGGCGGCGTCGCGGGCGACGTAGGCGCCGTCCTCGCGGACGCGCAGGGTGACGTCGTTGCGCTCGCCCGGCAGCGCGTCGAGCAGCAGCACCGATGCGCGCTGGACGCCGTTGCTGCGGACCTCGACATGGGCGGTGGAGGCCTGCGCGGCGGCGGGCGCGACCAGGAGGGCGGCGGCGACGGCGGCGGCGGGCAGCGCGAGGCTCACGGTCGTGGAACGGCGGGAGGTGGCGGCGGTCACGGTCATCGTCCGCGCAGGACGGTGGTGAACGCAGGACGCACGCCCTGGCGGGCGCCGGTGCTGCTGACCCGGATCAGCCCGACGCGCACCACCATCCGCCCGCCCGCCGCGTGCAGCACGCGGCGCGCGTGCGGCCCGAGCCGCAGCGCCGCGCCAGCCGTGCGGTCGGAGCGCAGCGCCAGCACGCCGGTGCTGCCCAGCGACCAGCCGGCCTGGCGGTACGTGCCCCCGCGGTCGCGCCGGACGGCCAGCAGGCGCAGCACGAGCCGGCAGGTGCGCAGCGCCCCGCGCGGACGGCGCTTGGGGCTGCACGCCAGGCCCCGGACGGTGACCACGCCGGCGCGGGCGCCGAGCCGCTGGCGGACGAGCACGCCGCCGGTGATCCGCAGCCGCTCGCAGCCGGCATCGAGCAGGAGCGTGCTGTGGGGGCGGTCGGCGACATCGTCGCCCGGCCCGCAGCGCGCCGTGCCCGTGCCGCGCAGCGTGAGCTGGTCGTCGCCCGCACCGCCGTCGGCACGGGCGCCCGGCGCCCAGAGGCGGTCGTCGCCCCCGCGGCCGAGCAGCGTGTCGCCGGGCCCGCCGTCGATGCGGTTGGGGCCCTCGTCGCCGGCCAGCCGGTCCTTGCCGGCGCCGCCTGCGGTGTTCTCGATCCCGGCGAGGCGATCGCCCTCGCCGCGTCCGCCGCCGGTGTCCGCCGCGAGGTCGACGGCCACGGCGTCCCGGCGCATCGCGTAGCTGGCGCTGTCGGTGCCGGGACCGCCGTCGAGCTGGTCGGCGTCGATGGGATGCTGCTCGAGGACGAGCATCGGCCAGTCCGCGAACGCCGCGCCGTCGCCGTCGGTCAGTCCGTCGTCACCGCCCTCGCCTGCCAGCACGTCGCGACCGCCGCCGCCGTCCAGCGCGTCGGTGGCGGCCCCGCCCAGCAGCACGTCGTCGCCGGGCCCACCGAAGAGGCTGTCCGACCCTGGGCTGCCGGTGAGGCGGTCCGCGCCCGGGCCGCCGCGGGCCACCCCGGCCGTCCCGAGTGCGAGCGCGTCCGCGCCGGTGCCGCCCTCCACTTCGTGGCGGTCCAGGCGGGTGCTGCCGGCGCCGGGGGCGAAGCGGTCGTCGCCGTCCCCGAGCGCGACCAGGAGCTGGCTCAGCGTGCCCTGGACGCTGCGGCACGCTGCGGTCCGGGCGTCGACCGCGGTGCACCCCGCGCCGGGGGCGACGCCCGCCGTGTCCCGCACGACGAACGCGCCGTCCTCGCGCACGTCGACGGCCACGTCGTTAGTCTCGCCGCCGGCAGCTTCGACGCGCACGGCGCTGGCCGGGCCGCCCGGGGCGTTGACCGCCTCGACGCGCACGGTGGACGCCGCGGCGGGCGCCGGGGAGAGGGCGGCGGCGACGAGGACGGGCAAGGCGCGCAGCAGCATGGTCAGGACCCCCGGAGGTGGACGGTGATGGTGCCGGCGGTGCACCCGCGTGGCCGCCAGGACAGGGTGGTCATCGCGCGAGCCGCGGGCGGCGACGCCCGCCGCGAGGTCCAGCACGCGGTCGCGCCCATCGCCACCGTCGACCACCACCAGCCCGGCGGCCACGACGGCGCCGAGCAGTGGACGGGAGCGCATGGCCGGACGGTCCCACGACCGTGCGCGCGTTCCATCGGCAGCCCTCCGCGCAGTTGTCACGGAGAAGTGCTGACCTGTGACGCGGATCGCGGGACGCTGCCCGCGTGCTCGCCGCCGTGCTGTCCCTCGCCGTCCCGCCCGGATGCGCCGCCTGCGGCGCGCCGCCGCCCCGGCGTGGTGATCCGCTCTGCGCGCGCTGCCGCGCCGCACTGCCGTGGCTGGCGGCTCCTCGCTGTCCGCGGTGCGCCCTTCCGGCTCCGTGCCCGCGCCCGTGCCCGGCAGCGCGGGCCGCCTTCAGCTCCGCCTGGGCGCCGCTGGCGCATGCCGGCCCGGCGCGCCGGCTCGTCCTGCGCCTGAAGGACCACGGCGCCGTGCGGGTGGCCGAGCTGCTCGCCGCCCAGGTGGCGGCCGGCCTGCCGCCTGCGCTGGCCCGCGGGGCGACCGTGGTGCCGGTGCCGTCCGACCCCTGGCGCCGCCGGCGGCGGGGCGTCGACCACGCGGCGCTGCTCGCCGGCCTGGTCGCCGCCCGCCTGGGCTGTCCGGCGGCGCACGTCCTGCGCCGCACGTCAGCGGCGCCGAGGCGCGCCGGCGCGCCAGGTGCGCGGCGCCGCGCCGTCACCGGGATCGCGTGCGCGGCCCCGCCTCCGCCGGTCGTGCTCCTCGTCGACGACGTCCACACGACGGGCGCCACGCTGCACGCCGCTGCGCTCACCCTGCGCGATGCCGGGGCCCTCGAGGTCCGTGCGGCGACGTGCACCAGGACCCTGCGCGCGGCGTGGTGAGGGGTCGGCCGGGATGTGGGATCCCGACAAGTGGCGGTCGCTCTATGGACGAGAAGTCGTTGAGGTCTGTCCGCGACGCCTCTAGCATCGTGGAAAGCGACCAACCAACCCGAAGGAGGGTTGATGAAGATCGAGGTCAAGGGCCGGAACTGCCCGGTCACGGACGATCTGCGGGAGCACGTCGAGCGCCGCTTCGACAAGGTGGGCCGCCAGGTGAGCGAGCTCGCCAGGCTCGAGGTCGAGCTCTGGGAGGAGCGCAACCCGGCCAACCCGGATTCGCAGGTCGCGGAGGTCACCCTCCACGTGAAGGGCGGTCTGCTTCGCGCGCGTGACGCGTCGCGCGACATGGTCCACTCGATCAACCTGTGCGCCGACGAGCTGGCGCGCCAGGTCAAGCGCGATCGCGTCCGCCGCCGCCGCCGGCGCGAGATGCGCGCAGCCGCGGCCCCGGTCCCGGCCGAGGGCATCTCGCCCGCCATCTGACGCTGACTGACGCGCGCGGCCGGGGCGGCCCTGGCTCTACACTCGGGCGCCATGGGCCTCCTCGACCGCGCGCTGAACATCGGCGAGTCCAAGCAGTTCCGCCAGTACGAGAAGCGCGTCCAGCGCATCGCGGACTACGAGCCGGAGCTCGAGCTCGAGTCCGACGAGGATCTGCGCGAGCGCATGGACGAGCTGCGCGAGCGCGTCCGCTCCGCCCCGGACAAGGAGCAGACCGCCGTCCTCGACGACGTGCTGCCCGAGTGCTTCGCCATCGTGCGCGAGGTCGGCAAGCGCACGATGGGCATGCGCCACTTCGACGTGCAGCTCGTCGGCGGCATGGTCCTGCACGGCGGCCAGATCGCCGAGATGAAGACCGGCGAGGGCAAGACGCTGACGGCGACCCTCGCCGTCGTGCTCAACTCGCTGGCCGGCAAGGGCGTCCACGTCGTGACGGTCAACGACTACCTCGCCCAGCGCGACGCGGCCTGGATGAAGCCGATCTACGACGCGTGCGGCGTCACGGTCGGCGTCCTGCAGAACATGCAGCCCTACGAGGACAAGCGCGAGGCCTACGCCTGCGACGTCACGTACGGCACGAACTCGGAGTTCGGGTTCGACTACCTGCGCGACAACATGGCGCAGTCGCTGGAGGAGAAGGTCCAGCACGGCGGGCGCATCGGCGAGGACGGCCGGCCGCTGGCGATGCACTACTTCGGCGTCGTCGACGAGGTGGACAACATCCTCATCGACGAGGCGCGCACGCCGCTGATCATCTCCGGCGCGCCCGAGCAGGCGGCGGAGCTCTACGTCCAGTTCGCCAAGCTCGCGAAGGTCATGGAGGCGGGCAAGCGGCCCGAGGGCATGGACCCACGGACCAAGAAGGAGTTCGTCGCCGACTTCGACTACGAGTTCGACGAGAAGCACAAGACCGTCTCGGTCACCGAGCAGGGCGTGGCCAAAGCCGAGGAGTTCCTCGGCATCGACCACCTCTACCGCGCCGAGAACGGCCACCTCGTCAACCACCTCCACCAGGCGCTGAAGGCCGAGTCGCTCTACAAGCGCGACGTCGACTACGCCGTCGTCGAGGGCGAGGTGCGGATCATCGACGAGTTCACCGGCCGCATCCTCGAGGGCCGGCGCTGGTCAGAGGGCCTGCACCAGGCGGTGGAGGCCAAGGAGGGCGTCCGGGTCCAGGAGGAGAACCAGACGCTCGCCTCGATCACCCTGCAGAACTACTTCCGCATGTACTCGAAGCTCGCCGGCATGACGGGCACCGCGCTCACCGAGGCGACCGAGTTCATGAAGATCTACAAGCTGCCGGTCGTCCAGATCCCGACGAACCGGCCGATCTCCCGCCAGGACCAGAACGACCAGGTCTTCAAGACGAAGGCCGGCAAGTGGTCGGCCGTCGCGCGCGAGATCGCCGCCCGCCACGCCAACCAGCAGCCGGTGCTGGTCGGCACGATCTCCGTCGAGGTCTCCGAGCTGCTGTCCGAGGAGCTGCGCAAGCGCGGCATCCCGCACCACGTCCTCAACGCCAAGCCGGAGTACGCCGAGCGCGAGGGCGAGGTCGTCGCCGAGGCCGGGCAGCCCGGCGCCGTCACCATCGCCACGAACATGGCGGGCCGCGGCGTGGACATCAAGCTCGGCGGCAACGCCGAGCACCAGACGCAGCTCGAGCTGCGCAAGCTGGGGCTCAACCCGGGCGACCCGGACTACGAGGAGCGCTTCGCCGAGCTGCTGCCGAAGATCGAGGAGCGGGTCCTCGCCGACCGCGAGACGGTCATGGAGGCCGGCGGCCTGTTCATCTGCGGCACCGAGCGCCACGAGTCGCGGCGCATCGACAACCAGCTGCGCGGCCGCTCCGGGCGCCAGGGCGACCCGGGCGAAACGCGCTTCTTCCTCAGCGCCGAGGACGACCTCGTCCGCCTCTTCGCCGGCGACCGGATCTACAAGATCCTGGACCGCCTGGGCACCGTCGACGAGGAGGGCCACGAGGAGCCCATCGAGGCGGGCATGCTCACCAAGCAGATCGAGAAGGCGCAGAAGAAGGTCGAGGAGCAGAACTTCCTCATCCGCAAGCGCGTCCTCGAGTACGACGACGTCATGAACGAGCAGCGGCGCGTCGTCTACGCGTACCGCGACGAGGTGCTCGAGGGCAAGGACATGGGCGACACGGCGCGCGACGAGATCGACGCCGTCATCCGGCGCCTCGTCGACGAGCACACGCCGTCGGACTACGTCGAGGACTGGGATCTCGACGGCCTGGCCACCGCGCTGAACGAGATCTTCCCGCCGGAGGTCGCTCCGGAGGTCCGCAACGACGCGATGGACCGCGAGGAGCTCGTCGAGGACCTCCAGTCCCGCGCCCGGGAGCTGTACGACAGCCGGGAGCAGGAGCTCGGCGAGGAGCTCATGCGCGCGCTCGAGCGCTACCTGCTGCTGCAGACGATCGACGAGAAGTGGCGCGAGCACCTCTACGACATGGACTACCTGCGCGAGGGCATCCACCTGCGCGGGTTCGCCCAGATCGACCCGCTCGTCGCCTACAAGAACGAGGCGTTCGACCTCTTCACCGACCTGATGAACCAGATCTGGTCGGACTTCACGCGGATGATCTTCCGCGTGCAGGTCGAGGTCGAGACCGCCGAGCCCGAGCAGTACGAGCCGCGCGCGGGCGCCTCGCAGACCCGGCCGGGCCGCGTGCAGTACTCGGGCGGCGTCGGCAGCGCCCAGCCGAGCGCGCTGGCCGCTGCTGCCGGCGCCGGCACGGCGATCGGCCCCGACGGCTACGAGACCGCCGAGGACGCGCCGGTCGGCGCGGTCGTCGAGCAGCGCCGCGTCGACGAGCACGACCAGATCGGGCGCAACGACCCGTGCTGGTGCGGCTCGGGGCGCAAGTACAAGAAGTGCCACGGCGCCTGACGCGGAGCTGAGCGGCCCGCCCGTCCGGGCGGGACGGACGGGGAGTCGCGCAGCGGCCGGCTCAAGGGCCGGGGGCGTGGCGCCGATGCTCATGCGTGAGCGGCGCCAGGACGCTCGTGCCGTTCGGCAGCACGCCGGGTGAGCGGGCCACGATGAGCAAGGGCCTCGCCGTGCTGTTCGCGGCGGGCGCCACGCTGGTCGCGGTCACGCTGCTCGTCCCGCACGCGCAGGACACGCGCGATGCGGGCCTGTGGGTGCCCGTCGCCCTCGCCTGTGTCATCGCGCCGACCCTGTGGCTGCGCGCCGACCACCTCGGGACGCGCGAGCTGCACGTCTTCCTGCTGGCCGGCACCTCCCTCATCACGCTGTGCGTGGCCTCGGGTGGCGCGGCCGCCGCCGCCTACTCGTTCCTCTACGTCTGGGTCGGCATGTACGCGGCCTGGTTCTTCGGCTGGCGCGCGGCCGTCGCGCAGATCGCCGTCGCAGCCGCCGCCTACGCGCTGACCGCGGCGCTCGTGGCCGGCATGGCGGTCCCCGGTGTGTTCTGGCTCATGGCCACCGGGACGGTCGTCGTCGGCGGCCTGCTCATCTCCGAGCTCTCTGCGGCCATCCGCCTGCAGGCCGCCGATCTCGCCGCGGTGGCCCGGATGGGGGCCGTCGCGGACGCCGGCGAGGTCGCCGAAGCCGTCTGCGACGGGCTGTGCCGCTCGGCGGGGGCCGACGTCGTGGTCCTGCTGCAGCCGGTCCAGGGCGGCCGGGGCCTGCAGGTGACGGCGGCCGCCGGCGCGGCTGACGGCGCGCTCGTGCTCGACAGTCCCGACGCGCTGCGCTCGCTGCAGCGCGCCCAGCACAGCGGCCGTCCCGATCCGCTCCTGCAGGTGGGCGTCGGCGGCCGCCTGCGCGGCGCGGTGTTCGGCCTCGCCCAGCCGATCCTGCGCGACGGGCGGCCCGCCGGCGTCCTCGTGCTCGCGTGGCGGCGGCCTCGGCGCCACGTGCCGCAGCGCGTGGCAGGCGCCGCCGCCCTGTACGCCGACGAGGCGGCGGAGGCGCTCGAGCGCCAGGAGGCGCTGCACCGCGAGCAGGAGCGCCGGGCGCTGGCCATAAACGACAGCATCGTGCAGGGGCTCGTTGTCGCCAAGTACGCGGCTCGCGCCGGCGACACCGACCAGGCGCTCGCCGCGATCGACGAGACCCTGGCCAGCGCACGGCGGCTCATCACCGAGCAGCTCGACGAGGTCCGCGGGGCCGGCGCCGTCCAGCCCGGCGACCTGGTGCGTCACGAGGTCGCCGAGCGCCCGTAGCGCCTGGACGCAGCGCCGGCGCCGGGCTAGCGTCGCGCGCATGGCTGCGAGGACGCTGACGGGCAAGGTCGTGCTGATCACCGGCGGGGCCGGAGGCATCGGCCTGGCGACCGCCAAGGAGCTGGTCGCGCGCGGCGCGACCTGCGTCCTGGCGGATGTCGACGGGGCCGCGCTGGCGGCGGCCGCCGAGCAGCTCGGCGGCTCGGCGACCACCGTCGAGCTCGACGTCACCGACCTCGCCGCGTGCGAGGCCGCGGTGCAGGAGGTCGCAGCCCGGCACGGCGGCGTCGACGTCGTATGGGCGAACGCCGGGATCGCGACGTTCGGGCCGCTGGCGTCGACCGACCCGGCGGCCTGGGTCAGGACGGTGGAGATCAACCTCATCGGGGTGCACCACACGATCCGCGCGGCGCTGCCCGAGGTCCTGCGGCGACGCGGCTACGTGGCGGTGACCGCGTCGCTGGCCACCTACGCGCACGCGCCCGGCATGTCGGCCTACGCGGCCACGAAGGCCGGCGTCGAGGCGCTGTGCAACAGCCTGCGCCTGGAGGTCGCCCACCACGGCGTCGACGTCGGCACGATCCACCCGACCTGGATCGCGACCAACATGGTGCTGGAGGGCGACCAGGAGCTCGACGCGTTCGCGCGCCTGCGCGCGGCCATGCTGCCGCCCTTCAAGAAGACCTACCCGGTGCAGCGCGCCGCGGCGGACATCGCGGCCGGCATCGAGCGCCGGGCGCCGCGGATCTGCACGCCGCGCTTCGTCTGGGCGGCGCACGTGCTGCGGGCCGGGCTGGCCACGCGCGGGTTCACGTGGAACCTGCGGCGCGCCGCGCCCGACATCGAGCGCCGCTTCGCCGACGAGGCGGCGCGGCGCGGCGGGGCGGCCGAGGCGTCGGCCAGCGCGCGGGTCCGCGAGCAGCTGCGCGAGCGTCACCCGGTGGGCTGATCGGGGCGCGTGGCCCGGCGCCGCGCCTGCGCGCCGCCGGGCAGGCGGTCCACGATCCGGCCGAGGCGCTCGACCGTCCCCTCGAGCGGCTCGCCGAGCGCCACGGCCCGCTCGAGCAGCGGCAGCGCCGCGGCCACCTCGGCGCCGCGCGTCGCCACGTCGCGGGCGACCGCCTCCAGGACCTCGCCCTGGGCCTGCATCCGCTCGCCCAGCCCGTGCATGGCCGCCCCGCTGGCGTCGAGGCGGGCGCCGAGATCGAGGATGGCCTCGGCCCGGCGCTCGAGCTGCGCGCCCACACCCAGGATGGCCTCGCCACGGGCGTCGAGGCGCTCGCCCATCGTCACGATGCGCTCGCCCAGCTCCACGACACGTTCGCCGACCTCCACGGCCGCGCGGGCGGTCACCGCCAGGGTGTGCAGGTCGTCGAGCGCCCGCAGCACGAGCATCGGCGGCAGGAGCACGGGCGAGAGGAGCGAGGGCACGGGTGCACGCTATCGTCGGCCGACGTCATGGCCGAGGCCACCACGCTCTCCCCCCAGCAGCGCCTGTCCGCCGCCAGCGAGCAGCTCGAGCTGCTGCGCAGCAGCGTGGACGCCGACGCGCTCGCCGCCCGGGTCGCCGAGCTCGAGCAGCAGATGCAGGCGCCGGGCTTCTGGGACGACCCGGACTCCGCGGCCAAGGTCTCCGCCGAGCACGCGCGCTCGACCCGCCGGCTGGAGACCTGGCGCTCGCTGGAGCGCGACGTCGACGACCTCGAGGGCCTCGTGGAGCTCGCCGAGGAGGACCCGGACATGGCGGCCGAGCTCGCCCAGCAGTTCGACACGGTGGAGGAGCGGCTGGCCGCGCTCGAGGAGGAGCGGCTCTTCAGCGGCAAGTACGACGCCGGCGACGCGCTCGTGTCGGTCAACGCCGGCGCGGGCGGCACCGACGCCCAGGACTGGGCCGAGATGGTGCTGCGCATGCTCATGCGCTGGGGCGAGCGGCGCGGCTTCAAGGTCGAGCTCCTGGAGGCCAGCGCGGGGGAGGAGGCCGGCATCAAGTCGGCGACGTTCCGCGCGGCCGGCGAGAACGCCTACGGCCTCTTCGGGGCCGAGCGCGGCGTGCACCGGCTGGTGCGCATCTCGCCCTTCGACTCGCAGGGGCGCCGTCAGACGGCGTTCGCCGGCGTCGAGGTGGCACCGGTGGTCGAGGAGGTCGGCGACGTGGAGATCGACGCCGACGACCTCCAGGTCGACACGTACCGCGCGTCGGGCGCCGGCGGCCAGCACGTCAACAAGACCGACTCCGCGGTGCGCATCACCCACCGGCCGTCGGGCGTGGTCGTGCAGTGCCAGAACGAGCGCTCGCAGTCGGCCAACCGCGACACGGCCATGAAGATGCTGCGGGCGAAGCTCCTGGCGCTGCAGGAGCAGGCGCGCGCGGAGGAGATCGCGCGCGAGAAGGGCGAGGCCCAGGACGTCGGCTGGGGCTCGCAGATCCGCTCCTACGTCCTGCACCCCTACACGATGGTCAAGGACCACCGCACCGACCACGAGGTCGGCGACGCCCAGCGCGTGCTGGACGGCGACCTCGACGGCTTCGTCCGCGCGGCGCTGCTCAAGGCCGCGGGGTAGTGGCCTCGCAGCCCACCGCCCCGTACCTCGACGCCCTCGTGGCGTACGCGTTCCGGGGGGCGGGCCGCTTCCACGTCCCGGGCCACAAAGGCGGCCCGGGCGCCGACCCCGGGCTGATCCACGCGATCGGCCCCGACGCGCTGGCCGCCGACGTCCCCCAGGACGTCGAGGGCATCGACCTCGGGCCGTCGCCGACGCCCTACGAGCAGGCCGAGGCGCTCGCCGCGCACGCCCACGGCGCGCTGCGCACGTGGTTTCTCACCAACGGCGCGACGCAGGGCAACCACGCGCTGGCGCTCGCGCTCGCCCCCCTCGGTGCGCGGGTCGTGGCGCAGCGCAACAGCCACGCGTCGCTGGTCGACGGGCTCGTGCTGTCCGGCGGCGTGCCGGCGTTCGCCGCCCCCGCCTACGACGAGGAGCTCGGGATGGCCAACGGCGTGGAGCCGGCCGAGCTCGCGCGCGCCCTGGACGAGACGCCCGGCGCGCGCGCCGCGTTCGTCGTCTCGCCCACGTACTACGGCGTGGTGGCCGACGTGCCGGCGCTGGCGCAGGTGGCGCACGAGCGCGGCGTCCCGCTCGTGGTGGACCAGTCCTGGGGGCCGCACTTCGGCTTCCATCCCGACGTGCCGCAGTCGGCCCTGCGGCTCGGCGCCGACGCGGCGCTCACCTCGACCCACAAGATCGGCGGGTCGCTGACGCAGAGCGCGATGCTGCACGTGGCCGCGACCGGGCGCATCGACCCGGCGGCCGTCGCCCGCGCGGTGCGGCTCGTGCGCTCGACGTCGCCGTCGTCGCTGCTGCTGGCGTCGCTGGACGCGGCCCGCCGCCAGCTGGCCGTCCACGGCGAGGCGCTGCTGCACGAGACGCTGGCCGCCGGGCGCCGCGTGCGCGAGAAGCTGGGCGCGACGCCCGGGATCGCGGTCGTGGGCCCGGAGCTGGTCGGCCGCCCCGGCGTCGCGGACTGCGACCCGCTGCGCCTCGTGCTCGACGTGCGCGGGACCGGCCGGTCGGGCTACGCCGTGGCGGAGGCGCTGCGCGACGCCTACGACGTCCAGGTCGAGCTGGCCACGCACGCCACGATCGTCTGCGTCATCGGCCTGGCCGAGCGCCCCGAGGCGCTGGAGCGCCTGGCCGGCGACCTCGACGAGGTGGTCCGGCGGATCGACCGCCCGGGCACCTCGGAGGCCCTGGTCCGCACGCGCGGGTTCCTGCGCAACGAGATGGTGGTCGCCCCGCGCGACGCGTTCCTGGGCGACACCGAGGTCGTGCCCGTCGCCGAGGCCGTCGGCCGCGTCTCTTGCGAGTCGATCGCCGGCTACCCGCCGGGGATCCCGGCGCTGCTGCCAGGCGAGCGGGTGACCGCCGAGACCGTCGACTACCTGCGCGAGCTCCTCGACGCCGGCGCCCGCCTGCACGGCGCGGCGGATCCGGCGCTGGCCACCCTCACCGTCCTGCGCGCCTGAGCCTGCGCGTCAGAAGCGCAGGACCGCCGCGATCTGGCCGAGCTGCTCGAGGTCGGGGTCGGTGAGGATGCGCACGCCGCCGTCCTGCGTCCAGGTGGCCTCGATGGCGGCGCCGACGACGTCGCCGACGGGCTCGGTCACCGCCCCGTCGACCGGGCAGCTGCCCGAGATGTCGACGCTGAGGCGCCCGCAGCGCGGGCAGGAGTGTCCGGCGGCGCTGAAGCCGTCGTGGACGAGGAGGGTCTCGACGCGGCGCTCGTGGACGGCCTGCAGCACGTCGGTCAGCCCGGCGGCCGCCCTGCTGCCGGTGCCGAGCCCCTCGTGCAGGCGGTCCAGCAGCGCGCGGTCGCGGTCGATGCGCAGCCCGCGCAGCACGGTCTCCGCCGCCCCGAGCACGGCGTCCGGCGTCGCGTTGCCGACGTCGACGCCCTCGATGCGCCCCGCGAGGTGCTTGGCGAGGTCGGGGTGGATGCCCTGCTCGAACACCGGCACCGTCTCGACGGGGCCGCCGACGAGCAGGCCGTCGATCGGGCGGTTGCCACGCACCCGGCGCAGCAGCTCGTCGCCGACGGCGCGCAGGTGGTCCTCGACCTCCTTGTCGACGCTGCGCTGGTAGCGCGCCTGCGACCAGCCGCCCTGGTCGTGCTGGTCGTGCATCTGCTCGGCCTCGGTGCGCCAGACCTCGGCCAGCCCGTCGAGCGAGCCCTCCAGCAGCCGGGCGCGCCGCCGGTCGACGAGCACGATCCACCAGCACTCGCGCGTGCCGATGCGCGCCAGCGGCTCGAGGTACGGCCCGTCGCCGATCGCCACCGCGTGGTTGACCGGCCGGGGCAGCTTGAGCACGTCCAGCCGCTCGCCGCCGCCGGTCGCGAACAGCGCGAGGCCGCGGGCGCCCTCGGCGTCCAGCGAGCCCTTCAGGTGGCTGCGGACCCGCTCGAGGTCCTCGCGCAGCATCCGCTGCTCGTCGTGGGTCAGGCGCGCCTCGTCGCGCAGCCGCCGATCGGCCTCGTCCAGGACCGAGCTGATCTCCGTGTCGCGCGCGGGCGGCGTGGCGAAGGTCTGCGGGTCCAGGTTGAAGTAGAGGGACAGGACCTTGCCGTGGCGCTCGCGGGTGGAGGCGAGCTCGCGCAGCCGGTCGACGGTGATCTCGTTCACGACGGGCATCTCGCCGGTCCGCTACCCGTTGCGTGGCGCAGACACACGGTCCGTTGCGCCTATCCTGCGCCGCCTCATGACCGCGGAGCGCACCGCCCTGCAGGACCTCGTGGCCAGGGCGCTGGCCGAGGACGTCGGCGTCGGCGACATCACCACGCAGGCGACCGTGCCGCCGGACGCCCGCGGTATCGCCACGATCACCCAGAAGGCGCCCGGCGTCGTCTTCGGCCTCGACGCCGCCGAGGAGGCCTTCCGGCAGTGCGACCCCGGCGTGCGGGTCGAGCGCCTGGCGCCCGAGGGCGCGTGGCAGGACCCGGGCACCGTCGTGCTGCGCGTGACGGGCCGCGCGGGGGCGATCCTGACCGCCGAGCGCACGGCCCTGAACCTCCTGCAGCAGCTCAGCGGCGTCGCCACGCTGACCGCCCGCTTCGTGCGCGCGGTCGAGGGCACCGGCGCGCGGATCCTCGACACGCGCAAGACGACCCCGGGGCTGCGCGAGCTCGAGAAGGCGGCCGTGGCCGCCGGCGGCGGGACCAACCACCGCCATGGCCTGTACGACGCGATCCTCATCAAGGAGAACCACGCGGCGATGGCCGGCGGGGTGGCAGACGCCGTGCGGCGGGCGCGCGCTCAGGCCCCGGACGTGCCGCTCGAGGTCGAGTGCCGCACGCTGCAGGAGGTCGACGAGGCGCTCGACGCAGGTGCCCCGCGGCTGCTGCT
>DASPKC010000326.1:0-5972 GCA_035628295.1 Baekduia sp.
GTACGCCCTCGAGCTGCTCTCGGAGTCGACGGAGCGGACCGGCTACCTGCTCAAGGACCGGGTCGCCGACGTGGACACGTTCACCGACGCGGTCCGCCGCGTCGCCGGCGGCGGCTCCGCGCTCGACCCCGAGGTCGTGGCGCTCCTGCTCGGCCGCCGCCGCCGCGAGGACCCGCTCGCGGCGCTGACCGCGCGCGAGCGCGAGGTGCTGGCGTTGATGGCCGAGGGCCGCTCGAACGCGGCGATCGCCGAGGCGCTGGTCGTGACCGAGCGCGCCGTCGAGAAGCACGTGACTTCGATCTTCTCGAAGCTCGACCTCACGCCCACGGTCGAGGACCACCGCCGCGTGCTGGCGGTACTGGCCTACCTCAAGGCCGGTGAGTAGGTACGGCTAGCCGCACCCGCGGTTCACAAGTCATCCGCACGATCGGCGCGCTCGGCGGTGACGATGCTGTGGGGCATGAACATCGTCAGCACCTCCGAGCTCCGCCGCGTGTACGGCGAAGGGGAGACGGCCGTCCACGCGCTCCGCGGCATCACGACCGCGTTCCCGAGCGGCCAGTTCGCCGCCATCATGGGCCCCTCGGGCTCGGGCAAGTCGACGCTGATGCACCTGCTCGCCGGCCTCGACCGGCCGACCGCGGGCTCGGTGCTGGTCGACGGCTCGGAGCTGGCGGACCTCGACGACAAGGCGCTCACGCGCCTGCGCCGCGACCGCCTCGGGTTCGTGTTCCAGGCCTTCAACCTCGTCCCGGTGCTGAGCGCCGAGGAGAACATCCTGCTGCCGGTGACGATCGGCGGCGGCGACGTGGACCGGGAGTGGATCGACCGGCTCATCGACACCGTCGGCCTGCGCGACCGCCTGCGCCACCGGCCGGCGGAGATGTCCGGCGGCCAGCAGCAGCGCGTCGCGGTCGCGCGCGCGCTCGCCACGCGTCCCGCGGTCATCTTCGCCGACGAGCCCACCGGCAACCTCGACTCGCGCACCTCGGGCGAGATCCTGGACCTGCTGCGCCGGTCGGTGGACGAGCTCGGCCAGACCGTGGTGATGGTGACCCACGAGCCGTTCGCGGCCGCCGTCGCGGACCGGCTGCTCGTGCTGGCCGACGGGCGCATCGTCCACGACGGCGAGGCCGAGACGGCCGACGGCGTGCTCGACCTCATGAAGGCGGTGGCGTAGGCCATGCTCAAGATCGCGCTGCGCGGGCTCCTCGCCCGCCGCCTGCGGCTGGTCCTGACGCTGGCCGCGATCGTCGCGGGCGTGATGCTCGTGTCCGGGACCTACGTCTTCACCGACACGATCAACCGCTCCTTCGACCGGATCTTCTCCGCCAGCTACGCCGGCATCGACGTCGCCGTCACGCGCCCCGACCGGCCCGAGAGCGAGTTCACGGACTCGCCGCCGCTGCCGGCGGCGCTGGTGGACCGCATCCGCGGCGTCGAGGGCGTCGAGGCGGTCGAGGGCGCGCTCTTCGACGAGGGCACCGTCCTGGGCAAGGACGGCAAGCGCATCAACGAGGGCGGCGGGGCACCCAACTTCATCACCTCGGTCAGCACGTTCGAGGACTTCTCGGCGGTCGAGGTCCCCGAGGGCCGGCTGCCCCAGCGCCCCGGCGAGGCGGCGATCGACAAGGCGACGGCCGACCGGGAGGGCTTCGACGTCGGTGACCCGATCGACGTCCAGGGCGCGGGCGAGCGCGAGACGCTGCGGATCGTCGGCGTCACCAAGGTCGCCGGCGTGGACAATTTCGGCGGCGCGACGATCCTCGCCACGACGCTGCCCGAGGCCCAGCGACTGCTGGGCAACCCCGGCTACGACGAGATCGACGTCGCCGCCGAGCAGGGCCTCACGCCGGAGGAGCTCGCCGCCCGCCTGCGGCCGGTCATCGGCCGCGACGGCACCGTGCGCACGGGCGACCAGGAGGCCGACGAGCAGACGTCGCAGATCCAGGACGACCTGTCGTTCCTCAACACCGCTCTGCTGGCGTTCGCCGGCATCGCGCTGTTCGTCGGCGGGTTCTCGATCTTCAACACCTTCTCCATCACGGTGGCGCAGCGCACCCGGGAGTTCGGGCTGCTGCGGACCATGGGCGCGTCGCGGGCCCAGGTCCTGCGCTCGGTCCTCGCCGAGGGGGCCCTGCTGGGGCTGGTCGGCGGCGCGGTCGGCGTGGGCGCCGGCATCCTCGTGGCGTCCGGGCTGCGCGAGCTCATGCAGGCGTTCGGCTTCGACGTCCCCTCCCAGGGCACGGTCGTCGAGTCGCGGACCATCATCGTGGCGATCGTCGTCGGGCTGCTCGTCACGGTGCTGGCGTCGCTGGCGCCCGCGCTGCGGGCCACGCGCGTGTCGCCGCTGGCGGCCCTGCGCGAGGACGCGGTCATCGAGCACCGCCGCTCGCGCGTCGCGCCGATCCTGGGCGGCGTCCTGCTGAGCGCCGGCGTGGCCCTGATGGTCGCCGGGCTCTTCTTCGCCTCCGGGGAGACGGGGACGCTGTCGCTGCTCGGCGGCGGCGCGGCGGCCGCCTTCCTCGGCGTGGCGCTCCTGTCGCCGCGCCTCGTCGGGCCGCTGAGCCGCATGGTGGGCTTCGTGGCCGGCCGCGGGCTGACGGGCCGCCTGGCGCGCGAGAACAGCGTGCGCCAGCCCGGGCGCACCGCCGTGACGGCGGCGGCGCTGATGGTCGGCGTGGCCCTGGTCGCCTTCGCGTCGATCTTCGCGGGCAGCACCGGCGACTTCATCGAGCGCAACATCCAGCAGAGCTCGCGGTCGCAGGCCGTGGTGCAGAACACCGACGGCTGGTCGCCGTTCCCGCACGCCACGACGCGAGCCGTCGCCGAGATCGACGGGGTGGCCGCCGTCACGGCCCTGCGGTTCCTGGACGTCGTCGAGCCCGGCGACGAGGACGAGTCGACCGGCGTGGTGGGCATCGACCAGCGCACGGCGGCGCGGACGATCAACCTGACGTGGGACCGCGGCGACGACCGCACGTGGGAGCGCCTGCGCGGCGACACGGCGATCCTGTCCAAGGACGAGGCCGAGGACCGCGGCGTGGGGGTCGGCGACCGCATCACGGTGCGCACGACCGGCGACCAGTTGCTGCGCCTCGAGGTCGTCGGCATCCACGACGACGAGTCGGTGTTCCTGGGCCCGATCCTCGTCAGCAACGACATCGTCAAGGCCCGCTGGGGCGACGACGACGACTCGACCGTGTTCGTGGCCTATCGGGACGGCGCGGACCCGCAGCCCGCGATCGACCGCCTGCTCACCGAGCGCTTCCCGGCGGCCGAGGTGCTCAGCAACGATGAGTGGGTCGACGAGCAGGCCGGCCAGGTCAACCAGCTGCTCGGCCTGATCTACGCCCTGCTGTCGCTGGCGGTCGTGGTCTCGCTGTTCGGGATCGTCAACACCCTCTACCTGTCGATCACCGAGCGCACCCGCGAGCTCGGCCTGCTGCGCGCCGTCGGCACGACCCGCAAGCAGGTCAAGCGGATGATCCGCGGCGAGGCCGCGATCATCGCCCTCATCGGCTCGGTCCTCGGGCTGGGGCTCGGCGTCCTGCTGGCGCTCCTGGTCGGGCAGGCGATCGACGGCTTCACGATCACGATCCCGGTCGTCAGCCTGCTCGTGGTCCTGGTCCTCGGCGGCCTGGCCGGCGTGCTGGCCGCGATCTGGCCCGCCCGGCGGGCGGCGCGCATGGACGTGTTGCAGGCGCTGGCGTACGAGTAGGCGTTGGTGGTCCGGCGGGCGGCGCGGGGGCGCGGCCCGCCGGCCCCGCCCTGGAGTCCCGCGCCGCCGACGGGGTGGGTGCGCGGCGGCCGTCGACGGCTCAGCGACGGGGAGGCAGCGCCCGCGCCGCGGCGCCCAGCTCGCGCGTCGCTCAGGCGCGGTTCGCCGCCGAATCGCGCCTGTTGGCGAATCGACCGTGGGATGCCGCGGCGATCCGCCCACAGATGGCGAAGCGCGCTTCGACGCTGCGCGCGGACGCCGCGGACCGGGGCGCCGGCCGGCACTCCCGACCCCGCTCCGTCGTCGCTGAGCTGTCGGCGGCCGCTGCCCGGCGGCGCCACGTCCCGCACGGCGCGCCACCGCGCCCCGCACCTACGCGGCGTACGCCCGGCGGTCCAGCCGGTAGAGCAGCGCGCAGAGCAGGCCCGCGGCGAGCGGGTAGCCGGTCTCGGCGCGCAGGAGCTCGTCGTCGACCACGCCGAGCAGCATCCAGCCGATGAACACCACCGCGGCCACCGCCCACGCCGCCGCGGCCTGGTGCGCGCGGTCGCGGGCCAGGGCGGCCTGGTTGAGCGTCCCCGCCGCGAGGTGCAGGCCCATGCCGACCGCGACGAGCGCCAGGCCGCCGCGGCCGTAGTCGTGCAGGTCGCCGAACAGCAGGTCCATGGCCCAGGGCCCGACGAGCAGGAGGCCGAGCGCGATGGCGCCCGCGAAGGCCGCGATCGCCAGCACGGTCACGCGGATGGCTCGCTCGAACTCGCCCCGGTCGGCCGTCGCGTCGAGGCCGGCGAGGTGGGGCAGCAGCGAGGTCTGCACGACCTGGAAGAGCTGCAGCGGCGCGCGCGTGATCAGAAAGGCGCTGAAGACGATGCCGGCCACCGCCGCGGTGTCGACGAGCAGCGCCGCGGCGTTGACCAGCGTCTGCTCGGCGAGTTGGATGACCGCCACCGAGCCCGCGAAGCCGGCACCCGCCCGCAGTGCCGCCTGATCGCGCGGACCGCTCGCCGCGGCCGGCTCGCGGCGCGCGAACGCCCACGGGATGACCAGCAGCGACGCCAGCGGCGCGGCAGCGATGCCCAGGGCGACCGCCGTCTGACCCGACGCGATCCCCACGGCGACCGCCACCGGGAACGCGATCCGCGACGTGGCCTCGAAGAACACGAGCGCGCCGTAGAGCGCGAACTGCTGGTGGCCGGCGAGGTAGCCGCGGGCGAAGTAGGACGCGGCGTAGGCCAGCGACGCCACGAGCAGCGTCCAGTAGAGGGCGTCGGCGCCGCCGAAGAGGTCGATGAGCGGTCCGCGGAAGACCAGCGCGAGCACGAGGAAGCCGAGCGCGAACGCCCCCTGGATGAGCAGCGGGGTGCGCAGCGACCCGGCGTCCAGGCCCTGCGCCCGCCGTGCGGCGATCGAGCGCGACAGCAGCTGCTCGACCGGGCGGTAGATCACCGACATGACGACGAACAGGACCGTCCACAGCAGCGAGACCGCCCCGTACTCGTCCTGGTCGAGCACGTTCGCGGCGACCGCGAAGTACCCGAAGGTCAGGACGCCGGTGGTGGCGATCCCGACCGAGAGGATGCGCGCGCCGCGGGCGTAGCCGTCGGGCGCCGGCGCCGCCGCGGCGGTCACCGGCGGGGTGGCGTCGCGCGCCTCAGCCGCCAAGCCGGACGAGCAGCATCGTCCACGGGAACGGCGACCGTGCCTCGACGACCTGCCCGTGGCGCTCCAGGAGCGCGACGAAGCTGCGCTTGGACCAGTGGTTGAGGTGGCCGGGCGTGTTGCCCAGGTCCTTCCAGTACGCGCCGCGTGCCATGTTGAGCATGCGCCACAGCGGCTCGCGGGGGACGCTGACCAGCAGCCAGTCCGAGGCGACGCGCGCCATCTCGGCGACCGTGTGCGCCGGATCGGGCACGTGCTCGAGGACCTCGATCGCGCTCGCGAGCTCGAACTCGCCGTCGGCGAACGGCAGGTTCTCGGCCTTCATGACCTTGTACTCGAGGTTCGGCGCCTGACGCTGCTCCCACGCCGTCTGCAGCGTCGGGTCCTCGAGGTCGATGCCGACGATGCGCTGCACGCCGGGCTGCTGGGCCCACTGGTGGGTGAGCACGCCCTCGCCGCAGCCGACGTCCAGGATCGACGCCGGCGCCGCCTGGGTGAAGAGCTCCTCCAGCGTGGTCTCGAAGCCGGCCATCAGCCGCTTGACCACCGGGTTGGTGGAGCCGTACTTGTCGTAGGTGTTGCCGGTGACCGT
>DASPKC010000327.1:0-24769 GCA_035628295.1 Baekduia sp.
TGGCCGGCGCCCGCACCACGGCGGTCAGCGGCCGGCTCCCGTACGCCGCCCACCCGGCGCTGAGCGGTGACGGGCGCCGGGTGGCGTTCACGGCGTCCGGCCGGCGCGGCGCGCAGGAGGTGCGCGTCCGGACCCTGGACGGGTCGGCGCCCGAGCGCCGGATCACGGCGGCCCGCCCGGGGCCGGTCCTGCACCCGGCCTGCGACGCAGCACCCCCGGTCTGGTGACGCGCGGGCGCCCCGTCCTCGCCGCGGTGCTCGCCGCGCTGACCGGCGCGGCGGCCGGCGCCTCCGCGCAGGACCCGCGCCAGCAGCACACGCCCGACCCGGCCATCGCCGACGGCAGCGCCCAGCGAGCGCTGGACCGGGCCAAGCGGACATGGAGGCGGACCGGCATCACGACGTACCGCTTCCGCGTGCGGCGGGTGTGCTTCTGCCCACCGGCGACCCGGGGCCCGGTCACGCTGACCGTCCGCCGCGGCCGGCCGGTGCGCGCACCCGACGAGTTCGGCCATGTCGCGACCCTGCCCCGCCTGCACCGCGTCGTGCGCGAGGCCATCGCCGAGGGCGCGGCCGAGCTCGACGTCCGCTACGACCGTCGCGGCATCCCCGTCGAGGTCTTCGTCGACAGCCGCCGGAGGATCATCGACGAGGAGACGGGGTACGCCGTCGACCGGTTCCGGCGGGGGTAGCCGTCCGGCCCGCGACGTCCCCGGTCTCGTAGCGGCTGTCACGACCCGACGCGGACGGTCGTTTCGGCCTCGACTCGGGTAGGTTCCACCGGTCGCATGGCCGAGGTCCTGTTCTTCATCGCCGGGATCGGCGCCGTCGCCGGTGCCATCGGCGTGGCCTCGCTGCGCAACCCGTTCTATGCCGTCCTGGCGCTGGTGTTCCACCTGCTCTCGCTGGCGGCGCTCTTCCTCCTGCTGCGCGCGGAGTTCGTGGCCGCCGCGCAGGTCGTGGTGTATGCGGGCGCGGTGATGGTCCTCTACGTCTTCGTCGTCGCCTACGTGGGCGGCGAGATCCGGCCCACGCGGCCGCCGAACACCAACCGCGTGCGGTTCCTGGCATTCCTCGTGGCCGGCCTGCTGTTCGTCGAGCTGGCCATCGCGACACTCGGCTCGGGCCTGAAGGCCATCGACACCGACGGCGCGCCGCTGCCCGCCGAGCCGGGCTTCGGCTCGCCAGAGCAGATCGGCGAGCTGCTGCTGACGCGCTTCCTCCTGGCCTTCGAGCTCGCGTCCTTCCTGCTGCTCATCGCGGCGGTCGGCGCCGTCGTGCTGGCGCGCCGTCGCGGCGGCCTGGGCGAGGCCGCGGACGAGCGCACCGCACCCGTCCGCGAGGCGCTGCGCCCGCCGGGGACCGGGACGATGCTCGAGGCCGTCCAGGGCCTGCCCCACGAGCCGGTGACCGCGCCGGCCGATGTGCATGAGTCCGAGGCGCTCGCCGGCCGCCGCGAGGGCAAGGAGTAGCCCATGGCGATCGGGTGGTACCTGGCCGTCTCGTCCCTGGTCTTCTGCATCGGCGCAGCCGGCGTCCTGCTGCGGCGCAACCCGCTGGTGGTCCTGCTGTGCATCGAGCTGATGCTCAACGCGGCGAACCTCGCGCTGATCACGTTCAGCCGGATGCACGGTGACGGCGACGGGCAGATCTTCGCGATCATCGTCATGGTCGTCGCGGCCTGCGAGGTCTGCATCGGCCTCGGTCTCGTGGTCGCGCTGTACCGCCGGCGCCTGCCGATCGACGTCGACGAGCTCCGGGAGCTCCACGGATGAGCGCATCGACCGCCGGCTGGGTCGTCCTGCTCAGCCCCCTGGTCGGCACGATCGTGCTCGGCGTCCTCGGCCGGTCGCTGCCCGGGCGCACGGCCGGCTTCGTCGGCACGCTCGCCATCCTCGTCTCGTTCATCGCGGGCGTCTTCGCCTTCTTCGAGATCGAGGGCGCGCACGGCGAGCACGCGCAGGTCGTCTCGACCGCCTGGGACTACGCGGTCACCGCCGGGGTCGACGCCAGGCTGGCGATCCTCGTCGACCCGCTGAGCGTCCTCATGGTGCTGGTGGTCTCGGGCGTCTCGACGCTCATCCACCTGTACTCGACGATCTACATGGCCAGCGACCAGGGGTACGTGCGCTTCTTCGCGTACCTCAACTTCTTCGTGTTCTCCATGCTGGTCCTGGTCCTGGCCGCGAACTTCCTGGTCCTGATCATCGGGTGGGCGTTCGTCGGCGCCGCGTCGTACCTGCTGATCTCGTTCTGGTACCGGCGGACCACGGCGACGAGCGCCGGCATCAAGGCGTTCGTCATCAACGTGGTCGGCGACATCGGCCTGGTGCTCGGGACGTACTTCATCTTCAAGCACTCCGGCACGCTCGACTTCCTCGGCACGTTCGAGGGCGTCAAGGAGGACTTCGCCCGCAACGACGGCGACCTGGTGGCTGGGTGCATCCTGCTGCTGGTCGGCGCGTTCGCCAAGAGCGCCCAGATCCCGCTGCACACCTGGCTGCCGGACGCGATGGAGGGCCCGACCCCGGTCTCGGCCCTGATCCACGCCGCCACCATGGTGACCGCGGGTGTCTACCTGATCGCCCGCATGCACCCGCTCTTCGAGCAGGCGCCCGCCGCGGCGGACGTGGCGGCGGTCGTGGGCTGCGTCACGCTGCTGGTCGCGGGGACGATCGGCCTGGTCGTCACCGACCTCAAGCGCGTCATCGCCTACTCGACGATGTCGCAGATCGGCTACATGATCATGGCCGTGGGCGCCGGCGCGTACTTCGCCGGGATGTTCCACCTCATGACGCACGCGTTCTTCAAGGCGCTGCTGTTCATGGCGGCCGGCTCGGTCATCGGCGCCATGGCCGGCGAGCAGAACCTCGACCGCATGGGCGGCTTCCGCAAGGCGATGCCGTTCACCTACGCCTGCTTCGTGATCGGCGGGCTGGCGCTGGCGGGCGTACCGCCGTTCTCCGGGTTCTTCTCCAAGGACGAGATCCTGCTGCTCGTCGGCGACCGCGGCGGCTGGTACATGGCGCTGTACGTCGTCGGCTACCTCGCGGCGCTGCTGACCGCGGTCTACACCTGGCGGATGATCTTCCGCGCCTTCCACGGCGCGCCGTGCCCCGAGGCCGCCGAGCTCGAGCGCGGCCACCTGCACCACGCCGAGGTCCACACCAACCCGGCCACGGGCGAGGTCGAGGACACCGACGTGGGCTTCCCCGGCGCCCAGCACCACATCGCCGAGCGCTCGCCGGAAATGAAGGTCGCCATGGGCATCCTCGCGGTGCTGGCGATCGTCGGCGGGTTCCTGCAGATCCCGTGGGTGACGCACGGCCTCGAGTCCTTCCTGCACCCGACGTTCGAGGACAGCGCGCTGTACGAGCGCCATCCGTCCGACGGCGAGATCGCCTTCGGCCTGATCCTCGGCGCCGGCCTCGGCCTGGCGGGCATCGCCATCGCGTACGCCATCTGGGTCAAGCAGCCGGGCCGCGCGGTGTTCGCCATGGAGCGCTTCAAGGGCGTGCACCGCCTGTTCGTCAACAAGTGGTACTTCGACGAGCTGCTCGACCTCCTGGTCGTGCGGCCCTCGTCCTTCGCCGGGCGCTTCTTCCAGTCGACGTTCGAGCGCGTCGTCGTCAACGCCGGCTTCGTCGGCGCGCCGACCGCCGCCGTCCGCGCCGGCTCCGCCGCCGTGCGCGCCTTGCAGTCCGGCTTCACGCGCGCCTACGCCGCCGCCCTGGTCCTCGGCGCCGTCGGCGTCGCCCTCTTCTTCCTGCTGCAGGCCGCATGACGATCCACCTGAGCATCCTCCTCTGGCTGCCTGCCGCCGCGGCGCTCATCGGGTGCTTGCTGCCCGCCGCCGCCACGCGCCTCGCCGCGCTCCTGGGCTCGGTCCTGGCGCTGGCCTACGCGGTGGTCCTGGTCGTCGACTTCGAGTCCGGCGCCGACGGGCTGCAGTACGTCACCGACGAGACCTGGATCCGCTCGCTGGGGATCTCCTACATCCTCGGTGTCGACGGGCTCAACCTCTTCCTGATCCTGCTCACGACGGTCCTGTTCACCGCCTCGACGCTGTGGGCGGCGATGAAGTCGTGGGACCGCCCGCGCCAGTTCTTCCTGATGCTGGGCGTCGCCCACAGCGGCGTGCTCGGCGCGCTGATGGCGCAGGACCTCGCGCTGTTCGTCGTCTTCTTCGACCTGATGCTCGTGCCGTTCCTGTTCCTCACCTACGTGTGGGGCCGGGCGGACCGCGAGCCGGTGCGCGCCGTCACCAAGCTGTTCATCTACACGCTGGTCGGCTCGCTGCTGATGCTCACGGCGGCCATCGCGACCGGCGTGCTGTCGGCGCGCGAGACCGGCGGCGACGTGAGCTTCGCCTTCGCCGACCTCGCCGGCGCCGGCCTGTCGCAGGGCACGCAGGAATGGATCTTCCTCTGCTTCGCCGCCGCGTTCCTGGTCAAGATGCCGGCGTTCCCGTTCCACGGCTGGATGCCGGACGGCTACCGCGCCATGCCGCTGCCGGTGCTCGCCGTCTTCTCCGGCGTGCTCAGCAAGGTCGCCGCCTACGGGTTCCTGCGCGTCGTGACGCCGCTGTTCCCGGACGCCGCCGTGGAGTTCCAGGAGCTGATGCTGATCCTGGCCCTGATCTCGATCCTCTACGGGTCGGCGATGGCGTTCACCACGACCGACGCCCGCCTGGTGCTCGGGTACTCGTCGGTGGCCCAGCTGGGCTTCATCGTGCTCGGCATCTTCGCGCTCAACGAGCAGGGGGCCCAGGGGGCGATCCTGCAGTCGGTCAACCACGGGATCGTGGTGGCGCCCGCGTTCGTGATCCTCGCGCTGCTGGCCGAGCGCGCCGCCGGCTCCGAGGACGTGCGCGACATGGGCGGCATCGCGTTCCGCGCCCCCTGGCTCGCGGCCCTGTTCCTCATCGTCGCCCTGGCGAACCTGGCGATGCCGGGCAGCGCCAACTTCGTCGGGGAGTTCCTGATCCTCCTCGGGGTCTTCAACAGCAAGCTCGCGATCGCGATCCTCGCGACCACCGGCGTGGCGCTCGCGGCCGTCTACACGCTGCGGCTCTTCATCCGCGCGATGCACAACCGCGTCGGCGCCGACGTGACGTCGCTCGAACTGCGCGGCCGCGACGCGCTGGTGCTCGTGCCGCTCGTCGGCTGCATCCTCGCGCTGGCCCTGTACCCGCAGCTCGCCCTGGAGAAGGGCGAGCGGGCGGTGGGCCAGTCCGTGCGCAGCGCCGCGCAGATCATCGACCCGCCGGCGCAGCCCGCGCAGCAGCCGCTGCAGGGACGCGCGCCCCTGCCGGCAGCCCCCGAGGAGGTGCCCACGCCGTGAAGGCCGAGGCCCCGCACATCGACTGGGAGGCGCTCTCCCCGCTCCTCGCGCTCTTCGGCGGCGCGATCGTCGTCCTGCTGCTCGGGCTGCTGCGCAGCCGCTTCGTCCGCGAGGCGATCGTCCCCGCGCTCTCGTTTGCGGCGTTCGGCGCGGCGCTCGGTCTCGGCGTCTGGCAGTGGGGGGAGGACACCGACCTGATCTCCGCCGCGATGCGGATGGACGAGCTCACGCTGATGACGCTCTTCATCGTCGCGGTGGCGGGCATGGCGACGGTGCTCCTGTCCTGGCGCCACGTCGCCCCGCGGGAAGCCGCGCACGGCGAGTTCCACGCGCTCCTGCTGACCAGCGCGGCGGGCATGATCGTCCTGGCGGGGGCGCAGAACCTCGTCACCGTCTTCCTCGGCCTCGAGCTCCTGTCGATCCCGCTCTACGTGCTGTGCGCGACCGAGATGCGCCGCGCGCGCTCGCTGGAGTCGGGGCTGAAGTACCTGATCGTCGGCTCGGTCGGCTCCGCGACGCTCCTCTACGGCCTGGCGATGATCTACGGCGCCACGGGCGACACGGACTTCCGCGCGATCGCCGAGGCGCTGCGCGACGACCGCCTGGTCGAGGACGCGCTGCTGCTGGGCGGTATGGCGCTCGCCATGGTCGGGCTCGCGTTCAAGGCCTCGATCGCCCCGTTCCACCAGTGGACGCCCGACGTCTACGAGGGCGCGCCGACGCCGGTGACGGCGTTCATGGCCACCGCGACCAAGGCGTCGGCGCTCGCGGTGATCGTGCGGCTCTTCGACGTCGCGCTGGTCTCCGCGCAGATCCACTGGGGCCCGGTGCTCGCCGGCCTGGCGACGATCACCATCATCGTGGGCAACGTCGGGGCCATCGGCCAGACGTCGCTCAAGCGCCTGCTGGCCTGGTCGTCGGTCGCCCAGGCGGGCTACATGCTCGCCGGCGTCGTCGTGTCCACGCAACTGGGCGTGCAGGCGGTGGTCTTCTACCTGGCCGTCTACCTGGTCATGAACCTCGCGGCGTTCGCCGTCATCGTCGCCCGCGAGCGCGAGACCGGCCTCGGCGACTCGATCGAGTCGGTGCGCGGCCTGATGCTCTCGCGCCCGGCGCTGGCCTGGCCCTTGACGCTGGCGATGCTGGGGCTCGCGGGCATCCCGGCCACGGCGGGCTTCATCGGCAAGTTCTTCCTGATCGACGCGGCGGTCGACGGCGAGTACGCGTGGCTGGGCATCGTGATCGTCGTCGGCTCGATGATCTCGCTGGCCTACTACCTGCGCGTCATCGCGGCCGTGTGGACCCGACCGGCCGAGCCGGCGACGACGTCCCCGGTCCCCGTGCTCGCCGGCGCCGACCCGGTCGCCGACCCGCGCCCGGCCGGCGCCGAGGTCTACGCCGTCGCGGTCGTGGCCGGGGCGGCGACGCTTGCGCTCGGCATCGTGCCCCAGCCGCTGCTCGACCTCGCCGAGTCGGCGGGGACGGCGCTGACCAACCTGCTCTAGAGCGGGAGCTTGCCGCGGCCGCGGCGGCCGGCGCCGGCGCTGCGCCCGGCCCACTTGGACGTGGACGAGAACGGCTTGGCGAGCAGGCGGCCCAGCGGTCCCGGCGCCTTGTGGGCGCCGCGCGAGCCGACACCCATCGCGCCGTGCACACCGCGCTCGGGGTGGCGGGACATGCGGGGCAGCAGGAACGCGAGGACGAACAGCACCACGCAGATCCCGACGATGGCAAGGACGGTCATGTCAGTGCACGTACCCGGCCCGGGCGCACCGCAGCGGGCGTGGACGGATGTCCCGGGATCGTGGGCCGGGCGGCTGGGCGGGGTAGCACCACATCATGGAGACCTCCCCCGAGCGCACCGACGAGCCCGACCACACCGAGGACCCGCGCGGCGAGGACACCGGCCAGGGCTACCCCGAGACCCAGCAGGGCGGCGCGTCCCCCGGCGGGCGGACCGGCAGCGGCCCCGAGCAGGGCACCGGCGGCGCGGACGCCCCGCAGGTCGCCAACGAGGAGGAGACCGACCGCGCCGCCTCGACCGGCAACCCGGGCGCCGCGGGCTGACCGCGGCGTTGGCAGGATGCGCACGTGCGCATCTCCGCCCGGGCCGACTACGCCGTCCGCGCCGCCATCGAGCTGGCCCGGGCGCCGCAGGGCCGGCCGCTGAAGGGCGACGCCATCGGGACCGCGCAGGGCATCCCGGTGAAGTTCCTCGAGGCGATCCTGTCCGAGCTGCGCCACGCCGGGCTGGTCCAGAGCCGGCGCGGGACCGAGGGCGGGTACTGGCTGGCGCGCCCGGCGACCGAGGTGACGGTGGCCGACCTCGTGCGGGCCGTCGAGGGCCCGCTGGCGTCGGTGCGCGGGGAGCGGCCCGAGGACGTCGCCTACGCCGGGAGCGCCGTCCCGCTGCAGGAGGTCTGGATCGCGGTGCGCGCCAGCCTGCGCGACGTCGTCGAGCGGGTCACGGTCGCCGACCTCGCCGCGGGCGAGCTGCCCGAGCACGTGCGCGAGCTCGCCCGCGACCCCGAGGCGTGGACGACGCGGTAGGCGCCGACGGGCGCGCCACAGCGACGATCTCATCAACCACATGAGCGACTTCGACCTCCAAGCGGGCCGGCGTTTGGACGTCGAACAGGAACTCCTCGCGCGGTACCCGCGCACCTTCGCCGGCTGTTGGCAGACGGGTGACGGTCAGACTGCGGTGGCGTGGACAGGGCCGATCGACGAGCGCGCCGCGGCGGCGCTCGAGCGCCTGCTCGGGCGCCCTGCGCAGGTGAGACCGGAGTTGTGCCCGCGAGGCGGGCCCAACTCCGGGTTCGGTGCCTCCGCTCAAGCCGCAAGCGCCGCCGCGACCGGCGGCACGGGTCGCACGAACACCACGTCGCCGGCGTGGACCTCGAGCGCCTCGGCCTCGTGGCGCGAGACCAGCGCCCAGACCTCCTGGCCGTCGGCGTCCAGCAGCTCGAGGCGCACCTCGAAGCCGAGGTGGACCACGCGGCGGACCATGGCCTCCGTCGCGCCGGCCTCGCGGTGGACCGTCACCTGGACGTCGTGCGGGCGCACCGTGTGCCCGCCCACCCGCGTCGTCTCCCCCAGGAAGCCGAGCACGAAGTCGTTGGCCGGGCGGTCGTAGAGCTCGCGCGGGCTGCCGACCTGCTGGATGCGGCCCGCGTCGAGCAGGACCAGGCGGTCGGCGACGTCCATCGCCTCCTCCTGGTCGTGGGTGACGAGCACGGTCGTGACGTGGACGTCGTCGTGCAGGCGCCGCAGCCACGCCCGCAGCTCGGCGCGCACGTTGGCGTCCAGGGCGCCGAACGGCTCGTCGAGGAGCAGCACCGACGGCTCGATCGCCAGCGCCCGCGCCAGCGCCATCCGCTGGCGCTGGCCGCCGGAGAGCTGCGACGGCCGGCGCTCCGCGTAGCCCGTGAGCCCGACGACCCCCAGCACCTCGTCGACCTTGGCCTGCACCTCCGCCTTGGGGCGCTTGCGGATCTTCAGCCCGAACCCCACGTTCTCGCGGACGCTGAGGTGCTTGAAGGCGGCGTAGTGCTGGAAGACGAAGCCGATGCCCCGCCGCTGTGGCGGGACGTGGGTGACGTCCTCGCCGTCGAGGAGCACCGTCCCCGCCGACGGCGCCTCGAGCCCGGCGATCACGCGCAGCAGCGTCGACTTGCCCGACCCCGAGGGCCCGAGCAGGGCCGTCAGCGACTTCGACGGGATCTCGACGTCGACGTCGTGCAGCGCCTGGAAGCCCCCGTAGTGCTTCGAGACGCCGGTCACCTGGATCATGCGCAATCGTCCTTCCTCGAGCCGAGCACGGTCGTGGCCAGCAACGTCGCGATCGCGATCAGCGCCAGCAGCGCGGAGGCCGCGTAGGCCCCCGCGAGGTCGAAGTTCTGGAAGCGCTCCTCGACGAGGAGCGTCAGGGTCTGCGTCTCGCCGGCCACCTTGCCGCTGACGACCGACACGGCGCCGAACTCCCCCAGCGCCCGGGCGGTGGACAGGACGACGCCGTAAGCCACGCCCCAGCGGATGGCCGGCAGCGTGATCCGCCGGAACGCCTGCCAGGGCGAGGCGCCCAGGGTGGCGGCGGCCTGCTCCTGCTCGTCGCCGACCTCCAGGAGCACCGGCACGACCTCGCGCACCACGAAGGGGACGCAGACGAACACCGTGGCCAGCACGATGCCGGGCAGGGAGAAGATGACGTCGAAGGGCAGGTCGGCCAGCCAGCCGCCGCGCCCGTAGAGCAGGATCAGCGACAGGCCGACCACCACCGGCGAGACGGCGAACGGCAGGTCGATGAGCGCGTCGAGCGTCGCGCGGACCGCCGGCCGCAGCCGGCCGCGGACCAGCAGCAGGGCGGTCCCCACGCCGAGCACGACGTTCAGCGCGACGGCGATCGCCGCGACCTCGAGCGTGAGCCAGAAGGCGCTGATGGCGGCCGGCGTGGTGACGCTGGCCCAGACGTCCCCCGGCCCCGGCTCGAACGTGCGCCAGAGCACCAGGCCGACGGGGAGCACCAGGACGGCCGCGAGCCACCCGAGCGCGAGCGTGCGCAGGACGTACCTCATACCGCCCGCCGCTCCAGCAGGCGCAGGGCGACCAGGACGCCGAGCGACAGGGCCAGCAGGACCACCGCGACGGCCGCTGCGCCGGACGCGTTGTCGGACTCCAGCTGCTTGAAGACGTAGACCGAGGCGACCTGGGTGTCGAAGGGCTTGTTGCCGCTGATGAGGACCACCGACCCGAACTCGCCGACGGCGCGTGCGAAGGACAGCGCCGCGCCCGACACGATCGCCGGGGCGAGGGCCGGCAGCACCACGCGGCGGAAGGTCGTCAACGGGGACGCGCCCAGCGACGCGGCGGCCTCCTCGACCTCACGGTCGAGCTCCTGCAGCACGGGCTGCACGGCCCGCACCACGAACGACAGGGTGACGAACAGCAGCGCGAGGAGCACCGCCCACCGGGTGAACTGGATCACGTCGCCTCGACGCGCGCCGGCGCGCCGCGACGGGTGCGGCGAGCGCGCTCACTTGGCCGTGCTCACCCCCGCCTCCTCCTCGATCTCGGCGATCGAGCCCTGCTCGGGGTCGAAGAGCTCCTGGTTGACCTTCGCCCAGCCGCCGAGGTCGGCGATGGTGCGCAGCTTCTCGACGTCCACGTCCGGGCCCGACGGCGGGTCGTAGCCCCAGCCGGCGAAGAACCGCTGACCGTCGGCGCCGGTCACGTAGTCGAGGAACGCCCGGGCCGCCGGCGGCGCGTCCTTGGTGACCGCGCCGAGGATGTCGATCTGCAGGGTGTCGGGCGGGATGACGTAGTCGACGTCCTGGCCCTTCTTCTGCGCGGTGGTCGCTTCGTACTCGTAGGAGAGCAGCACGTCGCCCTCGCCCTGCGTGAAGGTCTGCAGCGCCTCGCGGCCGGACTTCGGCTGGACCTCGACGTGCTCGGTGATCAGCTTGCGGACGTAGTCCAGCCCGCCGTGGGCGTAGGCGCCGAGGAGGTTCCACTTCGCCGCGCCGCTGGTGAACGGGTTGGGCGTCACGACCTCGACGTCCTCGCGCAGCAGGTCGTCCCAGGTCCTGATCCCCTTCGGGTTGCCCTTGCGGACGATGAACGAGACGACGGAGGTGGAGACCTTCTCGAAGTCCTCGACCAGGCCGGTCTCCTGCAGGCGCGTCATGTCGGGCTCGATCGAGAACGAGACCACGTCTGCGTCCAGCCCGCCTCGACCGCGCGGCTCTGCTCCCCGGACGCGCCGAACGAGGTGCGAAAGCGCGTGCCGGCCCCCGCCTGGGTCGTGCGGAAGGCCGGAATGAGCTCGTCGTAGACGACCTGCGGGGTCGAGTAGGCGACGAGCGAGAGCGTCGGCCCGTCACCGCCGCCCGCGGCGGTCGCGGCACCGCCCGGGTCGTCGGATGCGCCGCCGCATCCGGTGAGGGCGAGCGCGGCGACGACGGCGGGCAAGGAAAAGGTCCAAATCCTCATAGGGATAGGAGCTTTTCACTCTTGTCAAGTGGCTTGGTGGGAAAGGCCCCGCCGGTACGCTCACGGCGATGCGCCTGCGCCACGGTCTCCCCCTGGCCGCCGTGGCGTCCCTGGCCGTCCCGGAGGCCGCCGGCGCCCACGGCCTGGTCCAGCGCGCCGACCTGCCGATCCCTGAGTGGCTGTTCGGCTGGGCGGCCGCGGCGGTCCTGGTCGTGTCGTTCGTGGCGCTTGCGGTGCTGTGGGACGAGCCGCGCCTGGAGCGCCCGGCCGGCGGCTCCGGCGGGCGGGGCTCCGCGGTGGGCCGCGCGCTCGCGTCGCGCCCCGTCGCGCTCGCGTGCCAGGCGGTGGGGGTGGCGCTGCTGGCCGTCGTGGTGTGGGCCGGCCTGGCCGGCACCCAGAGCCCGGACGCCAACTTCGCGCCCACGTTCGTCTTCGTCGCCTTCTGGGTCGGCCTGGTCGTCGTCTCGGTCGTCCTCGGGGACGTCCTGCGGGCCTTCAACCCGTGGCTCGCGCTCGGCCGGCTGCTGGACCGGGCTCGCGGCGGGCGCACGCCCCGGCCCTTCCCCGAGCGCCTGGGCCACTGGCCGGCGGCGGCCGGGCTCCTGGCCTTCACGCTGCTCGAGCTGGTCGTCGTCGACGGCTCGCAGCCGCGGACCGTCGCGCTCGCGACGCTCGTCTACACCGCCGTCCAGCTGGCCGGCGCCGCGCGGTACGGCGCCGAGGCCTGGGTGGACCACGGCGAGGCCTTCAACGTCCTCTTCGGGCTGTTCGCCCGCATCGGCGCCTTCGAGGTCCGCGACGGCGCGGTGCGCACGCGCGCCCCGCTCGCCGCCCTCGCCCGGTCGCAGCCCGGGCCGGGGGTGGTGGCAGTCCTGGTCGTGGCGATCGGGACCGTGACGTTCGACGGGCTCTCCAGCGGCGCGCTGTGGCGCGACACGCTGCAGCCGCCCCTGTTCGACCTCTTCGAACCGCTCGTCGGCGGCACGCGGGCCGAGGAGCTCGCCGCGCTCATGGGCCTGCTCAGCTGCGTGGCCGCGGTCGGCGCGTTCTACCGGCTGGGCATCGCCGGGGCACGCACCGTGGGCGGCGGGCTCAGCGAGGAGCGCCTGCGCCGCGCGTTCATCCACTCGCTCGTCCCGATCGCGGCGGTCTACGCGCTGGCGCACTACCTGTCGTTCCTGGTCTTCAACGGGCAGGCGCTGGCCTACCTGGCGTCCGACCCGCTGGGTCACGGCTGGGACCTGTTCGGCACCGCCTCCTCGGCCATCGACTTCGGCGTGCTCAGCCAGAACGCGATCTGGTACCTCCAGGTCGGCCTGGTCGTGCTCGGGCACGTCGCGGCGCTGGCGCTCGCGCACGACCGGGCGCTGGTCCTCTACGACCGGGCGCAACTCGCGGTGCGCTCGCAGTTGTGGATGCTGGCCGTCATGGTCGGCTTCACCACCCTCGCCCTGTGGCTGCTCGCCGCGGCCGGAGCATGATGCGCGCCCGCGCGCTCACCGCCGCGCTCTCGGCCGCCGTGCTCGCGGCGGGCTGCGGCAGCGACTCCGGGTCGACGCCGACGCTCGACGCGTCATCGCGCCTCGTCGACAAGAGCACGACGCCGTACGTCAACGCCCTGGAGCGCCGGGCCGACGGCTCCTTCCTGCTCACCACCAACCGCGGCTTCTGGATCGTGGCCCCCGACGGCTCGTCGGTGCGCCAGGTCAAGGACGCCCGGGTCATCGCGCCGCAGGGCAGCTCGCCCGTGGGGACCTTCCTGGAGATCGCCGACGTCGGGACGGGCGACCTGCTCGGCTCGGGCCATCCCGACGACCCCAAGGCGCTGCCGCAGTACCTCGGCATCCTGCGCTCGCAGGACGGAGGCCGCCGCTGGCAGGTCGTGACGCGCCTGGGCACCGCGGACATCCACATCATCCGGCGGCAGGGGCGCACCCTCTACCTCTGGGACGCCGTGCTGGGCGCCGTGCTCGTGTCCGACAACGGGCTGCGCTCGTTCGCCGAGCGCTTCACGCCCAAGCAGCTGATCCTCGACATGGTCGTCGACCCCCGCGACCCGGACTACCTGCTCATCTCCAGCGAGACCGAGCTCTACCGCTCCACCGACCAGGGCCGGCGCTGGCGGCCGTCGGGTCAGGCGCGCGCCGCCCGCCTGGCGTGGGCGCCGACCGGCGAGCTCTACCGGGCGTCCGCCGACGGCGCCTTCGAGCAGTCGGCCGACCGCGGCGCCACGTGGAAGCGGGTGGGGGAGCTGCCCGGCGAGCCGTGGAAGATCGAGCTGCAGGACGCCCGCACCATGTGGGTCGCCCTGGCCGACGGCTCGATCGCGCAGACCCGCGACGGCGGCCGCAGCTGGGCCGTGGTGTTCGAGGCCCCCGCGTGACCGGCTCGGTCCGCGAGGGACGCTAGGGTCGACGACCCCGTGCAGCACCCGGTCGAGACCTTCACCCCGGACGAGCAGGCGCGCCTCGCGCCGCACGTCACGAACCTCGACCAGCCGGTGTTCGCGCTCGTGAACCTGCCGGAGACGGTCAAGGGTGCGCTGTTCGCGCGCTATTCGCGCTACCAGGGGACGCTGCGGCGCCTGTTCCTCGACGAGTTCGCCGACTCCCTGCCGCCGGCCGCCGTCGAGGCCACAGGCGACGTCGAGGGCGCCCGGGCCGCCCAGCTCTACGAGCGGATCTTCCTCGGCTACGGCGACGACTCGGTGGCCCAGCTCGGCGGCGCGCACGTCGCCTGCGAGTGGGTCTCCAACGTCCTGACGAAGGTCCTGCAGCGCCCCCGGCTCGCGTCCTACCTCGAGCAGTCCACGCGCTACATCGCCTACGACGCGCCGATGCCGGGCGGGGGCTACCGCTACTACCGCGATCCGTCACTCGGCGCCTCTTACGAGCACGCCCTCGACGAGATCTTCGACATCTACGCGCGCAGCCTGCCGCGCGTCACGGCCTGGGCCGACGCCGCCTTCCCGGGCGACGACTCCCCCGCCCGCCGGCGGGCGATCCAGGCCAAGGCGCTGGATCTGCTGCGCGGCCTGCTGCCGGCGGCGTCGCTGTCGCACATGGGCATCTACGCCTCGGGCCAGGCCTACGAGCAGCTCATCCTGCATCTGCTGGCCCACCCGCTGCCCGAGGCCCGCGCCTACGGCCGGATGGTGCTGGAGGCCGTGCAGGCGGTCATGCCGTCGTTCGTGGCCCGCGTGGAGCGGCCCGACCGCGGCGGCGAGTGGATCGAGTACCTGCGCGAGCGCGACGCGGCCGGGGCCCGGTGGGCGGCCCGGCTCGGGCTCGACCGCGACGCCGGCGATCAGGGCGACCGCCCGTCGGTGCGCCTGCTGCACGTCGACGGCGACGAGGACGCGCTGCTGGCGTCGCTGCTGTTCGAGTCGGCCGGGGTGAGCGAGGAGACCACGCGGATCCGGCTGGCCGCGCTGTCGGCGGCCGAGCGCGCAGAGCTCCTGCGCGACCTGATCGGCGAGCGGCGCAACCGCCGCCACCGTCCCGGCCGCGGCTTCGAGGCGCTGCGCTACCGCTTCGAGATCGTCTCGGACTACGGCGCGTTCCGCGACCTGCAGCGCCACCGGATGCTGACCGTCCAGTGGCAGCAGCTCGGCCCCCACCTCGGCGCCGGGGTGCCCGACGAGGTCGAGGCCGCCGGCTGCGGCGAGGACTACCGGCGGGCGCTGGAGGTCTCGCGCCAGGCCTGGGAGCGGCTGGCCGGCGACGGCCGCGAGCGCGAGGCGCTGTACGCGCTCTGCCTCGGCTACCGGATCCGCTACGTCCTGGACCTCAACGCCCGCGAGGCGCTGCAGCTCATCGAGCTGCGTTCCGGCCGCGAGGGCCACCCCAGCTACCGCGCGGTCGCCCACGAGATGCACCGCCTCATCGCGGCCGTGCATCCGATGGTGGCCGACGCGATGACGCACGTCGACACCGAGGCCGAGCCGCGGCTCGAGCGCATCCTGTCGGAGATGCGCACCCAGGCCCGGCGCGACGCGCTGCGCGCCGGCTAGCTGACGTGCCTCGGCGCACCGAGCCGTGACTGCCTTCACAGAAGGATGCGGCGAGCGGCGCACACTTCCCGCCATCCCGCTCGTGGGGGGTGGGGAGCAAGCGAGGAGGCAGGGAGATGAGGAGCTTGAGCGGCAGTCATGCCGTGGCGGTCGCGTGCGCCGCGGCACTGGTGACGATCGGTGGCGCGGCGGCGGCAGAGGCGCAGCCCTTGGTCGAGGGCAAGCCGTTGGCCAAGGAGCTGGAAGTGACGGTCGCCACGGGGTCCGACGACCTCGCGGCGGGCAGCAATGCGGTGCTCGTCAGCGAGCTCACCGACGGCGGGACGGTGCGCACATCGCTGAACGAGGGGCGCGCGCTTCCGGGGGGCAGCAGCCGCAGGATCACCGTGGCACTCGGGCGACATGTGCTGACCAGCGAGATCCAGCGGCTGCGGATCGAGTTCACGCCCGCCGGCTCGGACGTCTGGCAGCTCGATCGGGCCGCGGTGTCGGCTCGCTCGGTGACGGGCGCTCGGACGATCGTCTCGACGGGCTCGTCGCTGCGGACGATGAGCGCGTCGAGCCCGTCGGTCGTCCTGCCGTTCACCGGGCATACCGTCGCGGCGCGTCCGGCGCGCGTGGACCTGCGTCCGTACCAGACGGCGTACAAGTCGCAGGGCGGCCGCTACACCTGCGGCACGTTCTCGACGGCAGCGGCCATCGAGGCCGCCTACAAGCGCCAGGGGTACGGCGACCTGGACCTGTCGGAGGAGTTCCTGGGCTGGACGAGCAAGATGTTCTGGCTCAGCGACCCGAGCAAGGTGCCCACGGCCGCCGCTACCGAGAACCAGGTCGGCGCGTTCGCCGGCGGCAACGGAGCCCGGTTCCTGAACAGCCTCCAGAACAACGTCCGGGCACCGCTGGAGGGGACGATGCCCTACCACGCCGCCGAGTACTCCGAGCGCGATCACCCGCACCTGGCGAAGGCGTGGAACGACCCGCTGTTCGCCAGCCAGAAAGCGGTGAGCGACGTCAACCTCAGCGCGCTGTTCCCCGACGCCGCGCGCGAGGCACCGGCCTACTACGGGATCTCGAGCGCCGACATGCTGCTGGATCCGGACAACGTCGCGGAGATCGAGTCGATCCTGGCCTCCAACCGCGAGGTCGTCCTCGACCTCGACGGGCTGCGTCACTCGGTGCTCGTCGTCGGCTATGACCGCACCGACCCGAGCGCACCCGTCGTCTACCTCAAGGACTCGGGTGGGTTCTACGCCGCCGACAGGGCCGTCGCGTACCGCGAGATCGTCGAGAAGAACCCGTCGGCTGCGTCGTTCGTCGGGAGCGCGCACGCGCCCTTCGCGTGGCCGAAGCTCGCCTTCCTCGGGCGCTGGAACCTGAGCTACGACGGCTGGCGCGGCGTCCTCGACATCTACCACCTCCCGGGCGTCGCATCGCAGCAGCTCCGCGACATCGGGGTGGCGCAGGACGACCTGCGGATCGGCACCTTCTACGACCACAACGACAAGGCCCATCGCGTCAACGGCCGCATGACCGACACCGGGATCGAATTCTACTTCGACACCACCACGCCGAACCTGCCGTACGACAAGCTGAGCGGCCGCCACTTCCGCTACAGCCTGATGAAGACGTCCAGCGGCTACGTCATGTCCGGGTCCCACGTCGATCCCGACGGGCGCACGTGGGGCGGCTACGCGCGCCGGGGCGCGCCCATCGTGGCCGGCGCCCCGCTGGCCACGCCGCTGAGCGTCTCCAGCTACCTGGGCGCCAGGTTCGCGGCGTCGTGGCGAGGTGCCGAAGGCACGCTGCGTCTCGGCACCACGAGCTCGCCGCATCCGACGAACAGCGCAATGAGCGTCATCCGCGGCACCTTCGAGACCGCGGGGAGCTCCAAGGCGGTGGACCTCCTGGTCGAGCGTGCCGATGCCGGCAAGGTGAGCCTGGCCGACGCGGGGACGGCGTCGAACTGGACCTCGGCGCGCAAGCTCAGCTGGGACCGCGGGACGCTGGCCGGCCAGGGCCTCGTGCTGGTCAAGTCGGCCTGACGGACCCGCAAGGGATCGCGTGCGCGGGCGGCCGCTCAGGCCGTCCGCGCGCGAGCTACAGCAGCGCCCGCCCGGAGGGCATCCCGTAGCGCAGCTCGGCCATGCGGATCCGCTTGCGCGTGCGCGACGATGCCACGGCCACGTACCCGACGGCCGAGGACACGCTGAGCCCGAGGGTCAGCAGCGCCGCGTCACGCGCCTGATGGCGGTGACGGCGTGCCATGGCCGGATGTTCGACGACTGACCTCCGCATCCCTGCTGGACAAATGATGGACCCTTCGCGGCAGCGATGCGCCGGTTGATCGCCGACGGGGCCGAACGGGTACGGCGCAGGACATGGAGGCGCGCATCACGCCGTACCGGGACGGGCCGCTGCTGGTCCGCGGACCGTTCACCCTGGTCGATCAGGACGGCACGGAGATCGCGTTCGACCGCTCGACCGTCGCGCTGTGCCGGTGCGGGCGCTCGCGCTCACGCCCCTTCTGCGACGGCACCCACAAGGCGGTCGGCTTCACCGCCCCGAGTGCCGCCGAGCGGCCGCCGGAGTGACGAGCGGCCCGCCTCCCAGCTGGCCAGCAGGTGGCGCGCCCAGCGGCCCTCGAGCTCCAGCAGCGCGCGGGCGCCCCACAGGACCTGGCGGGTGAGGTCGGGCTCGAGGCGCACGAACCCGCCCGCGAGGTCGACCGCTGCGATGTTCTCGTGCACCGCGTCGGCGGCGACGTGCTCGTCGAAGAACTCCGTGGCGGGGCCCGGCTGGAAGCCGAGCCGCCGGATGGCGCGGCCGTAGCGCCCGTTGGGCAGCGACGAGGTCATCTCGAACAGCGCGAGGTGCCCGACGATCGCACCGCGCAGGCGGCGGTGCAGGCCGCAGAGCGACATCAGGTTGACCGTGGCCAGCGTGACGCCCGGCAGGTGGTCGACGTACGCCCCGTAGCGGTCGGCGAGGCCCACGGCGCGCAGGGTGTCGGCGAACAGCGCGGCGTGGACGCGCTCGGGGCGCCCGCCGCCGTACTCGTCGGCCTGGACCTCCACCAGCGCCGCCTTCGGCGGGCCCGAGAGGCGCGGGATCGCCCACGAGTGCGGATCGGCCTCCTTGAGCTGATAGGCCGACCGGTGGGCCAGGAACTCGCGCAGCTGCTCCAGCGTGCCCTGGGTCTCGAGGTGGCGCGACAGCGACGGGCCGTCGTCCTCGGCCTCCACCGAGCGCAGCGCCAGGTCCATCGTCCGGGCGTCGGCGGGGGGCGCCTCCCAGTCGGCCAGCGCCAGCGTCAGGCCGTCCTCGAAGACCTCCTCCAGCGCGGCGCGGAACGCCAGCAGCGGCGGGTGCCACTCCCAGCGCTCGTCCACGCCTGGCAGCCCGCGGTAGTGCAGCTCGTAGAGGAGGTAGAGCGCGAGGTGGAGGTCGTCGTCCGCCAGTGGGTCCGCCGGGGCGAGCGAGACGGGGTCGGGTGCGGGGACGTCGTGGGGCGCCTCGGCCAGGGCGGCCGTCAGCGCCGCGGTGAGGGGCCCGCGGGCGTCGGGGAGCTGCTGCACGTCTGGCTACGTACCCACAGGCGGCTCGTCGTAGCGCTCGGTGAGCCAGCGGACGAGCCCGTCGAGGCCGGTCTCCCGGGCGATGGCGCGATGGCGCGCAGCCGGCGGGTCGGCGAGCAGGGCGCGCGCGTCGGCCAGCTCGCGCCCGCACCCGAGCGCCCGGGCGTGGGGGTCCAGCTCGTGCAGGAGGACGTTGAGCAGCTCGTCTGTGGGCGTCCGCCGTGACGCGCGCAAGTCGGCCATCGCGCCCCGGACGCCGTGCCGGCAGGCCGACCAGCGGTTCTCGGCGATGCGCCAGTCGACGGCCGGCGGGGGCAGGTCGCCGGCGTCGTGGCGCTCGGCCAGGCGCGCCACCAGGGCGTGGACGACGGCGGCGACCGCCGCGCCCTCCCGGATCGTCGCCTGCGTGTCGGGCACGCGGACCTCGACCGTCCCCAGGCGGGTGTGCAGGCGCGCCTCCCACCACCACTGGCTGAGCTGCGGCATCGCCCCGGACCCCACGGCCCAGCCGAGGTCGGCGGCCAGGGCGTCCCACGACCGGGCGGCCGGCGGCACGCCCTGGCGCGGCAGCAGCGAGCACAGCATCGGGCGCACGGAGGCCAGGCCGGTGTCGCGCGCCTCGTAGAACGGCGCGTCCGCCGCGAGCGCGGCCAGCAGCGGCAGGTACTCGCGCAGCGCGTCGTAGACCGCCAGGGCGCGGTCGGCCCCCGGGACGGCCACGTGCACGTGCAGGCCGAAGACCAGCTGGCGGCGGGCTACGGCGGCGAACTCCTCGTGGATCTCCTGGTAGTGCGTGCCGCCGTTGAGGACGCCCTCGGCGGCGGCGAACGGATGCGCGCCGGCGCCGGCGAGCAGCGCGTCGCCCGCGGCCGCGGCCAGGGCGGTGCCGCGCGCCTCGTGCAGCGCGCGGGCGGCCTGGCCGACCGTGTCCGCCGGCGGGGAGGCCAGCTCGAGCTGCGCGGCGGGCATCTCGGTCTTGAACGTGGGGTCGTCGTCGGGGAGGCGCAGCAGCAACTCGGCCGCGAGCGGGACGAGGTCCAGGGTCGCCGGGTCGCAGATCAGGAGCTCCTCCTCGATCCCGACCGTCATGGCGCTGTGCGCGTCGAACGGGGCCCGGAGCGCCGCGACGTCCGGGGATTGACCTCGGCCCACGCCGGGGATCTGCCCGCAAGTGAAGATCCTGACGCTCCCGGGGGTGTTCGAGCCGCGCTCGGACACCTGGATGCTCGCCACGGCGCTGACCGAGGCGATGCCGCGGCGGGCGCGGGTGCTCGACGTGTGCACCGGGTCGGGGGCGATCGCCGTCGTGGCGGCGCGCCACGGGGCGCGCGAGGTCGTGGCGGTCGACGTGTCGCGCCGCGCGGTGCTCACGGCGCGCCTGAACGCGCGGCGCAACGGCGTGCGGGTGGACGCGCGGCGCGGCGACCTGCTGGCGCCGGTGGCGGGCGAGCAGTTCGACCTGATCGTGTCCAACCCGCCGTACGTGCCGGCCGCCGCCGACGCGCTGCCGCGCCGCGGGCAGCGCCGCGGCTGGGACGCCGGCCGCGACGGGCGCGTCCTGCTGGACAAGCTGTGCGCGAAGGCCCCGGCCCACCTGGTGCCCGGCGGGATCTTCCTGGTCGTCCACTCCGAGGTGTGCGGCACCGACGCGACGGTGCGCCAGCTCACGGCCGCCGGACTCGACACCGAGGTCGTCCATCGCCACCGCGGGCCGCTGGGACCGCTGCTGCGCGAGCGGCGCGACATGCTGGTCCAGCGCGGGCTCCTGCGCGCCGGCGCCCAGGACGAGGAGGTCGTCGTCGTCCGCGCCCAGCGCCCGCGCGTCGACGCCCGCCGCGACGAGCGGCTGCTGCACCGCGTCCCCGCCTGAGCGCGGTCGCCGGCGGTGGTTCGGCGCGCGGGCGACAGGGCAGGATGGGCCGGTGACCGTCAACCGGTACCAGCGGCGCCGGCTCGGGGCGCTCGGCGTCCTCGGGGGCCTGGCGCTGCTGGCGGGCGTGGCGGTCGGCGCCGGCGGCTCGGACGGCGACGGCGCTGCCCCGGGCGGGGCGACGGCCGCGGCGCGGCGCGCACCGGCCCAGCTGCAGCTTCCGGGCGGCGGCCGGCGCCTCTTCCCCGACCGGCGGATCGTCGGCTTCTACGGCTCGCCGCAGGACCGCCAGCTCGGCGCGCTGGGGATCGGCTCGCCGGACGCGATGGCCAAGCGCCTGAAGCGCCAGGCGCGCGGCTACGCCCGGCGCTCGCGCCCGGTGCTCCCGGCCTTCGAGCTCATCGCGACGATCGCCAACGCCGACCCGGGGGCGGACGGCCTCTACCGGTCCCACACGCCCGACCGGGTGATCCGCCGGTACCTGCGCGCGGCCCGGCGCCACAAGGCCCTGCTCGTCCTCGACATCCAGCCGGGCCGCGCGCCGTTCGGCAGGGAGATCGAGCGCCTGCGGCGCTGGCTGCGCGAGCCCGACGTGGGGCTCGCCCTCGACCCGGAGTGGCACGTGGGGCCCGGCCAGGTCCCGGGGAAGGTGATCGGCAGCATGGACGCCGACGCCGTCAACGCGGCGGCCGCCTACCTGTCGCGCATCGTTCGCGAGCGCGGGCTGCCCGAGAAGCTGCTGCTCGTGCACCGCTTCACCGACGACATGATCGGCCGCGACGAGCGCCTGCGGCCGTTCCCCGGCGTGCAGACCGTGGTCAACGTCGACGGGTTCGGCGGGCGCGAGGTCAAGATCGCCAAGTACCGCGCCTTCGTGCGGCGCACGCCCGGCCTGCGGCGCGGCTTCAAGCTCTTCTACGAGGAGGACACGAACCTCATGCGCCCGGGCACGGTCATGGCGATGCAGCCGCGCCCGGACGTCGTCGTCTACGAGTGAGGGACGGGCTCAGGTCTCGGCCTGCGCCTCCTTGATCTTGTCCTCGAGCTGCGCCATGACCGTAGGGTCGCGCAGGGTGGTCACGTCGCCCAGCGCGCGGCCCTCGGCGATGTCGCGCAGCAGGCGCCGCATGATCTTGCCCGAGCGGGTCTTGGGCAGGTCGTCGGCCCAGATCATGCGCTTGGGGCGGGCGAGCTTGCCGATGCGCTGGGCGACGTGCTCGCGGATCTCCGTCTCGAGGTCCCCGGTGCCCTCGAGGTCGCCCTCGAGCGTGACGAAGGCCGCGATGGCCTGCCCGGTGTCCTCGTCGGCCTGGCCGATGACCGCCGCCTCGGCGACCTTCGGGTGCGACACGATCGCCGACTCGATCTCGGCCGTCGACATGCGGTGGCCCGAGACGTTGATGACGTCGTCGATGCGCCCGATGACCCAGAAGTAGCCGTCGTCGGCGTCACGGCGCGAGGCGTCGCCGACCAGGTAGGTGCGGTCGTCCCACTTCGAGAAGTAGGTCTCCACGAAGCGCTCCTGCTCCTTGTAGAGCGTGCGCAGCATCGACGGCCACGGCTTGCGCAGCGCCAGCAGCCCCTGCGTGCCGTGCTCGACCTCGCTGCCGGCGTCGTCGAGCACCGCCGCGTCGATGCCGGGCAGCGGCGTCCCCGCCGACCCCGGCTTGGCGTGCTGGGCGCCTGGCAGGGTGGTGATCATGATCGCGCCGGTCTCGGTCTGCCACCACGTGTCGACGATCGGGCACCGGCCGCCGCCCACGACCTTCCAGTACCAGAGCCAGGCCTTCGGGTTGATCGGCTCGCCGACGCTGCCGAGCAGCCGCAGCTTCGACAGGTCATGCTCGGCGACGAGGTCCGCGCCCCACTTGATGCACGCGCGGATGGCCGTGGGCGCGGTGTAGAAGATCGTCACGCCGTACCTGGCGCAGAGCTCCCACCAGATGCCCTTGTGCGGGTAGTCCGGCGCCCCCTCGTACATGACCGAGGTGCAGCCGTTGAGCAGCGGCCCGTAGACGATGTACGAGTGCCCGGTGACCCAGCCGACGTCGGCCGAGCACCAGTAGACGTCCTCGTCCGGGCGCAGGTCGAACACGTTCTTGTGGGTCCAGCCGACCTGCGTCAGGAAGCCGCCCGTGGTGTGCAGGATGCCCTTCGGCTTGGCGGTCGAGCCCGACGTGTAGAGGATGAACAGCGGGTGCTCGGCGTCGAGCTCCTCGGGCGGGCACTCGGCCTCGGCCTGCTGCAGCGCCTCCTCCCACCACGCGTCCTTGGAGGCCATGGGCGCGCCGTTGTCGACGTGGCGGACGACGAGGCACGGCAGGTCGGGCATCACCTCGTCGACGGTCGCCTTGACCGCGGCGGCCTTGCCCTTGCGCCGCGCGCCGTCGGCGGTGATGAGCAGCTTGGCCTCGGAGAACTCCATGCGCTCGCGCACCGACTCGGCGCTGAACCCGCCGAAGACGACGTTGTGCGGCGCGCCGATCCGCGCGCACGCCAGCATCGCCACGACGACCTCGGGGATCATCGGCAGGTAGATCCCGACGACGTCGCCCTTGCGCACGCCGAGCGCCTTCAGCGCATTGGCCGCGCGCTGCGTCTGCTCCAGCAGCCATGCGTAGGTGATCTCGCGCGACTCGCCCTCCTCGCCGTGCCAGTGGAACGCCACGCGGTCGCCGCGCCCGGCGGCCACGTGGCGGTCCAGGCAGTTCGCCGACGCGTTGAGCGTGCCGTCGGCGAACCACGTGAAGAAGGGCGGGTTGCTGTCGTCCAGCGCCCGGGTCGGCTCGCGGATCCACTCGAGCTCGCGCGCCTGCTCGGCCCAGAACGCGACCGGGTCGGCCGGCTGCTCGTGGGTCGTGACGCGCGCCTTCGCCGCGAACTCCTGCGGCGGATCGAACGTCGCGATCTCCTGCAGCTGGGCGAGCTCCTCTTCCAGGCTGCTGTGCGTCGTGTCGGCCATGACGTGACCCTAAGACCAATCCACCGTCAATGGGTGACCATCGCCTTCTCCGCGCCCAGGCCGGTCTCCGCGCGCACGTTGAGCTCGTGGAACGTCTCCTCCGGCGGGCGCTCCTTCGACAGGACGGTGCCCAGCCAGCAGCCCAGGAAGCCGAGCGGGATGGACACGATCCCCGGGTTCTCGAGCTCCCACCCGATCGGCGAGCCCTCGGAGTCGGGTCCGGGCCAGACGCCCGGGCTGACGACGATGAGCCCGATCGACGAGATGACGCCGAACAGCACGCCGGTCACCGCGCCCGCCGTCGTGAACCGCGGCCAGGTCAGCGCGAGCAGCAGCGCCGGGAAGTTCGCGCTGGCCGCCACCGCGAAGGCGAGGCCGACCATGAAGGACACGTTCAGCCCCGCTCCGCCGATCAGCGCCACGGCGATGGCGATCGCGCCGATGCCGATCGCGGCGATGCGCGCGACCCACACCTCCTCGTGCTCGGACTCGCGGTCGTGGCGCACGATGTTCGACCACACGTCGTGGGCCACCGCCCCGGAGGCGCTGAGCACCAGCCCCGCGACGACGGCCAGGATCGTGGCGAAGGCGACGGCGGCGATGATGGCGAGGAACAGGTCGCCGCCCAGCGTGCCGGCGCCGCCGCCGAGGTCCTCGGCCAGCAGCGGGGCCGCCAGGTTGCCGCCCTTGCCGACCGCGTCGGTGTCCCCGAGGATCGCCCGTGCGCCGAAGCCCAGCGCGGTCGTCATCAGGTAGAAGGCGCCGATCAGGAACATCGCCCAGACGACGCTCGACCGCGCCGCCTTGGCGTCGGGGACGGTGAAGAACCGCATCAGGATGTGCGGCAGGCCCGCGGTGCCGAGCACCAGCGCCAGCCCCAGGGACAGCGTGTCGATCGGGTTGTCGAACTGCAGGCCCGGCGACAGGTACGCGTCGCCCTCGGGCGACTGCGCCCGGGCCTCGTTGAACAGGTCGATCGGGTTGCCCACCTCGACGAGCACCAGGACTGTCAGGAGCGTC
>DASPKC010000328.1:0-2747 GCA_035628295.1 Baekduia sp.
GTGATGAAGGACGCCGAGGAGAAGGGCAAGCCCCATCTCCCCGCCTTCACGCTGATCACCCACGACATCATGACCGCGCGGCGGGTGGCCGAGCACATCTCGGTGCTGTGGAAGGGCCGGATCGTGGAGTCCGGGCCCGCCGAGGAGCTGTTCAACTCCGACAACGCGTTCGTGCGCCAGTTCCTCTCCGGGGAGTCCCAGGGACCCCTCGGCATGGAGTAGCGCTGCGCGGGACCGCTCAGCCGGCCGCGACCGGCTGGACGACCTCGGGCCCCAGGGGCGCGGGCACCCGCGCCGGGCGGCTGGGCGCCGGAGCGGGGGGCGGCGGGTCGCCGGACATGGCCTCGCGCAGGAGCTCGCGCTTGGTGAGCGAGCGGACCTCCTCCGCGGGCCGCGCGACGAGCAGCGACAGCATCCACACGGTGTAGAGCGCCAGCGAGAAGCTCGCCAGGGCGGCGAGGTGGGTCCAGGCCAGCGAGATGCCGTCGGTGTTCAGCGTGATCCACATGGGCCAGCCGATCCCGGCGTTGGTAATCCCGTCGACCATCGGGATGATCGGGATGATCCCGAGGAGCCGCCAGCCGCGCAGGTGCGGCTCGAGGCGGTAGATGATCGCCCCGCCGATCATCGGCATCAGCGGGTTCATCAGGGTCCACCACAGCGGCAGGCCCCAGAAGTCCAGCGGCTGCGAGCCGTAGTACTCGTAGGCGCCCAGCAGGACCCCGGGGCTCTCGAGCCAGACGTTGATGAACACGTCGGCGAGGTAGAGGCCGAACATGCCCCTGGCCGTGATCCCGGCCGCGTAGAGGCGGTAGGCGACGTAGGCCAGGCCGCCGACGTACCACGTGTACACGAACGGGATGAAGAGCGGCATCGTCCGGTCGAGGATCGTGTACGTCGGGATCTCCGCGCCCTCCTTGATGTAGCAGAGGCCCATCGTGTCGACGATCGGCTCCCACACGCACGCGACGAGGCCGCCGGCGAGGCAGATCAGCAGGATCGGCTTCTTGCCGGCCGCCAGGTGACGCAGGGCGTACGTCAGCAAAATCGCGACGGGGATCCCGAGGAAGATCGTGAAGATGATCTCGGGCCCGAGCGGCATCACGCTGTCGGGGTGCTGGGGGATGGCGGCGAGGATCTCGACGGGCACGATGGCAGGACCGTACCAGGGAAATGAAAGAGTTTTCAAATCCGTGGTGCGCCGACCGGATACGGTGCGCAGCGCGATGTCCGCAGGCCACGACCTCGACCGCGCGCGGCGCGCCCTGCACGCGCTGCTGGCCGTCGCGGTGCTCGTGTCGATCGTGCACTACGTCGACAACGTCGCGAACTTCGCCGACTACCCGGACCCCACGTCCGGTCCGGCACCGTCGCGCGGCGTCATCGCCGCCTCGTGGTTCGCCTTCACCGCCTTCGCGGCCGCCGCCGTCGTCCTGCTGGCGCGCGGCCGCCTGGCCGCCGCGGCGGGCTGCCTCGCCGTGTACTCGATGAGCGGGCTCGTCGGGTTCGGGCACTACACGGTCGAGGGCGCCACCGACATGCCGTGGTGGCGCCAGACGCACATCGTCGCCGACATCGCCTGCGGTCTGGCGGTCCTGGGCTTCGCGGTGTGGCTCGCGCGCCGGGAGCGCGCCGCGGCGTCGGCCTGACCGCCGGTCAGCAGATCCGCGGCAGCGGATCGCCGGCCAGCATGTCCACGACGCGGCTGCCGCCGAAGGCGGTGTCGAGGAGCACCATGCCGGGCGGCTCCTCGCGCACCTCGCCCACCACCGCCGCCTGCGCACCCAGCGGGTGCGCGCGCAGCGCCGCCAGCGCCGCGTCGACCGCCTCGGGAGCGACGACCGCCACGAGCTTGCCCTCGCAGGCGACGTAGAGCGGGTCGATCCCGAGGATCTCGCACGCCCCGTTGACCTCCGGGCGCACCGGCACGGCCGCCTCGTCGAGCACGACGCCGACCTCGGCGGCCATCGCGAGCTCGTTGAGCACGGTGGCCAGGCCACCGCGGGTGGGGTCGCGCAGGCAGCGCACGCCGCCGCCGGCCGCCAGCAGGGCCGCGACGAGCTCGTGCAGCGGCGCGGTATCGCTGGCCAGGTCCGTCTCGAGGTCGAGCTCGCCCCGCGCGACCATGATCGCCATCCCGTGATCGCCGAGCGGACCCGAGACGAGGACGCGGTCGCCGGGACGGATGTGCTGGGCGCCCAGGTCGACGCCCGGGGCGATCGCCCCCACGCCGGTGGTGACGATGTAGGCGCCGTCGGCCTTGCCGCGCTCCACGACCTTCGTGTCGCCGGTGACCAGCGGGACGCCGGCGGCGCGCGCCGCCTCGCCCATCGATGCGGCCAGCCGCTCGAGGTCGGCGACCGGGAACCCCTCCTCGAGCACCCACGCCGCGGACAGGGCGAGGGGCCGTGCGCCGAGCATCGCGAGGTCGTTGACCGTCCCGTTGACGGCGAGCTCGGCGATGTCGCCGCCGGGGAAGACCAGCGGGCGCACGACGGACGCGTCGGTCGTGAACGCCAGACGCGCGTCGCCGGTGGCGGCGAGGACCGCGGCGTCGGCCAGGGGCGCGAGGGCCTCGTTGCGCACCGCCGGCTCGAAGACGGCCGAGATCAGCGCGTGCGACGACGTGCCGCCCGCGCCGTGGGCCAGCGTGATGTGCGTGTCCAGCAGCTTGTGGCGGCCGCGCCGGCGCCGCCGCTCGATCTGGGCGAGGACCTCCTCCTCGGTGCGGCTCACGTCGCTGCGGG
>DASPKC010000329.1:0-5199 GCA_035628295.1 Baekduia sp.
CGGCGCGGCCGCTGGGGCCGGCGACGGTGCAGCCGCCGGCGACGGGGCGGGTGCCCGCAACAGTGCGTGCGCCGGCGGCGTCGCAGGCCCGGGCCCCGAACCGGCCGCGGTGTCCCGCGCTGCCTGCGGCGCCCGGGCGGCGGGCGGCCGTCCCGCTGGCGGGGCGTCGGCGGTCGGCGCGTCGGCACCGCCGCCACTGCCGGCCGGCGAGGGCTTCGCGCGCGGGCTCGCGTCGGGACCGGGGCTGCGACGCACGCGGCGGGTCGCGGGTGCCGCGGCGGCGCCCGCGGGTGCGTCCGTCGCGCCGTCGGATGCGACAGCGGGGTTTGCCCGGCTTCGCGGTCGTGCCGTCTGCGCGGCGACGGACCTGCCTGCCGATGGCGGCGCCGCCCCCGCGACCGCGCCCGGAGCGGCGGCGGCCGGTGCCGGTGCCGGGGCCGTCTCGCTGCCCGCGGTGCTCGCACCGGTCGCGGGCGACGCTGTGGTCCCGCCGCCGTCCGGAGGCGGAACCTGCACCGGAGCGGGGCCCTCCGCGGCAGGCGGCACCTGCGGGGCGTCAGGAGCCGCGCGCGCACCGGCAACGTCCTCACGCGGCGTCGCCGGGGGCGCGTCCCTGGGGCTGTCGCCGTCCGGCCGGTCGCCTTCGACACCTCCCGGGGACGGCTGCAGCGCAACGGCGTCCGGGGTCGTGGCGGCTCGCGGCCCCGTGGCGCGCGCGATGCGCCGCGGGGCGGCGCGTCCGGCTGCCTCAGCGCCCTCCGTCCGTGCCGGGGTCGCGCGCCGCACCGGAGACGGCGCACGCCGCCCACTCCGCGCGGGGACGGCGGCGGCCGGGGTCTGCCGAGCCGTCCCGCCGGCGTCCGACGGGGCGCGGCTCGCCACGGCGTTCTCGCTTGCCTGCGTCGTCGGCGCCGCGGGCGCGGGCCCGGACCCGCGCGCGGCGGCATCACGGGTCCCGGAGCCCTCAGGCGCCAGGGAGGGCACTCCCCCCAAGCCCTCGGCCGGATCGGGGTCCGGTGCCACCCGAGTCTCAGGCACGGGGTCGGCGGTGGGCACGGGCCGGCGGGAGAGCCGGCGGCGCGGCCCGCCGCCCGCTGCGGTCGCCGCTGCCGACGGGGCCGCGGCCGCGGCCCCGCGCGACTGCGGCTGCGAGGCGGTCGATCCCGCGGGGCCTTCGTCCGGCGTGGCCGGCGCAGGGCCCCGCGCGGTGGTGTCGCTGCGCTCCGCGGCGGGCGGCGCGGGCACCGGTCCCGGCGCATCGCCCGCAGCGCGGCCGCGCGCCGGGAGGCCCTCCTCGATGCGGGCGCGCGGAACCCTGCCCTTCGACGGCTGGCGCGCCAGACGCGAACGACCTGCCGCCGCCGGCCGGCTCGCCGCCCGCGAGCTCTCCGCGCCGCCGCCCGGCGGGTCCATCCCCGGCATCATCGGCAGGAAGCCGGTGTCGTGGAAGCTGGTGTCGCCGAAGAGCCACGCGGCGGCGCCCGCGCTCATCCCCTCGAGCTCCTGCGGGATGGCGGCGGACGCGCTCGCCTCGGCCGGCGGCACCGCCGCCGCGGCATCAGCGGGCTGCGGGCCGGCCTGGCGTGCGGGCGCGGCCGGGGCCGGCGGCGCCGCGCCGGCCGAGACGAGTCGCATGACGGACGCCAGGCGCTTGGGCCGCCGCCGCTCGGCCACCGCGGCGCCCAGCGTGCCGTCGACACGCGCGCCGGGCAGCCGCCGGCTCAGGATCCGGCGGCCGAGCGGCATGAGGACCCCGGGCAGGGGCCGGTCGTGCGACTCGTCGGCCATCACGCCTGCTCCAGCGCCCCGGCCTCGAGCAGGAAGCGCCGGCGGTCAGCGTGCTCGAGGTCCAGCAGGGTGTCCAGCGGCCAGTGGAAGTGATGGGCGAGGCCGGCCATCTCCGCGAACAGCTGGGGCGGAGATGGCCGTGTCATCCCGGGTGGCCGTCCTCTATGGCGCTCAGGTCGACCTCGAACTCGTGCCGGCATTCCGGGCAGGACACGACCCCGACGGTGTCCTGGCTGGTGTTCAGCCGTTCGTAGAGCCGCTGGAGGTGGTCGAAGTCGGCAGCGAACAGGCCCTCGACGAGCTCGGGCGTCACCTCCTCGATGTCACCGATGCGCACGACCACCCGCGCCAGCAGCAACACCGTGAGGCGGGCCTCGTTCTGGCGCACCGACGCGTCGCGCAGCGGCTCGATCTCGTCGCGCGCCGTGGCCAGTCGCATGACGCCCTCCCGATGCACCTGCCCGTCGGGGGCGACGAGGCCGCGCGGCAGCGTGAACGCGAACTCCGTCTGCAGCGTGGCCGTCGCCGCCATCAGGGGCTACACCCGCTCCCAGCCCTCGTGGGCGATCTCGATCTCCTCGACGAGGACCTCGTTGGAGCTCGCGTTGACGCCCGGGGCCGTGTACTTGCACGGCCACGCCTTGACGAACTTGAACGTGACGACGGGCGAGCCGGCGAAGTCGATGAGCTGGATGGTCCCGTCCTTGCGGGCCTCGGTCACCTTGCCGTCGATCACCAGCTTGCGCCACTGCCACAGCTCGGCCTTGTTGTCGACGCCGCGCTTGAGCGTGATGTTCGACCACTTCATCTGGCCGGGCATCTTGTAGACCTGCGGCTGGCCCTTCGCATCGGCACTGCGCTGCTCGACGACGTCGTGCTCGCTCGAGAAGCCGGAGCACTCGCGGAAGTACCCCGCGACCTCGGCACCGCCGAGCGTGAGCATGAAGTAGTAGTTGCCGCGGACATCGGGGTCTTCACCTACGGGCGTCATATGCGCTCCTCGGACGTGGGGCCGCTACGGCTACGCCGCGTCGGCACCGGGCTGGAACTGGCTGATCTGGAAGACGACGAACTCGGCGGGCTTCACGGGCGCGATGCCGACCTGGATCGTCACCTGCCCCGCCTCGACGAGGTCGGGCGGGTTCGTCTCCGCGTCGCAGCGGACGAAGAACGCCTCCGACGGCGTGGCGCCGAACAACGCGCCGTCACGCCACACCCGCGTCAGGAAGTTCGACGTCGAGACGCGCAGGGCGATCCAGAGGCGCTCGTCGTTGGGCTCGAAGACCGCCCACTGCGTGCCTTCGATGATCGACTCGGAGATGAAGTTGAACAGCCGGCGGACGTTGAGGTAGCGCCACTCCGGGTCGCTCGACATCGTCCGGGCGCCCCACACACGGATCCCGCGGCCGCGGAAGGCGCGGATGCAGTTGACCCCGTTGCGGTTGAGGTTGCCCTGCTCCTCGTGCGTCACCTGGTAGCCGAGGCCGTTGGCGCCGAGGACGACCTCGTTGGCGGGCGCCTTGTGGACGCCACGCGTGCCGTCGGTGCGGGCCCACACGCCGGCCATGTGCCCGCTCGGTGGCACGAGGATCGGTCGCTTGGTGATCGGGTCCATCACCTCGAGCCACGGGTAGTACATCGCCGCGAACTTCGAGTCGTAGCCGGCCGTGTCCATCCGCCAGTCGAGGACCTCGCTGGCCGCCAGGTCCGGCGGCGCGTCGAGGATCGCCATGCGGTCCTTGGCGTTCTCGCAGTGCGCGATCATCTTGCCCTGCAGGTCGCGGACCATCGCGTCGTCGCCGTTGCGCAGCGTCATCACGTCGGGCATGCAGACCATCGTGATCTCGTCCACGGCGGCCAGGGCGCCCATACCGCGGCGCCGCCCGACGTCGCCCTCGAAGTCGTCGGCGGAGAGCTCGTCGGCCGCGATGGCCGGCGCCGCCAGCTCGTAGGTGCCGGTGGCCGGGACGCGCTGCGCCTCGGGCAGCGCCGCGCCGGTCTCCTCGAGCTTGATGAGCTTGGAGGCGGCGTTGACCTTCGTGGCCAGGTTCGTGCGTCCCTTCTTGAGCGTGAGGCCGTCGAACTCCTCGCGCTCCGAGCCGGCGGTGATCACGATCCGGTACGTGGGGCCGCCGTCCTTCTTGGCGTCGCCGTCGCCCTTCTCCGGCGGCGGCTCCTCGCTGAGCTCGACCGTCACGGGGCCCGTCACGCCCCGCTGCGCGATGGCCCGCAGGGCCTCCACGCCATCGGCGGCAGCCGCCCCCGCGGGCGGCAAGGCGGCGACGGCGGCCGGGCCACCGTCCTCACTGCCGACGCGCACGACCCAGCACAGCCCGCCGCCGTTGTGGAAGTAGCCGTAGACGGAGTGCGCGAGGAAGGCGCCCTCCATGAACGGGCCGTTGTCGGGGTTGTCCACGTCGCCGAAGACCCGCGTGAACTGCGCCCAGTTGGAGACCTGCACCGGGGTGTTGACCGGGCCGCCCGGCGCCAGGCCGACGAACGCGGCAACCGCGGTGGCGACCCCTTCGATCGGCTTGGACTGGGCCGGAATCTCCTCGACGTAGACGCCGGGGGTCAGGTAACTGGGCATCGCGCTCCCTGGATCGGTGACCTTCTGGACTGCCTGCCGAGCTCGCCCATCAGCGCCTCCGCGGCGCGTGACACGATCCGCCTGCGGATGGCCGAGCACTGGTCCTGCGTCTCGATGACCCGTTCGTCGCGACCCCACAGCACCACCCGGGCGGCCGGTGCCGCGGTGCGCACGCGCGCCGCCACCAGCCGGCTGTCCACGCCGTCGAGCGGCAGGACGACGACGTCGGGCTGGAGGCGGGCCGCCACGCGGACGACCTCGTCGCGGTCGGCCTGCTCGCCGACCACGGCCGCGCCGCGCTCGGCCGCCAGCTCGCGGATGCCCACCCCGGTCAGGGGATGGAGGTGCCCGAGCAGGACCCGAGGGGGCGAAGAGGCGCCAAGGACCATCTGCGCGCAATCTCCTCCGGGCACGCCCGTTGCCGCCAGAGCGCTTCGGGCAGACCTTCGGGCAGACGCTCAGCCGGGACGATCGCCGACGACCAGGTCGGCGCCCGGACCCGGCACGACGAGGTCGCCTGCCGCCTCGGAGCCGTCCGGCGCGCGCGCGTGGCAGCGGTGGCGGCCGGGCGGCAGATCGGTGAACGTGAACCGCCCGGAGCTGTCGCTGCCCGCCCAGGCGCCGCTGTCCAGGACCACCCAGGCGTCGGCCACGGCGTCGCCCGCGGCGTCACGCACGGTGCCGCCCGCCCGGAAGCGCGACTCGGCGGTGGCGGGCAGGTCGAGCAGTTCCGTGCGGACCACCTGGGTGCGCACCTCGGGACCGCGCCGCAGGACGCCGCCCGTGGGGAACGCCACCGTGACGGTGTAGTCGACCGACGC
>DASPKC010000330.1:0-4791 GCA_035628295.1 Baekduia sp.
GCCGGCGGGCAGGGAGCCCAGGACCTCCGGGTAGCCGCCGACGCGTGAGCGGAACGTGTCGTAGGAGTCCAGGCCCCGCTTGACGGCCGGGCCGTACGTGTCGATCGGCGGCACGGGCAGGACCGCGCCGCCGGGCCGGTCGAGGTTGCCCGTGACCACGTTGAGCGTGTCGAGCAGGACGTTGACCAGCGTCGCGAACGGCCCGGTGCAGGCCCCGACCCGCCCGTACACCGCGGCCGCCCGGGCCGCCGCCAGGTCGCGCGCGAGCGCGCGCGCCGTCGCTGCCGGCACCCCGGAGGGCTCGGCCGTCGCCTCCGGGGGGAAGGGGGCGACCAGCTCGCGCAGCTCCTCGACGCCGGCCGTCTGCCGGCGCAGGGCGTCGTCGTCCTGCAGGCCCTCGCCGAGGATGACCTGCAGCAGCGAGAGCAGCAGCCAGACGTCGGCTCCCGGGCGGACCGCGACGTGCTCGAAGAGGCGGGCGGTCTCGGTGCGGCGCGGGTCGACGACGACGACGCGGCCGCCGCGGCGCACCACACCGTGGAGCTCCTCGCGGATGTTGCCGCCGGCGATGAGCGAGCCATGCGAGACGACGGGATTGGCCCCCACCACCAGGACGAGGTCGGTGCGCAGCAGGTCGGGCACCGGGACGGTCAGCGGCGACCCGTACAGCAGCTTGGACGCCACGAACCGGCTCGAGGTGTCCTGCGAGGACGCGGAGTAGAAGTGGCGCGTCCCCAGGGCATCCATGAACCCCTTGAACCAGATGAGGTGCGAGGAGGAGAACGCCGACGGGTTGCCCAGGTAGGCGCCGATCGCGCCGCTGCCGTGCGCGTCGCGCACGGCGCGCAGCCGCCGGCCGATCTCCGCCAGCGCCTCCGGCCAGCCGACCTCGTCGAAGCCCGAGCCGTCCGGGCGCCGGCGCAGCGGGCGCAGCACCCGGTCCGGGTCGTCCTGCACCGCGGTCATCGCGATGCCCTTCGGGCAGGCGAAGCCCCTGGTGATCGGATGGTCCTTGTCAGGGCGCAGCTTCGTGACCGCGCCGTCCTCGACGGTCGCCACCAGCCCGCAGCACGGCTCGCAGATCCGGCAGAAGGTGACCTTCTCCTCGCGCACGGCTCAGGCGGTCTGCAGGACCGGCGGCTCGGGGGTGGCGGCCGGCGCGGCGGCGCGGCGCTCGCGGACGATGCCCAGCAGCGCCAGCGGGATCGCGGCGTTGAGGATCGCGGCCACGCCGGCGAGCACGAGGAAGAGCGGCTTGCCCGCGCCGCCGTGCAGCGCCAGGTACGCGGGCCAGGTGCACAGCAGCGCCATGGCGTAGTAGCAGCCGGGCAGGACCGGCAGGAACAGCAGCGCCCGCCAGCCGCGCAGGTACGGCGCGCACAGCGCCAGCACGCACGCCATGAACACGTACAGGAAGCAGTTCTGGACCATGCTCGTGACCGGCAGGCCCAGGATCCGGGACGGGTTGTCGCCGTAGTACTCGAAGACGTCCCAGTGGATCGCCATCCACTCCAGCGGCCAGTCGATGACGCCCGCCACCACCGCCACCACGACGATCGTGCGCGTCGGGGTGCCGCGCACCAGCAGCTGGTGGATCCACCAGGTGAAGAGGAAGAACATCGCGCCGATGCCCAGCGCGCTGATGGGGATCTCCCGGCCGGCGAGTGTGAACAGCGTGGCGGGGGCGTCGGCCGCGTACTGGAAGCCCAGGATCGTGTCGATGAAGGGCTCGTTGGGCAGCCACAGCGTGGCGCTGGCGAAGACGACGACGGGCAGGACGGAGCGGGTGCGCAGCGTCTCGCGGACCGCCAGGACCACCGCCGCGGCGACCATCACCATCGTCGCGGCGGCGAACAGCCAGAACACCGTGTGGTCGGCGCCGGTGAGCGGGCCGGCGGGGTCCAGGAAGCCGGTGTCCTGCATCACGCCGCCCCCGCCCGCAGCCGCAGGGTGGCGGGCACCCCGCCCTTGACGGTGGTGGAGAAGACGAACTTCGGCTGCGGCGTCCAGCCGGCCGGGACCTCGAAGCGGTAGCGGCGGAAGGTCTCCGCCAGCGTCCACAGCCCCACGACGTAGGCCATCCGGAACCCGAGGCAGCGGCGCGGCCCCATGCCGAACGGCACGAACGCGTAGGGGTTGATCTCGTCCTCCAGGAACCGCGAGGGGTCGAAGCGGTCGGGGTCGCGCCACCACCGCGGGTCGCGGTGCAGCGTCTGCCCGGAGAACGCGACGGTCGTGCCCGCGGGGACGTGGTAGCCGCCGATCTCGTCGTCCTCGGCGGCCTCGCGCGCGTTGAGCACGAAGCCCTGCAGGCGCTGGGCCTCGTCGAAGCACGCGCGCACCCACGGCAGCCGCTCGAGGTCGTCGTCCGCCAGGCGCCCGCCGCCGAGCGCGTCCACCTCGGCGTAGGCGCGCTCGCGGGCCTCCGGCGCGAACGGCAGGCGCGCCAGCACCCAGGACATGACGGCAGCCGTCGTCTCGTAGCCGCCGAAGATCAGGCCGAGCAGCTCGCGGCGGACGTGCTCGTCGTCCAGCCGGTCGCCGTCCTCGAACTCGCTTTCGAGCACGAGGCTCAGCAGGTCGCCCTCGGTGCCCGCGCTCGCGCCGCTGCGCCGCTCGGCCACCATCGCATCGATGTAGGCAAAGACCTCGTCCTTGGCGGCGTCGTACCAGCGGTCGTGCGGGCGCGGCAGCCACCGGGGCAGCGGCGTCGTGGCCATGGTCAACGCCATGCCGCGCATGACCCGCTCGAAGGCGTGCGCGAGGCGGCGCAGCTCCGCCTCGGGCGCCGGGCGGGAGAACATCGAGCGCAGCAGCACCGCCATGGTCACGAGCGACAGCTCGTGCTGCAGGTCCAGCTGCTCGCCGCGCCGGGCCGCGGCCTCCCAGCCGGCGACGCGCTCCTCGATGGCGTCGAGGATGAGCCCGTGCAGCGGGGCCAGGCCCTTCACGGTGAACTTGGGGTTGAGCATCCGCCGGACCCGGCGCCACTCCTCGCCGTTGGCCATGCCGTGGAAGCGCGGCCCCTCGCGCCACAGCGCGTCGCGGAACAGCTCGGGCTTCGGGTAGCGCGCCTGGTGGGTGTTGGTGATGTGGCGGACGTAGTCGGGGTGGCTGACGAGCACCAGCCGCATGCCGGGGACCGGCACCGAGACGACGTCGCCGTGCTGGCGGGCCAGGCGCTGGAACCCGCCGTACGGGTCGCGCGCGATCTGGGGGGCGACGCCCACCAGCGGCAGACCGGCGGGCCCGGGCGGCAGAGGCGGTGCGGTCGTCATGACGGCCATGGCGAACATTCTGACAAAGTCCTTGTCACTTTTGCAAGTCGTGCCAAGATGGAGCTGTGGCTTCGACCCGCGGCTATGCCGGCATCCCCGCCGCCGACCGGCGCGCCGAGCGGCGCCGGCGGCTCATGGACGCGGGCTACACGCTGCTGGCCGAGCGCGGGCCGGACGCGCTGACGGTCACCGCCGTCTGCCAGGGCGCGCGGCTCACGGCGCGCTACTTCTACGAGCACTTCGAGAACCGCGAGGCGCTCGTGGCCGCCATCGTGCGGACCGAGGCCGACGCCGTCTGCGGTGCGATCCTGGCCGCGGCGCTGGAGGCCGAGGGCGGGCCCGAGGAGCGCGCGCGGGTGGCGGTCGCCGCGATGCTCGACCAGATCGAGGCCGACCCCCGCCGCGGCTGGATGGCCCGCCGCCACGACGAGGTCGTGCTGCGCCTGCGCGCGCTGGTGGCCGAGCGCATGACCGAGCTGATGGTCGAGCACGGCCACGTGATCTGGCCGCAGGCCGCCGAGCACGCCGCCCGGATGCCGCTGGCCGCCGCGCTGACCGTCGGGGGCGTGCTGCAGGTCGTCGCCGACTTCGCCGAAGGCGGCTCGGACCTGGCGCGCGACGACGTCGTGCGGATCGGCGCCCGGTTCGCGCTGCAGACCGGCGAGATCGTGCTCGCGGGCTGAGCACCCCCGGATCACGGCGGCGACTGCTGCAGGCGCGGGTAGAACGCCTCGACGCCGTTGAACGTCCACGGGCCCTGCAGGACGCACGGCGGAGACCCGTTGCCCGTCGACGGCAGGTAGCCCGGGTTGTCGGTGTTGCGGCAGTCGAACGCCTTGACGTAGCCGTGGCGCTCGATGTCGCGCAGCCCGTCGGGCTTGACGTACGGGTTGAGGATGTTCGTCGGCAGACGGGTCTTCCAGCCGCCGATGGTCTCGTTCCACACCGTGGGCAGGCCCTTGGCGTAGTGCTGCACGAGGCCGCCGGGGCCGACCATGACGCCGTTGACCAGCGCCGCGACGTTGGCGAACGAGGCGGCGGGGCCCTCCGGGTTGACGGCGATGAGCTGCATCAGCGGGATGAGCTCGCGGGAGGTGGGGTGGAACTCGCGCAGGGCGTCGCGGGTCGGGCGCAGCATCGCGGTCAGCGCGGGCAGGCCGGCGCGCCCGGCGGCGACCGTGCCGGGCAGGGCCCGGAACAGCTCCCGGAACTCGGGCGCGGCGCGCCGGATCGCGGCGAGGGCGGGCTGCGCCTCGGGCGCCACGGGCTCGAGCGCCCGGATCGCGCGCCGCAGGTCGGGGCTGGCGTCCGCCACCGTGCGCGAGGTGGCGCGCAGCTGGCGCAGGAACGGAGGCAGGGCGCGCACCGTGGCCCGGACCCCGCGGGCTCGGCGGCCGGTCAGGTCCAGGACGTCGTCGCCCGCCGTGATGGCGGTGCGCACGAGCCCGTCCTCGTCGCCGATGACGCCCAGCACGTCGGCCGAGGCGGCGACCAGCCCCTCGAGGTCGCGGCG
>DASPKC010000331.1:0-5344 GCA_035628295.1 Baekduia sp.
GCACCAGACCATCAGCCTGCGCTGCCCGGCGCAGGAGGACGGCGGCCGGCTGGCCGACGCGCACTCGGTTCCTGGAGCGAATGACCTCGCGGCCAGAGTGTGCGCGGCCGTTCTTGGGCCGATCAGTCAGCAGAGGGCGTGAGTCATCGGTAGCCTTCCGTTGCGGGACGGAAGCCGCAGCCCACACCCCACGCCCACCCGGCATCTGAATGGCGCCACGAACGACGCTGCTACCTTGACGAGTACACTTCATGCAGGCAAGGTTCGAGCGCAACCTATAGGGGAGGGCACGATGAGTCTCGGCTGGAAATCCTTCACGGTGGGCACCCTCAGCGCCCTAGCGCTTCTTTCGCAGGCCTCCGTCGCCTTCGCCGGCTGCTGGGAAACTTGCATGGGTCGGTGCGGCGGCCAGTGCGTTCGCACCTACGGGTCCGGCGGCAGCCAACTCGACGCGTGCATGAGCGGGTGCAACTTCGCCTGCACAGATTCCTGCACACGTCCGCCGCACGAAGTGTGATGCGGCGGGGCGCCGGGATCGCTCTACTGGGTGTTCTGACGGCCGCCGGGTGCGATCGCCCGGCCAACCCCGCGCCGCCGTCGCCTTCCGCGGAGTCGGCCTCGCCCGGCAAGACGGACTGGTTCCGGCCCACCCCCGACTGCCCGCCCGCGCGCGCCTACCGAGGGCTACCGACAGGCAGCTTGATCACCAGCCGGATCGTCTACCCGGACGGCACGAAGGGCTCGACCCTCACTTCCACGGTGGTCAAGTCCGAGGGTCCCTTGCTCGAACTCTCGACGCACCGGGCCTTCTCCGATGGCCGCAAGGCGACCGACCCCTTCAACCGTCGCATCGCTCTTGGCTTCCTGCCGGCCGGGGTGACCGGCGAGGGCGAACGGGTCGTCAGCTTCGAACCCGGCTTCGAGGCGGCCATAGCCGGACTATCAGTCGGCCGCAGCGTCCGGCTGCCGGTGCAGGAGCGCACGGCCTACGGCGGTCGCTCCCGCCGGGTACGGGACGATTACGAGGTCGAGCTTACGGGGTGCGGCGAGATGCTGGTCGGCACCCGGGTTGAGCCGGTGCGGGTCTATCGCGTTACGGTCTTCAACCGGTCCTACCGACCGGGCAACCCGCCCCAGGACACCGTTGTGCGCAACACCTCGACCCACTATGTCGGCGCCGAAACGGGGTGGTCGCTTCGCGAACTCGAGGGGATCGGAGGCGAGATCGTCGTGGTGAAGGTCGAGAAGCGGCGGGGCTAGGATGCAGAACGCCGCCGCTAGGCGCGTCATGACCTTATTGGCCGCAGCAGCCCTGCTGGGCGGCTGCGGCGACCGAGAGCGAGTCGAATACCAGAGCGAACCGGTCGCCGTCGGCGACATCCGGGACGTCGTGCCTGCCGTCGGCCGCCTAAAACCCAAGACCAGCGTCGAGGTACGCGCGGTGGCGACCGGTCGCGTCGAGGCCGTGCTGGTCGAGCCGAACGCCGTGGTCCGCGCCGGCGATCCCCTGGCCCGAATTGCGACGGCCGACGCCGCGGTAGATGTCCGCGAGGCGCGCGCCGACCGCGAGGCCCGCGCCGCCGCGCTCGCCGAGACTCGCGTCATCGAGGCCGAGAGCTTGCGGGCCCTAGCCAATCGCGAGAAGCTCGTCGCCAGGGGACTGTACAGCCAGGCCTCCGTCGAGGCCCTGCGCGCCCAAGCCGCGGCCGCCGCCGCCGCCGTGCGCCGCTCCGAGGCCGAGCTCAGGGCGGCCGAAGCCCGCTTCGACCGCGCCCGGCAGGGCGTGTCTGTGCGGCTGGTCCGCTCGCCCATCTCAGGGGTGGTGCTCTCGGGCACGGTCGCGGTGGGCGAGACCGTGTCGCCGACTGACGCGAGGCCGATGTACGTCGTCGCCGACACCATGGGCGCCATGACCTTGGAGGCCGAGGTGCCCGAGGCCGACATCGCTCGCGTCAGCCAAGACATGCGAGTCACCTTCGCGATCGAGGCCCATCCGGGGGTGACCTTCGTGGGGCGCGTCGCCGCCATCCTTCGCCAGCCGATTCAAGACGGCGCCTTCGTGGCCTATCCTGTCCGTATCGAGGTGGACAACGGCGATGGGCGCCTGCTCCCCGGCATGACGGCTTCCATCGAATTCGTACAGTCGGAGACGCGGCAGGTCCTGCGAGCGCCAATCGCCGCCCTCTACTTCACGCCGCGCGACTACGTCTTCGACCCGCCTGCTCGGCTCAAGCGCGACCTCGTCGCCCGAGGGCTGACGTCGCCGGAACTCTACAACGCCGCCGAGATGGGGGTGCTGTTCGCGAGCGGCCGTCGGCGCGTGTTCGTCGAGCGCGACGGGCGCTGGGTACGGCGCGAGATCCGTGTTGGCGCGCAGAGCCGTGACCATTTCCAGGTACTCGACGGGTTGAAGGCCGGCGACCGTGTCATCGTATCCGAAGCCAGCCGGTAGGCCTCGGGTCCCGGCCGGGGACCTCGCCGTCAGCGCCCTGCGGCTCACGAGACGCTTTCCGGCGCGCGCGGCCGAAGTGACCGCGCTTGAGGACGTCGACTTTACCGCGCCTTGGGCAGCGCTGACGGCCGTGGTCGGCCCTTCGGGTTGCGGCAAGTCCACCCTGCTGAACCTCGTCGGCCTGCTCGATCGGCCCGACGCAGGGCGCCTCGTAGTCGCCGGAACCGACGTCACCAGTTTCGAGGCGCAGCGGGCGGCGATGTTCCGCCGCGACCACATCGGGTTCCTGTTCCAGGACGGCGGGCTTATCGAGCGCATGACCGTCGCAGACAACGTCGGCCTTCCGCTGGCCTACCGTGGCGCCTCGGCCCGGGAGCGGGTAGGGCGGGTGGGAGCCGCGCTCGAGCGCGTCGGCCTCCTCGCGAGGGCCACAAGCCTGATCGACGAGCTCTCGGGCGGCGAGCGGCAGCGCGTCGGGTTTGCCCGGGCCGTGGTCGCCGCGGCGCCGATCCTGGTGTGCGACGAGCCGACCGCCTCCCTCGACGCGGAGAACGCGCGGCTGGTCTCAGACCTCCTCGTCGAACGGGCCGCAGCCGGCGCCGCGGTCGTCTGCGCGAGCCACGAGCCGGGCCTGATCGCCCGAGCGAACCATCGTATCACCCTCAGCTTCGGTCGGGTCGTGGAGACACATCCGTGAGGGGCATCGGCCACGTCCTGGCGTCGGCCTGCTGGGCGTTCGGGGCGCGTCCGGCGCGCAGCGCTGCCCTAGTCATTATCCTCGCCGCCGGTGTCACCGCCGTCGTGTTCACCGCCTCGGTCGTCGCGGGCTTCGCCGCCGAGATCGACCGCCTCGCCTTTGGATCGTACGCGCGGGCCCTGGTAGTGAGGGAGAATGCCTTCGTCCGGGACAGGCATGGTCCGCCGAGGCTGTCGGAGGCGCAGGCGCTGGCGCGCGAGGTCCCTGGCGTCGAGGCGACCGCGGCCTGGGTCCAAGGGCGCTCGCAGGCCTACGTGAGGGGCGAAACGATCCAGTTCGACGTCTTCGGCGTCACCGGCCGGTACAGCGACGAGCTCGACACGCCGGTCGCTCAGGGCCGCTCGCTGACTAGCGAGGAGTTGGGTGGCGATCGCCGGGCCTGCCTAGTCGGCGCGGACCTGGGCCAGGCCCTGGGCCCCGCGGGACGGGTCGGGGCCCGGCTTTCGGTCCAGGGCGTCTCCTGCGAGGTGGTGGGCGTTCTCGGCGAGCCGCGCTCGCGGCCGGCGACCCGGTTCCGCAACGCCGTCGTCGCCCCCTTCTTGGCGGCGTCCCGCTACTTCGCACGGCAGCCGGATCGCGCCTCGGCCGAAGCCGACTGGATCACCCTCTTCATGCGGCCTGGAACCGACATGCAGACGGCGGAGATGGGCGCCGACCTAGTGCTGCGCCGCCTGCGCGGAGTTCCCCTGTCGCGCCCCTCGCCCTTCGCGTACGGCGACCCCGCCGCCAGCCTCTCGCAGCAGGTCGAGCAGCGGGACCTGGTCACGCGCATGTTGCTGGCGGTGACCGGCTTGACGCTGGTCGCGAGCCTCCTGGGGTTCGCCGCCATGGCCTCGGCCTCCGTCGTCCAACGCCGGCGTGAGATCGCCTTGCGAATGGCCATGGGCGCGACCGGGGGGCATATCCGCCTGCAGCTGGCGCTCGAGATGCTGATCGTCGGGCTGATCGCGGGAATCGCAGGGCTGACCTGCGGTCTGGGTGCCGCCGCCCTGTCCGCGCGGTTCTGGCGCTGGCCCTTCGCGGCGGAGCCGGAGGTGGGGGCGCTCGCCGTCGGGGTCGGGGTCGCGCTGGGCCTGTTCGTCGGCCTGGTGCAGGGCGGGCGCGCCGCTGCCCTGCCGCCCTCGCTGGCGGCGCGGCTCTAGTGGGAGTCCTTCAGCAGCGCGCTTGGCACCGCATCGCGCGGCCTGCCCGCCCACCTTCGCACGCGTGCGCTCTAGTTTCGCACACGCAACCGGATACCCGTGCTATCCCTTCTACTTACGAACGAGGGAGACGCACCCATGCGCAAACTGACCACCGTCGCCGCGGCCGCCGCTCTGGCCGGCCTCACCATGCAGGCGATCCCGTCCATGACCGAGGCCCAGCCGGAAGACCGGCGCGAGTGGCGCGGCGACCGCATGCCCGACGACCGCTGGGACGAGCGCGACGACTTCGAGCGCCGCGGCCGCACCGACATCGAGTGCCCGCTGACCCAGGTGCGGCGGGAGATCACCAATCCCCTGCCCGAGGGCTGGTGGAACACGCCCGTCGTCGAGAACCTGAGCGGCACGGAGGTGCAGACCATCGGCGGACGCCGCACCCTCGTGTGCCGCTACGGCCCGGCCGGCCAGATCATGCGGCTGGAGCCGCGCCGGCGTAACTGCACGCCCACCCGCCGCGGCTTCGACTGCCGCCGCGAGCGCTTCCCGAACCCGGGCCCCTTCCCGCCGGGCGGCCCCGGCGGTCCGGGCGGCGGCCGTCCGGGCGGCGTGTTCAGTGAAGGCTCGTTCGAGCTGCGCTCCAGCTTCCAGGTCGATCTGGACAGCGGGCGCGTCGGCGGCGGCGGGGCGGACCTGTGGTACCACCGCGTCAGTGAGGTCGAGGCCTACCTCGAGCCGATCAACGGCACGCGCATCTCCTGGGGCGGCGGCGTGCGCCGGGGCTTCCAGGGCTGCCGCGAGGCCGACCTGCGCACGGATCGGATCACCACCGGGCGCCTGAACAACGGGACCAACATCTGCTTCCGCACCGGCGACGGGCGCATCGGCGAGCTGACCATCGACGGCTTCGGTCCGCAGCGCTCCATGCGGATCAGCTACACCACCTGGAACGGCGGCGGCCGCGACCGCTAGCGGAAGTCCTGCAGCAGCCGTTCG
>DASPKC010000332.1:0-12986 GCA_035628295.1 Baekduia sp.
AAGATCCTGACGATCGGCGAGGGCACCGACGAGGTCCAGCAGATGGTCATCGCCCGCGCGCTCGGCGCCTGAGCCATGCAGCTGCCAGACCGCGTCCACGTGCGCGAGGTCGGCCCGCGCGACGGCTTCCAGAACGAGCCGGAGATCATCCCGACCGACGACAAGGTCCGGCTGGTCGAGCGGCTGGCGCGCACGGGGCTGCGGCGCCTGGAGGTGACGTCGTTCGTGCGCGCCGACGTCATCCCGCAGCTCGCCGACGGCCGGGAGGTGCTCGAACGGGCCGAGATCCCTGACGAGGTCGCGGTCTCGGTGCTCATCCCCAACGCCCGCGGGCTCGACGCGGCGCTGGAGATCCGGGATCGCATCGACGCCATCAGCGTCTTCCTCAGCGCCTCGGAGACCCACAACGCCAAGAACGTCAACCGCACCATCGCCGAGTCGCTGGGGGGGCTGCGCGGGGTGCTGGGGCGCGCCGCCGACGCGGGCCTGGGCCGCCTGGCGGTCATCGCGACGTCGTTCGGCTGCCCCTACCAGGGCGAGGTGCCCCAGGAGCGGGTCCTGGAGATCGCCCGCGCCCTGGTCGACGCCGGCGCCACCGAGGTCGGCTTCGGCGACACGACCGGCATGGCCAACCCGGTCCAGGTCCGGCGCTTCTTCGAGGCGGCCTCCGAGCAGCTCGGCGCCGACGTCGAGCTCACCGCCCACTTCCACAACACCCGGGGCCAGGGGCTGGCCAACGTGCTGGCCGCCCTCGAGGCGGGTTGCACCTCCTTCGAGTCGAGCTTCGGCGAGCTCGGCGGCTGCCCCGTGCCCAAGGGCGCCACGGGCAACATCGCCACCGAGGACCTCGTCTCGATGCTGCACGAGATGGGCGTGCAGACCGGGATCGACCTGGAGGCGCTGCTGGCGGCCACCCGCGACGTCGCGCAGGTGCTCGGCCGCCCGCTGGGCTCCCACACCCTCGTGGCCGGCCCCGTCGACTGGCACCGGTCGTGACCGTCCTGATCGCCAACCGCGGCGAGATCGCGGTGCGGGTCGCGCGGACCGTCCACGCGCTCGGCCTGCGCAGCGTGGCGGTGGTCACCGACGCCGACCGCGGCGCGCTGCACGCCGACGTCGCCGACGTGGCGGTCCGCATCGGCTCCTACCTGGAGATCGAGGACGTGCTCGAGGCGGCGCGGCGCACGCGCGCGACGGCCGTGCATCCGGGCTACGGGTTCCTCAGCGAGAACGCGGCGTTCGCCCGCGCGGTGCAGGAGGCCGGCCTCGTGTGGGTCGGCCCGCCGCCGGCGGCCATCGAGCTGATGGGCGACAAGGGGCGCGCCAAGCACGCCGCCGAGGAGGCCGGCGTCCCGGTCGTCCCGGCCGGGGAGGAGGGCGGCTTCCCGGTGATGGTCAAGGCCGTCGCCGGCGGCGGCGGCAAGGGCATGCGCGTCGTGCGCACCGCCGACGAGCTCGACGAGGCGATGGCCTCGGCGCGCCGCGAGGCCAAGGCCGCCTTCGGCGACGACCGCCTCATCGTCGAGCGCTACCTCGAGCGCCCGCGCCACATCGAGGTCCAGGTGCTCGCCGACCAGCACGGCACAGTCCTGCACCTGGGCGAGCGCGAGTGCTCGCTGCAGCGCCGCCACCAGAAGGTCATCGAGGAGGCGCCGTCGCCGGTCGTCGACGCGCCGCTGCGGGCGCGGATGGGCGAGGCCGCCGTCGCCCTGAGCCGGGCCTGCGGCTACGAGGGCGCCGGCACCGTCGAGTTCATCGCGCCGTCCGACGGCAGCGAGTTCTTCTTCCTGGAGATGAACACGCGCCTGCAGGTCGAGCACCCCGTCACCGAGCTCGTCTACGGCGTCGACCTCGTCGAGCAGCAGCTGCGCGTCGCGTTCGGCGAGCCGCTGGCGCTGCACCAGCCCGACCTGGTGCCGCAGGGCCACGCGGTCGAGGCCCGCCTCTACGCCGAGGACCCCGCGGCGGGCTTCCTGCCCGCCATCGGCACGGTGCGTCGCTGGCGCGCGCCGTCCGGGCCGGGCGTGCGCGTCGACAGCGGCGTCCGGGAGGGCGCCGAGATCGGCACCGCCTACGACCCGATGCTCGCCAAGGTCATCGCCCACGGCGAGGACCGGGCGACCGCGCTGCGCCGCCTCGACCGCGCGCTGGCCGAGCTCGAGGTGCTCGGCGTGACGACGAACGCCGCCTTCTCCCGCGCGCTCGTCCAGCGCGACGACGTGCGTTCCGGCGAGCAGGACACCGGTCTGCTGGAGCGCATCCTCGAGGAGGCCGCCGTGCCGCCGCCCGAGGACCTGCTGCCCGCGGCAGCGCTGGCCGCCGCCGGCACGGCCACGCCGGCCGGGCCGTGGCGCCGCGCGTTCGAGCCGGGCGAGGTGCGCATCCATGCCGGCCAGGTCGTGGTGGGCGAGCGCACCTGGAGCGCGGGCGACGTGCGCCGCGTCGAGGACGGCACCTACCGGATCGAGCTCGACGGGCTGGCCCGGCGCTACGTCGTGGCGTTCGACGGCGAGGACGTCTGGATCGCCCGCGACGGCCACCACCTGGAGGCGCTGGCAGCGCGCAGGGACCGCACCGGCGCCGCCGTGTCCGGGGACTCGCTGGCCGCGCCGATGCCGGGCACGGTCCTGCAGGTGCGCGTGGCCAACGGCGACGAGGTCAAGGAGGGCGACGTGCTCGTCGTGCTGGAGTCGATGAAGATGGAGTTGTCGATCACCGCCCCCTGGGACGGGGTGGTCGACGAGCTGTCGCTCAGCGAGGGCGACCGGGTCGCGCTCAAGCAGCCGATCGTCGCCGTCCACCACCACGAGGACGGAGGCCCGGCATGAGCTTTCGCGAGGCCCATCTCGAGCTGATCGCCGACCTGCAGGAGCGCCTGGAGCGCGTGCGTGCCGGCGGTGGCGCCAAGGCCATGGAGCGCCACGTCTCGCGCGGCAAGCTCCCGGCCCGCGAGCGCGTCGAGCGCCTGTGCGACCCCGGGACCCCGTTCCTGGAGCTCTCCGCGCTGGCCGCCGGCGGCCTGTACGACGACGCCGCGCCCGGCGCCGGCGTCGTCACCGGCATCGCCGTCGTCCACGGCCGGCGCTGCGTCGTGGTGGCCAACGACGCCACGGTCAAGGGCGGCACCTACTACCCCATCACCGTCAAGAAGCACCTGCGCGCGCAGGAGGTCGCCCTCCACAACCGCCTGCCGTGCATCTACCTCGTCGACTCGGGCGGCGCGTTCCTGCCGATGCAGGATGACGTGTTCCCCGACCGCGAGCACTTCGGCCGGATCTTCTTCAACCAGGCCACGATGTCCCGGCGCGGCATCCCGCAGATCGCCTGCGTGATGGGCTCCTGCACCGCCGGCGGCGCCTACGTGCCGGCGATGAGCGACGAGACGGTCATCGTCAAGGAGCAGGGGACGATCTTCCTGGGCGGCCCGCCGCTGGTGAAGGCGGCGACGGGGGAGGAAGTGACCGCGGAGGAGCTCGGCGGCGGTGACGTGCACGCCCGCACCTCCGGGGTCGTCGATCACCTCGCCGAGGACGACGAGCACGCCCTGGACATCGTGCGCCGGATCGTCGACAGCCTGCCGCCGATGCCTCCCGAGCCGTGGGAGCGACGGGTCCCGCGTCCCCCGGCGGGCGAGGCCGAGGCCCTGCTCGACGTCGTGCCGACCGATTTCCGGACGCCGTACGACGTGCGGGAGCTGCTGCGCCTCGTGGTGGACGGCGGGGAGCTCCAGGAGTTCAAGGAGCTCTACGGGACCACCCTGGTCTGCGCCTTCGCGCACCTCGACGGCCACCCGGTCGGGATCCTGGCCAACAACGGGATCCTGTTCAGCGAGAGCGCGCTGAAGGGCGCGCACTTCATCGAGCTGTGCGACCGCCGCGCCATCCCCCTGCTCTTCGTCCAGAACATCAGCGGCTTCATGGTGGGCAAGGACTACGAGGCGGGCGGCATCGCCAAGGACGGCGCGAAGCTCGTGACCGCGGTGTCCTGCGCCCGGGTCCCGAAGCTGACGCTGATCGTGGGCGGCTCGTTCGGCGCCGGCAACTACGGCATGTGCGGCCGCGCGTACGCGCCGCGCTTCTTGTTCATGTGGCCCAACGCCCGCATCTCCGTCATGGGCGGCGAGCAGGCCGCCACGGTGATGACCGAGGTCGGCCAGCCGGAGGTCGGCGCGCAGCTGCGCGAGCAGTACGAGCACCAGGGCCGGCCGTGGTACTCGACCGCGCGCATCTGGGACGACGGCGTCATCGATCCGCGCGACACCCGGACGGTGCTCGCGCAGGCCCTGGCCGCGTGCGCGGGGGCGCCGCTGGACGACGTCGGCTACGGCGTGTTCCGGATGTAGGCACGCCCGCAGGATCCCCGGCGGCCGCGGACCTGCGACGCTGTGGAGCGATGGCCCAGACCACGAAGCGGCGCGCGCGCCGGCGTGACGCCTGGCCGCGGCCGAGGTTCCTGGGCGCCGGAGGCGACATCGCGATCGACCTCGGGACCGCGAACACGGTCGTCCACGTCCGCGGTCGCGGGATCGTCCTCTCCGAGCCGTCGGTCGTGGCCGTCGACGAGCGCACCGGCGAGGTGCACGCCGTCGGCCTCGACGCGCAGCGGATGATCGGCCGCACGCCGGCGACGATCTCGGCGCAGCGCCCGCTGCGCCACGGCGTCATCGCCGACTTCGAGGTCACCGAGGCGATGCTGCGCCAGTTCATGGCCAAGGTCGTCCCGGGCCGCTTCAGCCACCCGCGCGTGGTGATGTGCGCCCCGTCGGGCATCACCGACGTCGAGCAGCGCGCGGTGATCGAAGCCTCGCGTGCCGCGGGGGCCCGCGCCGTGCACCTCATCGAGGAGTCGCTGGCCGCGGCGATCGGGTCGGGCCTGCCCGTCGCCGATCCCGTGGGGCACATGGTCGTCGACATCGGCGGCGGCACCACGGAGGTCGCGGTCATCTCCCTGGGCGGCATCGTCCTGGCGACGTCGCTGCGGGTCGGCGGCCACGACCTCGACGACGCCATCACCGCCCACCTGCGCGCGGCCCACCGCATGGCGGTCGGGACGCGCAGCGCCGAGGGCATCAAGCTGGCGGTCGGGGCGGCCGCGGCGGTCGACCCCGACCTGACGACGACGGTGCGCGGCCGCGACCTCATGAGCGGCCTGCCGCGCGAGGTGCTGCTGACCGAGGCGGAGATCCGCGAGGCGCTCGAGCCGCCGGTCGCCGAGATCATGGGCGCGGTGCAGGAGACCCTCGAGCAGACGCCGCCCGAGCTGGCGGCGGACATCACGCGCCAGGGGATCCTCCTGGCCGGCGGCGGCGGGTTGCTGCGGGGCCTGGCGGACCGCATCAGCATCGAGACCGGTATGGCCGTCAACATCGCGCAGGACCCCCTCGGCTGCGTGGCCACGGGCGCCGGCGCGATGCTCGAGGAGCTCGACGCGCTCAGCGCGGCAAGCCGCTGAGCGGGGGGTCCGGCGCCGGACACGGCAGGGGGGCGGCGCCGGGCCGGCGATACCCTGATTGCGACCGGGACGTCTGGCAGGGTGGACCGGTCGGCAGGACCGAAGAGGGTCGGCCGCGTACGTGCGCGGGACGGACCTCGGGAAACGTCGCTCACCATCCCGAGGAGGCCACGTTGGCCATCGTTCCGCAGGACCTGCAACCCGACGCCCCCGACTTCTCCGTGCGCACGAAGGTGCGCGGCGCGACGCGCACCGTCGCCGTGCGCGGTGAGCTCGACCTCGGCACGGCCGACGTCGTCGGCCACCGGCTCGCCACCGCGCTGCAGGAGCATCCCGAGCTGGTCGTGGTCGACCTGAGCGAGGTGACGTTCATGGACTCGACGGGCGTGTCGCTCCTCGTGCGCGCGCGTTCGCGTGCGGAGCGCCACGACGTGCGCCTGGTGATCGTCGCCAGCCCGCGGGTGGAGGCGGTCGTCGAGCTCTGCGGTCTGAACGGGGTCCTGGCCCTCGTGCCCCCCTTCTGATGGCGCTAGGCTGAGTGGGCAGCATCCGCCCTCCCGGCTGGCGTCCCCGCTCCTGGTCCGCGGATCACTTCTCCGGGGGACGTGAAAGGGGGTCTCATGCGAGACCCGGCAACCACCGACGGGACGTCGGTGCTGAGCGAGGTGTCCAACGAGATGGTGCGCCTCTACAAGGAGCAATTCGGCCGCGGGCCGACGCGTGCTCGGGCGCACTGGGCGGGCAGGAACATCCTGATCGCGACGCTGGAGGACTCCCTGACGCCGGCCGAGCGCAACCTCGCAGCGATGGGCGAGCACCAGCGCCTGCGCGACGCCCGGCTGTTCTTCCAGTACGCGTCGGAGAAGGCGTTCCGCGAGACGGTGGAGCGCATCGTCGGCCGCAGGACCGTGGCGTTCGTGAGCGGGACCGACACGGTGGCCGACGTCTCCGCCGAGGTCTTCTACTTCGCGCCGGGCGACGGCTGAGTATCCTGCCGTCCGGTCCGCCCGGACCGCAACAGGCCGGGCGGTCCCGTACGCAGCGCGAGGACGGCGCGCCGTCTCCCGACCGGGGGTGGCCGTCCCCTTGGAGCTTGAAGCCGAGTTCTGAGGAGCCTCCTTGTTGCCGCCGCCGTCGTTGTGCACGTCGAACCCCCGCGCCGCCCGTCCAGGAGATGGGCGCTGATGCACGAGCCCACCGACGACGGTGCCGACCGCGAACGCTCGGTCCTCAACGAGATCTCCAGCGAGATGGTCCGGCTCTACAAGCAGCGCTTCGGCCGCGGGCCGACGTCGGCGCGGATCTACTGGGCGGGCCGGGACTCGTCGTCGTGCTCCTGGAGGACACGCTCACGCCCGCCGAGCGCAACCTCGTGCGGCTCGGCGAGCAGGAGCGCCTGCGCGAGACCCGGCTGTTCTTCCAGCACGCGAGCATCCGGGAGTTCTGCCAGGTGATCGAGCGGCTCACCGGGCGCCGCGTCCGCGCGTTCACCAGCGCGATCGACGCCGAGGTCGACGGCCTGTCGGTCGAGACGTTCATCCTGCACCCCGACGGCTTCGACGGGCCCTCGCGCGCCGAGATCGCGCCGGAATAGCCGGCAGGGCCGCCCGCCCGTCGTGCGATGCTCTGCCCATGAGCCGCTACGACGTCCGAGACAAGGTGGCGCTGGTGACCGGGGGCGCCCGCGGCATCGGCCTGGCCACGTGCCAGGCGCTGCATGCGCGCGGCGCCCAGGTCGTGCTGTGCGATCTCGACCAGGCGGCCGCCGAGGCGGCCGCCGCCCAGGTCTCGCCGCAGGCGGTCGGGCTCGCGGCCGACGTCAGCGACCGGGCCGCGATGCAGCGGGTCGTCGCGACGGCCGTCGAGCGCTTCGGCGGCTTGGACATCGTGGTGGCCAACGCCGGGATCGCCTCGCGTGGGGCGACGATGCGCGCCATGGCCACCGAGGCGTTCGACCGCGTCCTGGACGTCGACACGGGGGGCGTGGTGCGCACCGTCGAGGCGGCGCTGCCGGAGATCACCCGCCGGGGCGGGCACGTGGTCGTCATCGGGTCGATCTACTCGTTCATGAACGGCATGGGCGTGATCCCGTACGCGATGAGCAAGGCGGCGGTGGAGCAGCTCGGGCGGGCGCTGCGCGTCGAGCTCGCCCAGCACGGGGCGGGGGCGAGCGTCGCGTACTTCGGCTTCATCGACACCGAGATGGTGCGCCGCGGGATCGACGCCGACCCTGTGGCCGATCAGCTGTTCGAGGCGCTGCCCAAGCCGCTGCACAAGCGGCTGAAGCCCTCGGAGGCCGGCGAGGCGATCGCGCGCGGGATCGAGCGCCGCCAGCCGCGGATCATCCGTCCCAGGCGCTGGGCGATCCTGTCAACGCTGCGGGGCATCGTCAACCCGCTGCTGGACCGGGCGGTGGTGCGCGACGCGCGCATCCAGGGCGTCCTGCGCGAGCTCGACTCCCGGGAGGGCGAGGAGCAGCCGACGACCGCCTGAGGACCTGGCGGATGGGTCCCGCGCGAGGCGGGTAGTACGCTCGTCATCCGGGAGCGGTCGTGCCGGGGCGCGGCGACGCCTCGGAGGCGAGGCGCTTCACATATTCGACGCGAGAACTGACGTGGTCCGCCGGCAGACGGTGGGTCGCGGCAGGGCTCCGGAGGAGTCCGCGTGCACGTGCATCATGCAGGTTCGGCCGCCAGCGCCCAGGGGCGGCGCTGACGTGCACGAGCCGTTCGTTTCGGAGGAGCGGTCCCGCTCGGTGGTCCGGCGGGCGCCTGCACTGCGCGGCGAGGTCCCGGCGCTGCGCCGCGCTGCCGGCGCGTACGCGGCCGAGCACGGCGCGTCGCCGGCGGCGGTGGCCGACATCGCCCTCGCCATCTCGGAGGCCTGCACGAACATCGTCGTCCACGCCTACCTCGACGCACCGGAGCCCGGGCCGATGGTCGTCTCGGCCACGCGCATCAACGGCGAGATCGTGGTCGTCGTCAGCGACGAGGGGCGGGGCATGGTCCCCCGCGGCGACAGCCCGGGCCTCGGGCTCGGGCTGGCCATCATGGCCCGGCTCGCGCTGTCGGTGGAGGTCGTCGACGACCAGTCCGGCCCGGGGACGAGCGTCCGCCTGCGCTTCCCGCTGCGCACGAGCCGCGACTACGACGACGTGCCGGCGCGGCGCTGACGGCGTCCCCGGGCGTACCCGCCCGTTGCTGCCCGGCGGCCGCGGGGCACCACCGCGCCATGGGCACCTGCGAGGTCTGCGGCAACCACTACGACAAGGCCTTCACCGTCGAGGTCGGCGACGGCGCGCGGCACGTCTTCGACTCCTTCGAGTGCGCGATCTCCGCGCTCGCCCCGCAGTGCGAGCACTGCGGCTGCCGCATCATCGGCCACGGCGTGGAGGCGGGCGGCGCCATCTTCTGCTGCGCGCACTGCGCCGGCCACGCCGGCCAGGGCGGCGTCGCCGACCGCGGCTGAAGTCGCCGGGCGGCGCGGCGCCCGCCGAAGGTCAGGCCGGCCGCTCGGCGCGGTGGCGCCAGTGCTCGGGCAGGTCGGGGTGCTCGGTGAACCGCAGCGCGTCGTCGACGCCGGCTGCCGCCACCGCGTTCCAGACCGCGCCGAGCGCCTCGTCGAACGAGGCCGCCCGCACGCAGACCTCGAACGTGCCGTCGTCCTCCGGCGCGCCGACGACGCCGCCGTCGAGCGCCCGGCGCAGGCGGTCCAGCGCCTGCTCACTGCGCGGGCCGCGCGCGTCCAGCAACAGTCCAACCCGGTGCGTCCCCGGCCCGTCGATCGCCTCGGTGCCCATGGCCGGCCGCCTACCCGATCGGCGCGCCGGCCGCACGCGCTCGCGCGCTCAGTTCACGGTGTGGCGCTCGCGCGAGCCGTCCGGCTGGACCTCGTCCTGGTAGCGCGTGACGACGTCCGGTCCCGCGTAGACGGCCACGAAGCGCAGGGGGCCCTCGCCGGCATTGCGGACCTCGTGCGGCGCGTCCTGCGGGATCACCGCGAGCCCGCCCGCGGTCACCTGACGCCGCTCGCCCGCCACCTCCACCTCGGCGACCCCCTGGTGCACCACGACCGTCTCCTCGGCGGAGTCGGTGTGGCGCGGAAGCCGGCAGCCCTCCGGCACCTCGATCACCGAGCTGCCCGAGGCGCGGACGTCGCCCTCGGGCGCATGGCCGGACGCCGAGCGCCAGCGCGCGTCCTCCTGGCCGTCGATCCAGGCGTCGGCGAAGTCGAGATCGTCGGCGGTCAGTGCGATCAGGCCCATGCGCGGCAGCTACCCGCCGCCGCGGGTCTCAGCAGCCGCCCGGGCCGCACGCCGGGCCGTCGGCCACGGCGAGCCGCGGCCGGCGCTCCCAGCCGCGGCGCAGCAGGTCGAGCAGCGCCTCGGGCGGATGGGCGCCGGCGCCGCCCAGGGACCGGTCCACGGCGAAGAACGGCACGGCGGTGATCCCGGCGGAGGCGGCGTCGCGCTCGTCCGTGCGGACCTCCGCGGCGAAGCGGTCACCGGCCAGCAGCTCGTCGACCTCGGCGGGCGGGAGGCCGACGTCCCGGGCGAGCTCGCGCAGGGTGTCGTGGTCGGACAGCAGCCGGCCCTCGCTGAGGTGGGCGCGGAACAGGCGCTCCTCCATGGCGTCCTGGACGCCGTGCGCGGCGGCGAGGTGGCTGAGGCGGTGGGCGTCGAACGTGTTGCCGTCGCGGACGCCGGCGAAGTCGAACGCGACGCCCTCGCGGGCCCCCTCCTCCGTCATCCGGTCGTGCATCGCCTGGGCCTCGGTGAGGCTCACGCCGTACTTGCGCGCCAGCCGCTCGGTCCTGTCGCCGGGGCGCTCCGGCGGGGCCCCCGGGTCGAGCTCGAAGGCGCGCCACGTGACGCGCACCCGGTCGCGGTGCTCGAACGCGGCGAGCGCGGCCTCGAAGCGCCGCTTGCCGACGTAGCACCAGGGGCAGGCGATGTCCGACCAGATCTCGACGAGCACGGCCGTCCACGCTAGCGCTCGGCGACCTGTGCCAGGAGCTCCTCGCGCGGCGGTCCAGGCGGTGCGGGCGGGCCGCCGGCGCGGCGCAGGATCGCCTCGATCCGGTCGTGCAGCGCATCGTCCTCGTCGAAGACGGCGGTGCGGTCCAGCAGGCCGATGCGGCGGATGGTGCGCCGCAGGACGTGGTCGTCGTGTGGAGCCGCCGCGAGCGCCCCCGCGAACGAGAACAGCGGCCAGCACCCGTCGCGCCTCGTGAGGTCCAGGGGCTCGCCCGCCCAGCGGCGGGCGCGCGCGTCGTCGGTCGCGCAGGCCAGGGCATGGCGCTCGCGGGCCTCGGCCCCGACCGCCGCCCGGTGATGCTGGGCCACCGCGTCGCCGTCCGGCGCCTCGGCGGCCGCCTTGCCGAGCGCCGCCGCGTGCGCGAGCGAGAACGACAGGCCGTAGGCGAACGCCGGGTCGGTGTGGCAGAGCGCGTCCCCCACCGCCGCCAGCCCCGCGACACCGGGATCACCGGTGCGGTCGACGTTCATCAGCCCGCCCATCGGCATGACCCCGGTGATCGGACGGGCGCGGTCAGGGGACGTCATGACGTCCAGCGGGCGGATCGCGCCGCACGCCGCCTCCCAGGGGCCCTCCTCGTGCAGCACGCGCAGCGCCCGGTCTGCAGCGGGGACGAGGAGGATGACCGCGAACGTGCGCGCGTCCCCGCGGAAGGTGTTGAACCCCATGTAGCCCAGATCGCCGCGGGGGTTCAGCAGCGGCGCGCCGTGATGCTCGACGCCGGGCGCGAGCCGGAAGTAGCGGCAGAAGTAGACCGCGCCCGAGTCGGTCGGCGTCCCGGCCGCGCGCGGCCATCCGGCCGGTGCGCGGTAGCGGCCGAGCGCGTCGACGACGAGCTCGCCGCGGACCTCCTCGCCGCCTTCGAGCGTGACGCCCGCCGCGCGGTCGTGCGGGTCGGTGAGCAGCCCCGTGACCGTCGCGCCGGGGCGCAGCACGACCCCCGGCTGCGCGGCCGCCGCGCGCCGCAGCGCCCACTCGATGACCGGACGCCGCACCCAGAGGTAGACCAGGTCCTCGTCGCCCGGCTCGGGCGGTCCCCGCAGCTGCTCGGAGAGGTCCTGCGGCTCGGCGCCTGCTTCGAGCAGGAGGTCGACGACGTCCGGCGCCAGATCGAGCAGGACGCGCCGGCCGCGCGGCAGGAAGGCGTGCGGCTGCTGGAAGTGCGGGATCCCCGAGCGGGGGACGTCGAAGGCGCCGGCCGCATCCGTCTGTGGGCCAACCGGGTCGCGCTCGAGCACCACGGCCTCGTGGCCGGCGCGCGCGACGGCCAGGGCGCAGGCCAGGCCCGCCACACCGCCACCGGCGACGACGAACCGCACGGCGCGAGGGTAGGGCGGGCGGGAGGCCTGGGCAAGCGCTGCGCAGCGTGACGCGTCGCACGGTCCGCCGCCCCGGCCCGCGGATAGGGTCGCGGCGACCTGCCGGCGCCGTGAAGGGAAGAGCGTGGACTGGGGGATCCGTCGTACCGGGATGGGCTGGGTGGCGGTCACCGCCGACGGCCGGCGCATGGTCAGCGCCGACGGCCGCGGCGGATACCGCGAGCTCGCGGTCGGCTCGGAGGGCGTGCAGGAGCAGGTCCTCGGCCGCCTGCCCGGCGGCGGCTACGGGCACCGGCGCGCGCGCCCGCGGCCGGGCGGGGGCGTCGACTCCGAGTGGGTGGAGGCGCGGCCCGGCGGCCGGTCGGCCCGCGGGAAGGGGCACCGGCTGCCGGGTGGCGCGAGCGCGTGGGTGACGGCTCACGGGCGCCTCCGGCCGGGCGGCAACCGCGGGCCCGTGGTCCACGTGCCCGGCGCCGCCGAGCGCGGCGTGATCCAGGACCTCGGGACCGGCATCAAGGTCGTCCGCGAGCGCGTGGACGGCAAGCGCGAGATCATCGACCGCTCCACGGAGACCAAGGGCGGCACGCGCGGCGAGCACGAGTCGATCGTCCTCGACCGCGCGACCGGCAGGGAGATCGCGTCCGCCCACGACCGGTGGAAAGGCACGAAGGACCGCGACGGCAACCAGCACCGCGACTTCGAGGGCGAGGTCCGCCGCCCGGACGGCGGCACCGAGCGCGTCAACGGCAGCTGGGACAAGCGCGCCGACGGCAGCGAGTTCTGGCACCACGAGACCGTCGACGAGCAGACCGGCCACCGCACGGTGGAGGAGGGGCACCGCAACCACAAGGGCTACGGCGAGCGGCACGTCGTCGAGTACGACAAGGACGGCCGGAAGGTCAAGGACGAGGTGCAGCCGATCGAGCCGGAGGCGGTGTGGGACAAGGGCGACCTCGTGGCCGAGAACGACGGCGGGCAGCCCGGCGACCCGGACACCGACGTCGGCATGGGCGACCCGGAGGGCACGGGGGACGAGGGCCCGCCGTCGACGCCGATCTTCACCGACCACCGCGACGTGCTCGAGCAGCAGCTCGGACAGCCCGAGGACGACCCCGAGTCACCCGACCGGCTCGCGGCGCTCGAGCGGGCGCGCGAGGACCTGGCCAAGGACCTCATCGGC
>DASPKC010000333.1:0-11199 GCA_035628295.1 Baekduia sp.
ACCGAGCGTCACCGGGCGCTCGGCGTACCCCGGGCCGGCGCCGAGCGGCGGGCCACCCGGAAGGTCGACGAACCGCGGCTCGCCACCGACGGGCAGGACCAGCGGCGGCAGGTGCCCCGCCCCGGCCCACACGAGGCGCCCGTGGTCGAGCGCGACTGCCACACCCATCGCGTTGTCGCTCGCGCCCAGAACGGTCCGGCCGCGGAACAGGTCGACCTGCAACGCGAGCGCGGCGGCCAGCACGAAGCGCCCGGCCCGGAGCCCCAGGCGGCCCGCCACGAGCGCCGCGCCGACCGGCGCCGCGAACGGCTCCACGTTGCGGCGCCGGAGGTGCCGGCGCGCGCCGGCCTGCGTGATCGCCGGGCTCCACAGCAGCCCGGTGCGCGCAGCGTCGTGATGGGCGACGACGACCAGCGTCCCGCGCGCCGCGCCGCGCGCCGGCACGCGCGCCACCACGTTGGCGCCCTCGCCGCGCGGCAGCACCCGGCGCAGCGGCCGGACGCGTCGGCCTCCCAGGCGGCGAGCGCGGCGAGCAGACGACCGCACGGACGGTCCGGGGCGCCTTGGCGACGGCGAGGGCCGCGGCCAGCAGCACCGCGGTGTGATGCGCGTAGGTCGGCGCGCCGGTGTAGGACTGCACGCGCACCTCGGCGCCCGCGTCGCGCAGGCGGCCGGCGAGCCACGCGGCGCTCGCGCGCTCCCCCGCGCCGGCGCTGTCGCGGGTCATGCCCGCGAGCGTCGTCACGTCGCGGCGGACGCGCTCCATGTCGGCGACGGCGGCGATGTCGCCGCCGGCCGTCAGATGAGGCCCCGGCGCACGGCGTCCGCGACCGCGTGGGAGCGGCTGCGCGCACCGAGCTTCATCGCCACGTCGTGCAGGACGTTCTTGACGGTCCGCTCGCTGTAGGAGAGCTGGCGGGCCACCTCGCGCGTCGGCTCGCCATTGGCGATCAGGGATAGGACGTCATGCTCGCGCTCGGTGAGCGGGGACGCGACCTCCGTCGACTCCGGGGACGCTTCCGGGAACGCCGGTGCACTCGCGCAGCCCTCGACCGGCGGCCGCCGGCCGAGCGACGCGAGCACCGGGTGCGCCAGCACGGCGTTGCCGCTGGCGGCGGCGGCCAGCGCCACGCCGAGGACGTCGGGTCGCAGGGTCCGCTTGACGAGGAACCCACTGGCGCCGGCGGCGATCGACCCCTGCACCAGCGCCTCGTCATCTGCGTCCGAACACACCACCACCCGGGTACCGCCCGCTGCCCCGTGCTCGGCGACGAACGCCTCCGCGCCGTCGAGGTCGTGGTCGAGCAACACGAGGTCCGGCAGCACGGTCGGCAGCAACTCGCGGGCCTCCTCGACGGTGGTCGCGGCAGCCACGCGCTCGACACCGTCCAGCGCCGTGATGCACGTCACCAGCCCCCGGCAGAAGATGGGGTGGTCATCGACCACCAGAACGCTGCCGATTCCCCCTCCTGACACCGCCACCCGCCTCCCCTCAGGTCGGACGCCCAGAACCTAGACCGCCAGGGAGACCCTAACGACGCGGGGGCTCCCCGAGCAAGGAACCGCGTCCTCGTGATGCGGATACGGTCATACTCGTGGCGTGCCGCCGGTGCTGACCAGCCTGGCCACGGTGATGTGCCCGCACGGCGGCCGTGTCACGCTGATCCCGCGCCAGACCACCGTGCTGATCCAGGGGGGGAGCGTGCTCTGCGAGCCGGACCTCGTCGGCGCTCCCATCGTCGGCTGCACCCAGCCCGCGACGCCCACCACCAAGCCCTGCACGGTGGTCCTCGCCACGCTGCCCGGGTCGACGTCGCCCAAGGTCATGGCTGTGGGCCGTCCGGTCTACGTCGCGACGCTCACCGCCACCACCGACGGAGTGCCGCCCGCGGTCGTCACGGTGATCAACGCGGGGCAGGCTGCGGTCCAGGCCTAGCGCAGGTCGACCGGCTCCCACGCCGGGTCGGCGGCCAGCGGCCGGACCATGGCGAGATTGCCGGGCCGGCCCGGGTCGACACGCGCCAGCGCGCCGGTGCGCTCTGCGCACCGAGGATCGGCGATCACGATGACGAGCTGGCGTCCGTCCGGTCGCCACGCGACGTCGCAGGCCGGCAGCGGGAGGGTTTCGGCATCTTCGAGCAGGAGATCGTCCGGCTTGGCGATCACCAGCCGGAAGGCGCCCCCCCGCAGGTTGCTGATCAGCGCCAGCCGCTTTCCGTCCGGCGCATAGGCGGCGCGGATCACGCCGCGCCCTTCGCGCGCGAGGTCCGTGACGACGCGCCCCCGTCGCCAGTCCGAAGCGCGGGTGGAGAACGGCGTGGCGCTGCGGTAGCGCACGAGACCGAAGCGGCGGCCGTCGGTTCCGGACACCACCCCGGGGACCAGGATCTCGGTGCCGCGCGGTGACCATGCGGGAGGGCCATTGAGGTCGATGTCGGGATCCGGCACGCAGCGCGGCGCCGTCGCCGACCGGGCCGCCACGGCGGCAAAGCAGAGATCTCCGTCGCCAGCGCGCGCACGCAGGAACGCCATCACCCGCCGGGCGCGGGTCGGCGCAAACGACGGGCGCGCGTAGTTGGCGCCGTCGGCGGGCGTCAACGGGGCGGGCGCCGCGTCGCGGTCCCGGGCGTCGACGAGGAAGATGCGCCCGTCCGCCACGTAGGCGAGGTCACCGCCGGCCGCCGTCCAGGCGGGCTGGCGGGATGGCACGTCAGCCGCAACGGTGCGCGGTGCTGCGCCGCCGGCCCCACCCACCGTCAGGACCCGATCGCCGTCGCCGATCGCCAAGCGCGGATAGCCGGCCGACACCACGAGCCGGACCGCCTGCCCCGGCTTCGCAGGTGCCCCTTCAGGCGGCACGGACCGCAGCACCGTGCCGCGGCGCTCCGTGCTGATGGCCCGCCGCACGGCGCCGCGCACGAGTCCGTCGTCGCGCAGGGCCGCGATGCCTTCGCGCAGCGACACGCCCTCGAGTGCAGGGACGACGAGCCCCTTGCCACCACCGCCGCCGCCACCACCACCGGCGCCGCCGGCCGCCGCGCCACCCGCGGCGCCGCCCCTGCCCTTGCCGCGCTTGCGCGGCGCAGGCTCGAGGAAGAGGTTCACCGGCGTGCCGGCCGGGCGGACCTCGCCGGCCTCGGGGATCTGGGCGGTGACGATGTAGCCAGGGTCCAGCCGGGGGTCTGTCGCGCCGATCGTGAAGCCGGCCTCGTCGAGCGCGGCCTCCGCCTCAGCCGCCTTGAGCTTCACCAGGTCGGGGATCTTGTCGCGCCCCGTGCCCACCGCCACCTCGATGGTGACGGCGTCGCCCTCCTCTGCCTCCTCGCCGGGCTTCGGGCTCTGGACGAGGATCGCCCCGGGTCGCCGCGCCGCGGTCGGCCGCCGCTGGATGTCCCGATCGAGGTCGAGCCCCGCTTCCTCGACGAGGGCCTGCGCCTCGACGATGCTGCTCGCCTTGCGCAGGTCGGGGACGGTGACGGTGTCGGGTCGCAGGAGCAGGAGCGCCAGCAGGGCGGCGGCCAACAGCGGCACCACGACGGCGATCCACCACGGCAGGTACGGGCGCTGGACGAACGTCGCCGCGCCTCGCACGGGCTCCTCGTCCAGCGCGGGGCTGCGCGCCTCGAACTCCAACCGGCGCTCGACCGGCCGACCGATGACCAGCGGCCGCCGCGGCTGCACTTCGACCGTGTCGACGAGCCCCTCGCCCCGCCCCAGGGCCAGCTGCGGGTGCGGGATGGCAAAGCGGCAGGCGTCATCGGCGTCGACTGCCGTCAGCGCCAGGCTGCTCACCGCGTTGCCGCGGTTCTGCATCGCCACCGCCACACGCGCGCGTCGGCGGCCGCGCACACGCTGCGGCCGCACTGCCATGTCCACCCGCGTGTACGGATCGATCGTGACCGAGCCCCCGGCGCGCGCGACCTCCTCGCCGGTCGCCCGCGAGACGGCGGTCAGGTCGAAACCCCACTCGCGCGCCTCGGCGTCAGGCGACAGCGGTGGGTGGATCTCCACCTCCACCTCGGTCTCGAAGCTGCCCTCCGTGCCCAACGGCAGCAGATACACCGTCGCGGGCGCGATCGTCCACCAGCCGGCCGGGAGCCCCTCGAGCACGAGGTCGTAGTTGTCGACGATCCCGCTCTGGTTGCGGATCCGCGCCAGGAACCCCACCCGCTGTCCCGGCACGACGCGCACGTGCAGCGGCGCGCCCGGCTCCTGGTCGGCGAGTCGCAGCGCGAGGATCACGGCCTCGGTCGACCCCCAGCCCGCCGCGCGCTCGTGCACGGCGGTGCCGCGCGGCCCACTGGCCTGCGGGTCCCAGGCCAGGTACTCGCCGCAGTCGCAGACCTCCCGGTCGTCGCCGTGGACGCGACCGCAGTTCGGGCACGTCCTCAAGTGGTGCCACCTTGCTCAGATGCCACCACGATGCGGTGCGCGACGTGCGCGGGCTTCGCGCGCCGAACCGTGCGCTCGAGGACGCCCCGTTCAGCCGGCGTCAACGGCGACCGGCAGACGACCTCGAACGCCGCACTCCCGGCCGGTGGCCGCCCGTCCTCTGACGACCACGTGACCCCGCCGTCCTCGTGGATGTCGAACCGGTGCCCCGGCAACGTGAGCTCCAGCAGCAGCTCGAGGCCCTGACGCGTGCCCCGCAGGCGGGCGAGATCGCGCGCGAGCCACAGCATCTGCCGCCGGCCGTCGGTGTCGGACACGTCGTCGACCTCGAGGCCGACCCACGAGGCCAGCAGCTGCAGGAGGTCCTCGGGCGCCAGATCCGGGTTCAGGTGGGAGGGCAGGCAGTCCAGGAGCGCGATGATCGGATCGAGGACCTCCTCCAGTGAGCGGACGAAGTCCATGCCGAACCGCCCCTCGTGGTACACCGCCGGCAGGCCTTGACGCAACAGCGCACGATGCGACGCGGTCGCCGGCGCGCTCCCGTCCGACACCGAGGTCGCCAGGCTGCTCATCCGTCGAGCTCCGCGTGCACCTCGTGGCGCGCCGACGCGACAACCTGGTGGGGCTCGAGCTCGAGGCGGTCGGCCACGGCGTCGGCGCTGCGGCGACCGGTCGCGAGCTGCGTCTCGTGCAGCGCCAGCGCGGTGACGGACGTCACACCCGGCACGTCGTGCAGCAGGCCGTGCAGCTCCCCGACGGTCAGCGCGCGGCCGAACTCCCAGCCGGCACCCTCGCCGGTGCGCGCGCCGCCGCACAGCGGGTTGAGGTAGCGGTACAGCGCGTCCGCCGCGCGCCGCTCGACCCGCGCGGCGTCGACCCCCGTAACGGTGCGCACCCGGGCGCGGACGCTCACGCCGCGCACCGCGGCCGGTGCGACGTGCACGGAGGTGCCGATGAGCCGCCGCTCGTCGAGGTACTCGCTGACGAGCTCGAGGAGATCGTCGGACGGCACGAGCTCCTCCGGTTCCAGAGGCCGCGCGGCCGGGAGCACGACGCGCGGCAGCACGTGGACCCGGACGGCGTGCCCAGGTTCGGCCACGCAACAGGCGCGGGCCACGCGAGGCGAAGCCTCGCCGGCCAGGAACTCGAAGTCGCTGGCGGTGACGGCCCGCGAGCGGCTGCGGATGTCCAGCGCGGCGCGGCGCCTGGCGTGCTCGAGCGTCTCGACGTCGACCCCGCCGGCCGCGGCGCGCGGGTTCGTCACCGATGCGACCCCCGGGATCGGGCTCTTCAGCACCACCAGGGTGTCGGCGGCGACGTTGCCGGCCTGCCCTCCGCCATGGCGGTAGCTCGACATCCACAGCTGCGCCGCCTTCGGAGGGATGGCGCCCCGCTGCGACCACGAGCCGTCCTCGCCGCGGATCGCGGGCCCCAGCTGGATCTCGCCGGTGGCCTCGTCGAGCACGAAATGTCGGTCCTCCGGCCCGCTGGCCGCGAAGGACTCCCGTGCCTCCCAGACCTCGACCGCCGCGTCGCTGAGGACGCGCACTTCCAGGTGCTCGCCGTCGGCCAGGTGCAGGACAGGCGCGTAGCGCAGCTGGAAGCACTGCCCGGGCGTCCCGTCGCTGTAGCCGACCGGTTCCCCGACGACGCGGGCCGCGTGCTCGCCGGGCAGCAGCGCGCCCACCGGCGCGGCGGTGATGCGACTGATGGCGGGGGCCTGCGTGTAGTGCCCGCCGGGCCGGCCCGAGCGCGTCTCCGCCGCGAGCCGGCATCGCAGCCAGTGCCGGGTCTGGCCGCGCAGGAGCACGCTGCCGGACGTCGGCGGAAGTTGCAGGACCACCCGGCCGCTGCCCAGGTTGAAGCCGCCGGTGGCGTCCGAGAGGACCTCGGCGGGCTCCCAGGTCCCGGCCCGCTGCGACACCTCCCAGACCAGCGGCGGGTCCTCCGGCTTGACGCCTGCGCCTCGCGCAGGCGTGGCCTCGACGTCGACCTGCACCACCAGGCGGGCGAGGCTCTCGTCGAAGCCGAGGTACAGCGCCTCGTCGAGCTGCGGCGGCGAGCCGAACGGCAGCTGGTCGGGCCCGCTGGGGCGGGCCACGCCGTCGGCCATCCGGATGTCACGCAGCCCGTCGGAGCGCGCGACCAGGTACGCCTGCGGCCGCGCAGCGGGGATCTCGAAGTCGTCCTCGAGCTGGAAGACGGTCGACTCCTCGGCCGAGGTGCGCGGGGTCCCGACCTCCGTCTCCGCCGGGATCGTCACCGGCTCCTCGGCAGGGCTGGCGAGGAGGAACCGCAGATCGGCACGCGCTGCGGCGGGCGGGTCGAGCTCGATGCCCAGCAGCTCGAGGAGCGCGACGTGCAGCTTGTCGGGGATCCGGTTGACCCGGTACACCAGCAGGTCGGTCATCCAGGCGAACAGCTCGATGAGCGTGATGCCGGGATCCGACACGTTGTGGTCGGTCCACTCCGGGCAGTTGCGTCCGATGCGATGGCGCGCCTCGTTGACCAGGTCCTGGAAGCGCCGGTCGTCGAGCACGACCTCGGGGAGCCTCATCCCTCGTCCTCCTCGTCGGGGATGACGTAGAAGGGGAACACCAGGTTGCGCACGTCGCTGGTGGCGCGCAACCGGTAGCGGACCTCGATGGCCAGCTCGCCGAGGCGAGCGTCGCCGAACTCGAAGAGGACCTCCTCGACCTCGATGCGCGGCTCCCACCGGTCCAGCGCGGTGCGCACTGCGTGTTCGATGCGCCCGGCGGTGTCCGCGTCGATGCGGTCGAAGACGAAGTCGTGCACCGCGCAGCCGAACTCGGGGCGCATCGGGCGCTCGCCGGGAGCGGTGCCCAGGATGAGACGGATGGCCTGCTCCACGTCCTCCTCGCCGTCGGCGAGCGCGAGGTCGCCGCGACGGTCGGTCCGCAGTGGGAAGGCGATGCCGGTTCCGAGGATGCGACTCACTGGCGACGCTACCCCAGCATGATCGAATTGCCGGACAGCCGCACGACGCCTGAGCATTCGATGGTCAACGACCCGCCGGCCTTGATGCGCAACGGACCGGACGACTCGACGCTCATGGTCGCCCCGGACTTGAGGGTGATCGGCGCCTTGCCCTCGATCTTCATGGGCCCGCCGGCGGACACCTGCATCTCGGCTTTCGTGTCGGTGACCACCTTGCCCGTCACCTTCTCCGTCCGGGCGCCCTTGACGGTGACGGCGAGGTCCTTGTCCGCGTTGACGGTCATGTTCTCCTTGGACTCGAGAAGCAGCTGCTTGCTCGACGTCGCGTGCAGCGACCCGTCGGGATGCACGAGCGCGCCCGGCTGGGCCCGGCCGTTGAAGACGGCGCCGAGGACGAAGGGCCGGCGCGGATCACCGTGCTCGAAGCCGACGACGACCTCGTCGCCGGCCACCGGCGTCATGACGACGCCACGGCCCGCACCGGCGCCCGGCGCCGCGACCCGCGCCCACCAGCTCTCGATCGTCTGCCCGAGCATCGGGTAGCGGACGCGGACGCGGCCGAGCTTCTCCGGGTCCTTGTTGTTGGTGACCACGCCGACGACCAGGCCCTCGCTCCACGAGCGCTGGGACGGCGGCGCCATGAGGTCGAGCAGCGTCCGGGTCGACCGGCCGGACACGGTGAACCGCGTGAGGTAGCCCGCCGAGCCCCGGAAGACGTGCTGCGCGGACGAGACGACGTAGGTGCCGCCGAAGCGCGTGCCCACGCCGTCGATGCTCAGCCGCGTCCCGGCGCCGATGCGGGCATCGCCGTCCGCGAGACCGTCGGCCTCGAGGTACGCGTTGCTCAACCGCGACGCCACGCCCTGACCGAGGGCCTGCGCCTCGGACACCGACCCCACCGGCCGGTCGGCGATGGTCAGCTCGCCCCCGCCCAGACCGGAGGCCGCGGCCGCGCGCGACAACCCGATCTGCCCGTCACCAGGTCCCAGGGCGACCGTGCTCGTGATCTCCTTCTTGGCCTTCGGATCCCAGCCATGCACCACGACCGACGTCATCTGCTGCACGCCTGAGACGCGAGGGCGCAGCTGACGCAGCGACTCGCCGTAGACCAGCGGGACGGGCTGCCCCGGCGGCGCCTGCGCCGCCTTGCGGAAGTCCAGCCGCTGGCCGTCCATCGCGATGAGGTAGTCCGCGGCCGCGGCCAGCCGCCACAGGAACCGCCAGTCCGTCTCGTTGCTCTGCTGGATGAAGTCCAGCACCTGCGTGGTGGCGTCGATCCGGCCGACCTTGAGCCCCGCCTCCCCCGCGATCTTGCGGACGATGTCTGAGCTGGTCATGTTCTGGAAGGCCCGTGTCTTCGGCGCACGGTTGAGGCGGTGGGACAGGTCGTAGCCGCGCAGGGTGAGCAGCGTCTCGAGGTGGGCGAACTCCGGCTCGACCGCTGCCACCTTGCCGCTGAAGACCGAAACGGGCTGTTTCTGGTGCGGCCCGGCGAACGAGATCTCGACGTCGGCGCCGGGGGCGAAGCGCGCGTCGTCCACGAGCACGAACTCCGGGTCGGCGAGCGTCACCGCGAACGTGTCGGGTAGCAGGACGTGCTGCTCGACGCGCGCTTCCTTGATGGCCTCGAGGTCGAGCTCCTTGCCGGCCACGCGGACGACGACCTCACCGAGCAGGGGCAGGGTCATCAGCGGACCACCGGGGGAATCGTGAGCGCCGTGCCGGGCGGGAGGCGCAAGGGATCGTCGATGCCGTTGGCCTCCGCGATGGCGCGCCAGCGCGTCGGATCGCCGTACATCGCGTGCGCGATCGAGTGCAGGCTGTCGCCCGCCCGCACGGTGTGCGCGCGCTGGCCCGCGTGCGCGCGCGTCGTCGGGTTCTGTGGCGGGGCCGGAGTCCCCCGCCCTGACCTGGCGTCCTTCTCGGCCTGCAGCAGCGTGAGGCGGCTGATCGCCCGCGTCGGCGTCCCGTCGGGCCGGAACATCGTGAAGCGCACCGCGAGGTCGCTGCAGACCGCCTCGAAGCTGAGGAACGTGCCCCACACGAACCGCACCTTCGGCGGGCGCCCCTGGTTGCGCCCGGGCCGGGCGAGCTTCGGGTCGGTCTCCATCATCTTGAACAGGGCGTCGGTCGCGCCGGTGACGTCACCCTCGGGCGTGTCGTCGAAGAGCAGTTCGAGTGCCAGCTCGCGCGCGTGCCCGCCCGCGAACTGCGCCGCGGGGAGGCTGCGGCCGACGACGGGTCGCAAGGTCCATTCGTTGGCCTTGCTGATCGAGTACTCCGACGGGTTGAACCAGCACGGCACCTTGGTCCCATCCTCGCTCTCGAGACGCGCCTTCTGGAAGCCGGGCGGGACGGGCACGGTCAGGCCACCAACCCCTCGTGGCCGATCTCGAGCGACTCGAGCCCACCGCCCGGCCCGTCGGTGCGCAGCTCCGGGCCGGTCCACCGCACCGGGTACGCCGCCGCCAGGCCGAACCGGCGGACGTCCTTGCCGAGGTGGTCCGTCACCGCCACGGTCAGGGTGGGGCGCTTGCTGGCCCGCTGCACGTCGAAGAACCACTTGAGCAGCGCATCCTCGCTCGTGAGACCCCGGCTGAGCGACACGTTGCGGTACCGGGCCCGGCCCCGCAGGCCGTGGACGAAGTCGTTGAGGCCGCCTTCGGCGTACTCCAGGACCTCCCATTCGACGCCGAGTCCGCTGCATTGCGAGAACCGGCCGATGGTGAGGCCCTGGACGTCGACCCGGAAGGTCAGCTGGGCCATCGGCGGCGGAGCCGCTCCGGGCCGGGCTCCGGCGCCGTTGGCCGACGCGACCGTGTTCGGCGCCATCGCTAGATCCCCCACCCCGGAGTGCCCACGAGCTCGCCCGCCCGCTCGCGCTCGACGACCAGGTCGCGTCGCAGGCGGTCGAGCACCTGCTCGTACAGCCGGTCGACGTCGTGCGACGTCGCGGCCGCCCCGCGGCGACCGGGCGGATCGCCCCCGCCCGCCGGCGGCTCTAGCTGCGGTGCCGCGGGCTCTGCGACGGGTGCACTGGGCGCGGCCGGCGGCTTCGCGGGCTGCCGGGCGATGACCGGCGACGGCGCCGGCGCGGGCACCGGCCCGCCGGGCGACGGCGCCACCGCGCGCACCGGCCCGCCGGGCGCCGGCGCCGCGGGTACCGGCGGGCCCGGCACCGGGAAGGCCACCGCGGTGCGCCCGTCCTCCGGCGCTTCCAACTCCCCGCCCGTGGCGCGCGCCAGGCGCCCGGCGTCCACCCCGTGGCCCGCTGCAACCGCAACGGGGACGCGAGCCGGAGCGGCAGCGCGCCGCACCAGGCGCACGGGTGCCGCCGGCCGCGCGATCGAGCGTGCCGCGACGGCCTCGGCGGTGGCGGGGACGGGCAGCGCATGACCGCCGCCGGCCATCGGAGCAACGGCGCGGGTCACCGGACCGCCGACGGCTGGCAGCGCACCATGCTCGACCTCGGGGGACCCCCCGTCCGGCGTTCGGGCCGGCGCCCGGTCCAGGCCGGCGGAGGACCCGGCGGCGCGCGGCGACGGGGCTGCAGGCTGCTCGGGCACGCGCGGCGACGACGGCCCGGAAAGGCGCTGGAGCGCCCGCACGAGCTTGCCCTGGCGGGTCGCGCTGGACGGCGGGGCGGGCGTCACGTGCTGCGCCGCCGGCTGGGCCGCCTCGGGGCGGTCCGGCGCCGGGACCGCGGCCGGCGTGGGTCCGGGCTCACCGCTGAGCACGGCCTGGGGCGGCGCGGGCGTCGCGGCTGCCGCGGACGGCGGGGCCGGCGTCGCGGGGGCGTCCGCCCGGGCGCGGGCGGGCTTGCGCGCCACGACCGCTCCCCGGTGCGGG
>DASPKC010000334.1:0-6500 GCA_035628295.1 Baekduia sp.
CTCGTGCTGCTGGTCGCCTTCGAGCCCGCGGTGCAGACGATCAGCGCCGACGAGCTGGTGCAGCGCCCCGACGACGCCCGCGCGTTCCTTGTCGCCGACTACGTCCTCATCGCCCTGTACGCGGTCCTGTCGCCGATCGCCATCCGCCGCTTCGCGGCCGATCTGCCGGCGTGGATGCGGGCCGCAGCGCCGCTGCTGGCCGCGGCCGGGGTCGTCGACGCGGTGGAGAACGCCCCGCTGTTCGGCTCGACCGGCTCGGTCAACGACGGGGAGGGTCGACGCCGCGCACGCGCTGGAGGTGCCGAAGGTCGGCCTCTTCGTCGCCGGCGCGCTGGTGGCGGTGGCGGTCAACGTCCGCGCGTGGCGCGCGGTGCGCTAGGGATTGAAGATCGAGGGGGGGCAGGGCCCGTACTCCGCAACCCCCGAGGCGACGAGCGTGGCGGCGATCTCCGGCGAGACGGTGTGCTCGGCATACCCGTAGACGCAGATGACCACGTCCTGGCCGCCGCCCCCGCCTTCGCCGTGGTACTCGGCGAGCGCGGCGTCGCCGCCCCCGGCGCCGCCGAGCAGCAGGGCGGGGGTCAGGAGGAGCGCCGTAAGACCCGTCGCCAAGCCGGCCGACCTGAGACGTGGGCGTGCCTCGTGCGGCTCGGCGTGCTTGCGAAGTCCTGACACCAGCTCTCCCCCCGGAGTCGTGTGTCGGCGGAGCGTAGCGGGCGCGGACGGGCACCATGAGAAATGTTTCGGAGCCGCGCGCGCGGCCCATAGACTCGCCGCGCGGCATGGCCGACGGTCCAGCAGCGACGCCCGCGCCGCCTCCCCAGGACGCCGCTCGGGCGCTGCGCACAGCGACGGCGCTGCTGCCCGCGGCGGCCACCCTCTCCCTGTCCTTCGAGGCAGGAGGGTTCTTCGCCGGGCCGACAGCGGTCGCTGCCGTCGCGCTGGCCGGGGCGCTGGTGGCCTGGCTCGTGCTGGGGCCGACGCGAACGAGGGCGCCGTCGCGGGCGTTGTGGTGCGCGCTGGGTGGCGCTACCGTCCTCGCCGCGTGGACCCTGCTGTCCTGGACCTGGTCGGATGCGCCGTGGCGCGCGGTGCGCGAGGCGGACCGGGTGCTGCTCTACCTCCTGGCCCTCGCGCTCTTCGCCTGGCTGGATCTCGACCGCCGCCTGCTGCGCGTCGTCGTGCTGTCGATCGCTGCAGCCGCGGTCGTCGTCTGCGCCGCCGCCGCCGGCTCCGTCCTGGCCCCGGAGCTCCTGGACGTGCGCTACGTGTCCTCGACACCCGGGCTGGCCTATCCGCTTACGTACGCCAACGCGCTGGGCTTCGTCGCCGTCGTCGGCGTGCTCCTGTGCTCCGGGTGCGCCTGCTCACCCGCCGAGCCGCGTGTCGCGCGCGTCCTGAGCGCGGCCGCGCTGCCGCTGCTGGCCACGACGTTGGCGCTCTCCCTGTCGCGCGGCGCCCTGGTCGCCGCCGCCGTCGGGCTCGCAACCGTGCTCCTCCTGGGCCGCCGGGCGCTGAGCAGGTCGGCGGTCGTCGTCCTGGCGCCGCCGACGGTGGTCGCCGGCGTCGTCGCCTTCACGACCGACAGCCTCTACGACCGTGGCGCCCGGGACGCCGGCGCGGTGGACGCCGGGCCGGTCCCGCTCGTCCTCGGGGCGTGCTGCCTGGCCGCCGGGCTGCTCCTCGCGGTCGTCGCCGCGCGCCCGCCGCGCACGCGCTCCGGCCGATCGGGCCGCAGGCGGCGCGCGGGCGTCGCGGCCGCCGTGCCGGCGCTGCTCGTCGGCGGGATGGTCGCAGGCGTCCCCGCGCAGGTCGAGCGGCAGCTCGACGCGCTGGAGCAGCGTCCGCGCACGTTCGTCCGAGGCGAGGACCCGCGGAGCCACCTCACCGACCAGAGCGCCAATGGGCGGCTCGAGTTCTGGCGGGTCGCGCTCGAGGAGTTCCGGCGGGCGCCGCTCCACGGCGCCGGCGCCGGGACCTACGAGCTGAGCTGGGACCGCGAGCGTCCGAACGCGACCGACGTGCGTGATGCGCACTCGCTGTACGCCGAAATGCTGGGCGAGCTCGGCGTGGTGGGCGTCGGGCTGGTCCTGCTGACGCTGGGATCCCTCCTGGTCGGCGTGGTTCGCCGCGCCGGGCGGTCGGACGGAATGTTGCACGCGACCGTGGCCGGGGCGCTGATCGCGTGGGGCGTCGCGGCGGGCGTGGACTGGCTCTGGGAGATGCCGGCCGCGAGCCTGCCGGTCCTCGCCCTGGCGGGAGGGGCTCTGAGCTGCGCGGGTGGCGCTCCGGACGCCCGGCACCGCGCCCGCTGGCCGCGCCTGGTCGCGGCGGTGGGCCTCTGCGTCGTCGTGGTGCTCGCGCCGGTGCGCGTCGCGCGGTCACAGTCCCATCTCGACGAGGCCGTCGCCGCGTTGCGCCGCGGCGACTGCGACGCGGCCCGCCAGGCCGCGGGCGCCGCCGACGGAGCGTTGCCGTCGCGCCCGGAGCCGACCGAGGTGCTTGGCCTCTGCGAGCTCCGGCAGGACCGGCCGCGCGCGGCGGAGGTCCACCTACGGGAGGCGCTCGAGGACGACCCGCGGTCCTGGCGCCTGCGCTACCACCTGGCGGTCGCCCGCGCGGCGGCAGGCCGGGACCCCAGGGCGGCGGCCCGGGCCGCGCTGGAGCGCAATCCCCGGGAACCGGTGACGCGGCTCGCCGTCACGCTGTTCACCAGGGCGCAGGGCCCGGCCGGCTGGCGCGCGGCGGCCCGGGTGACGCGCACCTTGCTGCCGCCGAAGTAGCCGCGGCGCTCGCCACACCGGCTACCCGGAGCCCTGGAGCCTGGCCGGTACAGGTCGCGGCGTCGCGGCTCTCCGGGTCGGTTGCAGCACCCGCGGCATCTGCTGGCGAATCGACCCCTGGTATGCCGCACCGATCCGCCAGCAGGTGATGAGGCGTGCGACCTCGAGCGCCGGGCAGGAGGGCGACGGCCCTCCTCCCCGGTGGGCTCCGCCTGACGTTAGATCTGCAGGCAGCGCATCGGCCTGGAGAAGTTGAACCTCGAGCCGTTGCGCGAGTTGAACGGGTCGGCCTGGACGCCGGTGACGAAGCCGTCGGCGTCGATGCGGACGGCTTGGAGAAGGTCGGGGTCGCGTAGTAGCCCATGGCGCGCGTCGGCCCGGAGGTCGAGCGGAACCAGGCGCGCATCTGGCCGCCGTCGTTGTAGATCTTCACGCGCACCCTGTTGCTCTGCACGATGTCGAAGCGCCCCGGGAAGCCCCAGGCCTTGCATGCGGAGGGGGCGCTGCGGGCCGTGGGGCCGGCGGCGTCCGCCTGGTCCGGTGACGCGACGAAGCTCCCGGCGCCGCCTGCGAGCACGGAGAGCGCGGCGAGGGCGGTGACGGCGGTACGGCGGTGCGGCTTGGACATGGTTTTCCTCAGGTCGGCGCGTCGTGTGACGCGGTCGGTCGTAGGTTGCGAGGAGGACCTTCGCCACCGGGGTTGCGCCGCCGTGACGCCGGCGCAACGGCCGGTGGGGAGCACGACGCCGGCCGGAGGTCTGCCGACGTTCATCCCGGCGCTCGGCGCTGGGGGCAGCCGGGCGTCCGTCTATGGTCAGCACCCCCGATGCCGAGCAACCTGCTGCTCGAGAGGCACATGCCACATGAGCCGACCGGAGACGCCTCATGAGCGTTCGGCGCCTGGAGCACGTCGGCGTCGTCGTCGACGACCTCGCCGGCGCGACGGCGTTCTTCGTGGCACTCGGGCTCGAGGTGGAGGGCGAGGCCTCCGTCGAGGGGCGCGCGGTGGACCGCATCAACGGCCTCGAGGGCGTGCGCGCGGACGTCGTGATCCTGCGGACTCCGGACGACGGCAGCAAGCTCGAGCTCGCCAGGTACCGCTCGCCCTCGTACGACGGCGACCACGGGCCGGCAGCGCCGAACGTCCCGGGCATCCGCCACATTCTGTTCCGCGTCGATCACATCGAAGCGTCCCTCGCGGCCCTGCAGGCGCATGGCGGCGAGCTCGTCGGCGAGCTGGTGAACTACGAGAACAGCTACTGGCTCTGCTACGTGCGCGGCCCGGCGGGGATCATCGTCGAGCTCGCGCAGAAGATCGACTGACGGGCTCTCAGCGCGTGCCGGCAGCGCCGGCTCACGTCAGCGCGAGCTCGGCGTCCCGTACAGCGTCGAGACCCAGATGTTGTGGAGCGTCTCGAGCACGAGACCCGGATCGGTCTGCGGAGCGCGGCCGAGGGCGTCGGCGATGTAGCGCTCCTCCATCCAGATGAGTGCCCGTGCGGTCTCGTCGACGTCGGGGAGGTCGCCGATGCGCCCGGCGGCTTGCTCCTCGCCGATGTGGCGGGCGGTGGCATCGATGAACTCCTGGACGAACGCGCGGTAGGCGTGCTCGACCTGCTCGTCGGAGCCGGAGGCGTCGGCGAGGGCGCGGAGGACGGGCCGTGACGGACGTAGACGGAGACCAGCCCGTCGAGCGCGGCACGCGCGTCGGTGACCGGATCCTCGCCCTGAGGCCAGCGGTCCGACATCTCGAAGAGCTCGCCGCCGATGTCCTGGACGATGCGCACCGCGGAAGTGGCCGGAGGCCCAGCGCATCCGGGTGATCGGCGGCCTGGACCCGGCCCCCTTCAACGGCCTCCGCCGCGGCGTGGGCCTCGCCGTGCAGCAGGCTCGGCGACGATAAAGGAGGGCGTCGCTTCCTCGAGGCGCTGCTGTACCAGCGCATCGGCAAGCCGAAGGGGTACCTCGCCGCGCTGGCCGGGTGGCGCGCGCAGGTCCACGCGGGCCAGACGACCTGGGGCGAGGTCGCGAAGTTCGCCGCGCTTTCGGTCGCTCGCCGCACGTACCCCTACGGGGGAGGACTGCTCGCACGGGTCTCCGGGACCAAGGACGGCAGGCCCGCCGTCGCGATCCGGCGCACGCCGACCGCCGGGCCGGGGTCGAGCCTGATGGTCGACATGGGCGATGTCACCGGCGCGGCGTGCGCGGCGTTCATGGTGATGGCGCTCGAAGAGGCCGGCGGCCGCAGCGGCGTGTTCGCGTCCGAGGACTGGGCCGACCCGCAGGAGTTCTACGCGCCCTCGTGCGCACGGGGTCCCGCCCGGACGACATCGTGGAATCCGTCAGCGAGGGATCGCCCGTCCCGGCCCGCGCCGCCGCCGTCCGGTGACGACGCCCCCGTGCTACCGGCGACGACGCAGGGAGTCACGGCCGTTTCGGCGCACGGGCCGACGGATGGAGAAATCGCACCCGCGTTTGATGGGCAGCGTAGGGTCGGCATGAAACGTCAACCCGGGGAGACCGCCATGCCCACCGTCATCGCCCACCACGACGTCACCGACACCGAGCACTGGCTCGCGTCTCCCAAGCGGGGGGAGTTCTTCGGCTCGCTCGGGATCACGAACGTCCGCACGTTCACCAATCCGCAAGACCCCACCCAGGTCGGCCTGCTGCTCGACGCGCCGGACCTCGACGCTCTCCTGGCCGCCCTGGGCTCCGAGGAGGCTGCCGCTGCGATGCAGCACGACGGCGTCCGTCCCGACACCCTCGTGATGCTCGTCGAGTCGTAAGACGACGCTTGCCAGAGAGCGTCAGCGTCACCGCTCCTCCGGCGCCCGGCCACCACCCGGGCCTCCTCGGCGCGCGGCACGTGGTCGAGGTACTTCATGGTCGTCGCCACGTCGGCGTGGCCCATCCAGGCCTTGACCTGGAGGATGGAGGCCTTGGCGATGATGCGGGTGCCGAGGTGTGGCGCAGATCGTCGAAGCGGATGGGGCGCAGGCCGGCCTTGACCAGCGCACGCTTGAAGCGGCGCTCCAGGGCGGAGGCGTCGAGGTAGCCGCCGCCTGGACCGGGGAACACGAGCCCGTCGTCCGGCCCTGCCTCGCTGATCCGCGCCAGCGCCTCCGCCACCCGCGAGGCCATGGGCACGGATCGGACCTTGCCCGACTTCGGCGTCGTCAGCCCGCCTCGGGAGTAGCTGGCGCGCACGCGGATCACCGAGCAGGCGAAGTCGACGTCCCGCCAGCGCAGGCGACGAGCTCGCCGCGGCGCAGTCCGGTGTCGCGGTGGTCGCCACGAACGGGAAGACCCCGCATTCTTCGCCATGCCGGAGGAGGGACTCGAACCCCCGACACGCGGATTATGATTCCGCTGCTCTAACCGACTGAGCTACTCCGGCGGGGGACGGGGAGTGTAGCGGCGGTCCGCGCGACAGGGCCGGACGCGTGACCGTGGGGCGTCGGGGGCAAGGGGTGCGCATGGCTGACGCACAGGGGATGGCCGACGCGCTGCGTTCCGTCGCAGCGGTCGACGACGCGGAACGGGCGCTGATGGCGGCGCTGCGGGCGCTCGGCGCCCGGCTCGGCGGCGGGGCCGACGAGCTCGCCGAGCAGCTGCCGGCGCCGCTGGACGGTGCGGTCCGGGGCGGCGCGGGACCGGATGCGCCGCCGGCCGACGAGCAGGGGATGGCCCGCGCGGTCGCCGCGCGGCTGGGGG
>DASPKC010000335.1:0-19543 GCA_035628295.1 Baekduia sp.
CAGCAGCACACGCACGTCGCCGGCCGGGTCGTCGCGCAGCGCCCGCGCGACGCCGACGAGGGCGGCGACCGCGCTGGCGTTGTCGTTGGCCGCCGGCGCCACGGGCGCCCGGGCGATGTCCACCATGGCCGCGGCCGTGCCGCCCGCCACGACCGCGCCCGCGCGCAGCAGGCCGCGGCGGCCGAGCAGCGCGCCGGCCGCGGCGAGCACCGGGCCGAGCACCACGAGGCCCATGACCGGCGGGTGGCGCGAGGCCTGCTCGAACAGGGCGGGATGGCGACGCTGCAGCGCGTAGACCGCGCGCGGGTCGAACACGACGCCGCCGTGCGCCGCGTCGTGGTGGGCCACCACGACCGCCACGCGCGACGCGTCGGCCGGCCCGGTCTCGGCGACGACGTTCCACGTGGTCCGGTACGGCAGGGCCGCGCGGCGCACCCAGTGCCGGCCGCCGGTGATGTCGTCGGCCACCCCGGCCGCAGCGGCGGCGTTGACAACCGCGGCCAGCAGCCGGCGCCCGCGCGACGCGCGCCCACGCAGCGCCCCGGCCGCGGTCATCGCGGCGGCCGCGTTGAGCAGGCCGACCGGCCACCAGTAGCCGCCGTGCGCGCGTTCCTCCTCGACGCGCACCGAGCAGCCCTCGGCGCGCAGCAGGTCGGCCACGAGCTCGGCCGCTTGGCGCTCGCCGTCGCTCGCCGACGGCCGCTCGATCGCGCACAGGTCGCGGACCGTGCGCTGCAGCAGCTCGAGGGGGACGCCGGCCGCGGTCGCGCTCACGACGCGCAGTTCTAGCCGACCCGAGCCGAGGCGGTCAGCCCGCTGCCGGCGCCGGCGCGCAGCGGGAGCGCTCCGAACGCGTGCTGCAGGCCGCGCTCGAACGGCACGAGGCACGCGACCACCATGACGCCGCAGATGGTCGCCCACCAGTTCGTCGACGCCGTCCTGCAGCAGCGCGGTCTGCGGCTCGGCGGATCGCCCGGGGCGCTACCGCACCACCTCGCGGGCGTAGAGGATCGGGTACGCCCGCGGATCGCGCGCCATCCGGTTGGCGTACATCCGGACGGTGCGCACGTAGAGCGACGAGGGGTTGTAGTGGTACAGCGCGCGGCGGTAGTCCCGCGGCGCGCCGTTGGCGCGCAGGAGGTTCGCGGCGCCCAGGATCGCGTCACGCGGGCGGCGCACGTCGCCGCCCAGGCCGTAGGCGCGCCACGTCGCCGGCATGAACTGCATGGGGCCCCTCGCGCCGGAGATGCTCTCGTTGCGGTAGCGCCCGAAGCGCGACTCGACGTAGTTGACGGCCGCGAGCACGTGCCAGCCCACCCCGAAGCGCCGCTGCGCGGCGCGGTAGTGGCGCAGCAACGCGGCCGCGGGCGCCGGTGGGCCGAGGCGCACCTTCGGTGGCGGCCCGGGGCGGCGCTGCGACAGCGCGTGCAGCCGGCGCAGCTCGCGCAGGGCGCGGACCTCCGGCGCCACGCGGTGCGCCAGACGCGCCGGCAGCCGGCGCAGGACCGCGCGCCCGAGCCCCGGGCGGGCGGCCAGCGCGGCGATCATGCGCGACTCGTAGGTCGCCAGCCGGGTGACGGCGGTGGGCGGGGACGTGCCGCGCAGCCCGTCGTCCCGGCGCCAGCGCGCCGCGTCCTCGTCCAGGCGCACGGCCGTCTCGCGCAGGCGGCGGGCCAGCGTCCGGGGCCCGTGCGCGACGTGCTCGTCGAGCGCCGGCAGCGGCGGCGGCGCCGCGGCTGGCGCCGCACCGCGCGACGGCGACGGTGACGGTGGAGCGTCGTCCTCGGCCAGGCGCGACGCGGCGTGCGCCACCGCGACCGCCCCGAGGACCACGACCACCGCGACGGCGGTCCAGGCGCGCACCGGCCCGAGCACCCCACGCAACCGCATGACCGGTGCGGTTCCCGGCGCGGGGCGCGGCACACCCGCCCGCGGCGTCCGGACGTCCCGGGCGCCACGACGCTGCCCCCGGGTACGGTCGGGCCCATGCGCGCCGTCCTGATCAGCGAGCCCGGAGAGTTCGGGCTGGAGGAGCTTCCCGACCCGACGCCCCGCCCGGGCGAGGTCGTGGTCGCCCCCGACGGCTGCGGCATCTGCGGGACGGACCTCCACATCCTGGCCGGGGAGGTCCCGTTCACGCACTATCCGATCGTCCCCGGCCACGAGTTCGCCGGCGAGGTCGTCGCCGTCGGCAAGGGCGTCGACAACGTCCGGATCGGGGACGTCGTGGCGGTCGAGCCGTCGCTGTTCTGCGGCCGGTGCCGGCCGTGCCGGACCGGGCGCGAGAACCTCTGCGAGAACTTCGACTCGATCGGCGTCGGGGCGCAGAACGGGGCGTGCGCGGAGTTCGTCGCCGTGCCCGCCCACAAGGCCTTCGTGTTGCCGGAGAGCATGCCGCGGGCCTGGGGGTCGCTGGTCGAGCCCGTGTCGTGCGTCGTGCACGGCTTCGACATGCTCGACTCGCGCCTGGGCGACCACGTCCTGATCTACGGCGCCGGGACCATCGGCCTCATCCTCGCCGGCATCGCGTCCCACCTCGGAGCCGGGTCGGTGTCGGTCGTCGACACCAACGAGGCGCGTCTGGGCCGGGCCGGGGAGATGGGCGCGGACGCCGTGGCGACGACGCCGGCCGAGCTCGACCGCCCCGAGGGCTGGGACGCCGTCATCGACGCCACCGGCTCGGTCGCCGCCATCGAGGACGCCATCGGCCGCACCAGCCGCGGAGGCACCGTCCTGCTCTTCGGCGTCGCGCCCGACAAGGCGCAGGCACGGTTCTCGCCGTTTCGCGTCTACAACGAGGAGCTGCGGATCATCGGCTCCATGGCCATCCGCCACTCCTTCGAGCGCGCGCTGCTGCTCATGGGCCGGGGCGTGGTCAACGGCGACCTCCTGCTCACCCACCGCTTCGGCCTGGCCGACTACGGCGACGCGCTCGACACGTTTCGCAGCGGCGCAGGACTGAAGCTGACGATCGTCCCCTGAGCCGTGAGCGCCGTCAGGGGGTCCCGGCGACGGGGTAGTCCGGCGGCGGGAAGCGCGATGCCTGGAAGCTCGCGATCCAGGAGAGCACCCGCGGGTCGCGCTCGATCAGGTGGTCGGCGCCCTGGACGAGCTCGACCAGCAGCTGCTCGGGCGAGAGCTCGACGGGCTGGAGATCGGCGTCGAACGCGCCGAAGGTCACGTGCTCCTGCCGGCAGTCGTAGCGCTCGAGCAGCGCGTCGGACTCCGCGAGCACGCGCCGGCGCAGGTCGGGATCGCGCATGACGCCGACCGGCCGGGTGTGCGTCACGGTGACGCCATCGATGATGCCGACGTTCTCGTAGCCCAGGAGCTTGGGCCAGACCGAGTCCAGGCCCCACCCCCAGCCGGTCTGCGTGTGGTCGAGTGTCGGCAGGAGCTCCTCCATCGCCCGCCGGCTGAAGCCCGGGATCATGATCTCCACGAAGCCGGTCCAGCGACCGAAGAACCGGCGGTTGCGCATCGTGTCGAAGTGGGCGTAGTAGGACGCCTCGTCCAGCGCCGGCGCGAAGAGGTCCAGCCCCACCCCGGCGGCCACCTCGAACATGCGGGTGATCGCCTCAGGCCCCGTCGCGATGTCGTCGTCGGGCAGCCAGATGTAGTCGTAGTCGCGCCAGCCGTCCCAGCCCTTGAGGACCTCGCGGATGCCCGACCACTTCGGCCCGACGATCACCTCCCCCACGTCGCAGCCGCGGCCGGCCTGCTCCTCGATCGGCTGGTAGGGCGCGAGCCGGACGTCCCACGTGCGCGGCCCGGCCCCGTCGAGCCAGCCCGGGTGCAGGGACGCCGTGCCGACCCGGGTGAGCACGAGGTTGCGAGCCATGGGGCGGTGCTCTACCCCGATCGGGGCGGTCGGCATCCAACCGCGGAGGAGCATGCCGCGGCCGCGAGCGGGGTACGGCGACCGCCGTACGCTTTTCTCGCCCCCTGTCTGACCGCACGCTCGCTACCCATGCGCGGCGTGTGTCCATCCCGACCTACGACCGCTGGGCGCTGCGCCGGGGCGTCGTGCACATCAGCGTCGGGTCGTTCCACCGCTCGCACCAGGCGGTGTACTTCGACGACCTCGCGCGGCAGGGACTCGCCGACGGCTGGGCGCTCACCGGGGTCGGCCTGCACCGCCGCGCGATGAAGGAGGCCCTCGCCGCGCAGGACGGCCTCTACACCGTCGTCGAACGCGACTCGGACGGCGACCGCGCGCGCGTCGTCGGCGTCATCACGCGCTACCTCTTCGCGGCCGAGGAGACCGCCGCGGTCATCGGGGCGCTCGCGGACCCGTCGACCCGGCTCGTCACCCTCACGATCACCGCGCAGGGCTACCGCGCCGACCCGCGGGACCCGTCGTCGGCGGTGGGGCTGCTGGTGGCGGGGCTCGAGCGTCGGCGCCGCGCCGGCCAGCGGCCGTTCACGGTCCTGTCCTGCGACAACGTGCCGGGCAACGGCCCCCTCACCCGCGACGCGGTCGTGTCGGGCGCGGCGCTGCACGACCCCGCGCTGGCGCGCTGGATCGACGAGCACGGCGCGTTCCCCAGCAGCATGGTCGACCGCATCACGCCGAGCACCAGCGACGACGACCGGCGCATGGTGGAGCGGACGTTCGGGGTGCGCGACCGCTGGCCGGTGATGACCGAGCCCTTCTCGCAGTGGGTCGTGGAGGACGCCTTCTGCGATGGCCGCCCGCCGCTGGACGCCGTCGGCGTGCAGTTCGTCGACGACGTGCGGCCCTACGCGCTGCTCAAGACGCGGCTGCTCAACGCCGCCCACTGCGCGCTCGGCTACCTGGGCTCGCTGGCCGGGCACGTCCACGTGCACGACGCGATCGGCGACGAGCTCCTCGGCGCGTATGCGGCCCACCTCATGGACGCCGAGATCGCGCCGCTGCTCCCGCCGGCCGACACCGACCTGGCGGCCTACGCCGCGACGCTGCGGGGGCGGCTGGCGAACGCCGCCGTGGGCGACCGGCTCGAGCGGCTGTGCCGCAACGGCTCGGCCAAGGTGCCCGCCCATCTGCTGTCGAGCATTCGCGACGCGCGTGCGGCCGGCCGGCCGCACCCGCTCCTGACGCTGGCCGTGGCCGCCTGGTGCCGCTACCTGCGCGGGACCGCGCAGGACGGGCGGCCCCTCGTGCTCGACGATCCGCACGCGGCGCGGCTGCAGGCCCTTGCGCGCGCGGGCGGCGACGACCCCCGCCTGCTGCTCGCCGACGAGGCGACGTTCGGGTCGCTCGGCCGGTGCCCGCGCTTCAGGCAAGCCGTGGCGCACGACCTGCGCCTGATGGCGGCCGGCGGCGTGCGGTCAGCCGTCGCCCACCGCATCCCCCACGACCTGGAGATCGCCACCGCATGACCGACGGCGTCCTGCGCCTCCGACCGTTCGACCCCCAGGCCGTCGAGGTCGTCCTGTGCGACGCCGACGGCAACCTCTTCGGCTCCGAGGAACCGGCGTTCGACGCGTCCACCGAGGTCACCAACCGCCTGCTCGCCGCCCTGGGCAGCGACCGGACGTTCACCCCGCACGTCCTGCGACGCCGGTCGATGGGCCGCACGTTCCGTGCGACCGCGCAGGACCTGGCAGCGGAGGCCGGCGCGACGCTGGAGCCCGGCGAGCTCGAACGCTGGGTCGCCGAGGAGCGGGCCGCGGTCATCGCGCACCTCTCGTCGGTGCTGCGCCCGGACCCCGCCGTGCAGGGGCCGCTGCGCGCGCTGGCGGGCGCGTTCGACCTTGCGGTCGTCAGCTCGAGCGCGCTGGAGCGCCTCGCGGCCTGCTTCACCGCGACCGGGCTGGACAACCTGCTCCCGGCCGACGTGCGCTTCAGCGCGGAGGACTCGCTGCCCGTGCCGACGAGCAAGCCCGACCCGGCGATCTACACCTTCGCCGGCGAGCAGCTGAGCGTCACCGGGGCGGCGGGCCTCGCCGTCGAGGATGCCGCCGCCGGCGCCCAGTCGGCCGTCGCCGCCGGGTTCCCCACGGTGGGCAACCTGCAGTTCGTCGCACCGGCCGAGCGCGAGGAGCGCATCGAGGCGCTGCGCGACGCCGGCGTCGTGGCGATCGTGCCGTCGTGGCAGCACCTGACCGAGCTGCTGGGGCGCGAGACCGCCGCCGAGGCGCTCGAGGCCGCGGGGCGCGCGTCGTGAGCGCCGCCGCGCCGAAGGTCCTCATCGTGGGCGCCGGGCTGACCGGCTGCACCCTCGCCCACCGGCTCGGCGAGGCCGGCGTGCGCACCGTCCTGCTCGAGCGCGCGGACGTCCCCGGCGGGCTCATCCGCTCCGAGCACCTGGAGGGCGTGCTCTACGAGCCGCACGGGTCCCACATCTTCCACACCGAGGACGAGGAGGTGTGGCAGCTGGCCAACCGGATGACGCCCTTCCGCGACTACCGCCACCGCGTGGACATCGTCGTCGACGGCGGCCTCTACAACTGGCCCATCCTGCTGTCCGACCTCGAGGCGCAGAGCCGCAGCGCCGAGATCTTCGCCGAGCTCGAGGAGCGCCGCGACGTCGACGCCGCCGCCCGGGCGCAGGCCGCGAACTTCGAGGAGTGGTGCCTGGAGCTGATGGGTCCGATCCTCTACGAGCGCTACATCCGCCCCTACACCGAGAAGCAGTGGGGGCGCCCGGCCCGGGAGCTGTCGGCCGGCTGGGCGCCGCGGCGCGTGTCGGTGCGCTGGGACAACGACCCCTACCTCTTCCCCGACCCATTCCAGGGCTGGCCGGCCGGCGCCAACGGCTACACGGACCTGATCGACGGGCTCCTCGCCGCGCCCGGCGTCGAACTGCGCACCGGCGTCGACGTGACGCTGGACTCGATCGAGCGCCACGCCGCCGACGAGCAGGCCGATGCCGTCGTCCTGACCTGCCCGCTCGACGTCTTCGCCGGCGAGCGCTTCGGGCGGCTGGAGTGGCGCGGCATCGTCGTGCGCAACGTCCACATCCCGCACGTCGAGCACGCGCAGGGCGCGATGGTCGTCAACTACCCCGGCCTCGAGTTCCCGTTCATCCGGATCCACGAGACCAAGCACGCGTCCGGGCAGCAGTGCGAGCGCACGGTGCTCGGGTTCGAGTTCACCAACGCGCCCACGCGCTACTACCCCATCGAGACGGAGCGCAACAGGTCGCTCAACGACCGCTACCAGGACCTGCTGCGCGACGAGCTCGGCGCCGACCGGACGTTCTTCGCGGGGCGCCTGGCCAACTACCTCTACATCGACATGGACGACTGCATGCGCCAGGCCCTCGACGCGTCGCAGGAGATCCTGGACGCGCTCGGCGCGGCTGCCTGACGTCGCCGCCACATCGAGTGGCGGATCCACCCTGAGATATCCCGGAACTCCGCCACTCAACGCGATTCGGGGCGCGAGCGCCTGCGGACGACCGGGACCGCCGGCGCCCCCAGCTCATCTCCCTCGTCGCCGACCCGACGACGGCCGACAGCACGCGACCAGCCGAGCTGGACGCCGCCCGCGCCCACGCCCACGCCCCACGCTGCGCGCGACTCAGGCAGCGACCGGCGTGCGTCCCCGCGCCGCCGCGGCGGTCGACGCGAAGTGCAGGGCCGGATCCTCCACCGGGCCCTTGCGCAGGCGGTCGCGGTCACGGGCGTAGCTCATCTCCAGCGTCCAGGGACCGTGCGAGCCCTGCTTGGGGAAGCGGTCGACGGCACGCTGGACGTAGCCGGCGTGGAAGTCCAGCAGCGGCCGGCGCTCGAGCCCCGGGTCGTCGAGGACCGGCACGACGGTGTCGTAGCCGTGGCGGTCCATGTGGGCCAGCATGCGGCAGAGGTGGTCGCACACGAGGTCGACCTTCAGCGTCCACGACGAGTTCGTGTAGCCGATCGCGAACGCGAAGTTCGGGATCCCGCTGAGCATCATGCTCTTGTAGGCCACCTCGTCGCCCAGGTCCACCGGGGCGCCGTCCAGGGTCAGCTCCATGCCGCCGAACGCCAGGAGGTTCAGGCCGGTGGCCGTGACGATGATGTCGGCCTCGAGCTCCGTGCCCGACTCGAGCAGGATGCCCTTCTCGGTGAAGCGCGTGATGCGGTCGGTGACGATCGAGGCCTTGCCGGCGCGGATCGCCTTGAACAGGTCCCCGTCGCGGACGGCGCAGAGGCGCTCGTCCCACGGGTTGTAGCGGGGCTTGAAGTGCACGTCGACGGCGTAGCCCTCGGGCAGCTGCTTCTTGTTCAGCGCGCGGATGAGCGTGCGCACGAGCTGCGGGCGCTTGCGGCTGAGGTCGTAGATGAAGCGCTGGCGCGCGATGTTCATGCGCCGGGTGAGGCGGTAGGCCGTCTCGTCGGGCAGCACCCGTCGCAGGCCATTGGCGATCGGGTCCTTGGCCGGGAGCGTCATGACGTAGCTGGGCGAGCGCTGCAGCATCGTCATGTGGCCGGCCTTGTCGGCCATCGCCGGGATGAGCGTGACGGCGGTCGCGCCGCTGCCGATCACGACGACGCGCTTGCCGGTGTAGTCGAGGTCCTCGGGCCACTGCTGCGGGTGGATGATCTGGCCGGCGAAGTCCTCCTCGCCCTCGAACTGCGGCCGGTAGCCGCCGGCGTAGTCGTAGTAGCCGGCGGCGCTGAACAGCACGCCGCAGGTCAGCTCGCGCGTCGCACCGGTGGCCGCGTCCTGCACCCGCACGGTCCAGCGGGCGTCGGCCGACGACCAGTCGGCGCCCAGCACCTTGGTGGCGAAGCGGATGTGGCGGCCGAGGTCGTTCTCGGCCACCGTCTCGCGCAGGTAGTCGAGGATCTCGTCGGCATCGGCGATCGCGTTGTCGCTCGTCCACGGCTTGAACTCGTAGGCGAACGTGTGCAGGTCGGAGTCCGAGCGGATGCCGGGGTAGCGGAAGAGATCCCACGTCCCGCCGATCGCGTCGCGTGCCTCGAGGACCGTGAACGTCTTGCCGGGGAGCTTCGTCTTGAGGTGGTAGGCGGCGCCGATCCCGGAGATGCCCGCGCCCACGATCAGGACGTCGACGTGGTCGGTGGTCTGCGTGTCGGGCTGCGACGTGAGCGGGCTGGGGTGCAACATGGGACGCGTCCTCCGGCGTGGTTGGCAGCGAAGATGATCGCTCGGTCACTTGACCGCCTCAACGGCGAAGTGCCCAGACCTCGGGGCGCGGCCTGGGCGAATTGCCCACCTCCGGGTACCGTTCGCGCCCATGACCGGCCCGTGGCCCGCACCGTCCCCCGAGGCTGCGGCGTTCCTGCGCGACGCGGCGCAGACGTTCCTCGAGCAGCCCACGGAGCTCGTCGAGGCACTCGACGCGGCGATCATGGCGGCCGCCGCGGAGCCCATGCGAGCCGAGCCGACGCTCGCCGCCGAGGTGGCGGCGAGCACGCGCGCCAACCTCGTGCACTGGGCGACCTGGACGGTCCGCGACCCGGGGGCGCGGGTGCCGGTCAACCTCGCGCCCGAGGTGCTCGGGATCGCCCGCGATGCGGTGCGCCGCGGCGCGGAGCACACGTTGCTCACCACCTACCACGCCGGGCAGAACATCGCCTGGCGCTACGTCATGGAGATCGCCTTCGCGCACTCGTCCGACGCCGCCGTGCTCCACGAGATCCTCGACGTCGCCGCGCGTACGATCTTCACCTACGTCGACGACACGCTCTCCGCCCTGCGCGCGCAGATCGGCCGTGAGCGCGAGGAGCTCACCCGCGGCACGCACGCCGAGCGCTTCGAGGTGGTCACGCTGCTGCTGGAGGGCGCGCCGATCAGCGAGGAGCGGGCGGCCGCCCGCCTCGGCTACGAGCTGGGCCGCCGGCATGCGGCGGCGATCGTCTGGAGCGATCCAGGCACCGCCGACCACGGCGAACTGGCCCGCGCGGCGGAGGCCATGGCGCGCGCCGCCGGCGCGCACCGCCCGCTGACCGTGATCGCCAGCGCCTCCTCGCTGTGGGTGTGGTTCGCGACCGACGAGGACCCCGACCCGCCCGCCCTGCGCGCCGCCGTCGCCGCGGTGCCCGGCGTGCGCGCCGCCCTCGGCCCGGCCGCCGGCGGCGTCGAGGGCTTCCGGCGCAGCCATCTCGACGCGACGGCCACCCAGCGGCTCATGTTCCAGATGCCGGCCGAGCTGCGGGTGGCGAGCTTCGAGGACGTCCGGGTCGTCGCACTGGCCGCCCACGACGAGGACCGCGCCGCCGAGTTCGTGGCCCGCACGCTCGGGGACCTCGCGCACGCCGATCCCGAGCTGCGCCACACGCTGCGCGTCTACATCCGCGAGCAGTTCAGCGCCTCCCGCGCCGCGCGCGCGCTGTTCGCCCACCGCAACACCGTCCTCAACCGCCTGCACCGGGCCGAGGAGCTCCTGCCCGCGCGGCTGGAGGGGCGCGGGCTCGAGATCGGCCTGGCGCTGGAGCTCGTCCACTGGCTGGGCGCGCGCATCGGCGCCGAGCCGGAGACCGTTCCGGGCGTAGCCGCCGGTCCGTAGTGCTCCACATTGTCGTCGGGTGGTCACGCCGGATGCCGGCGCACCTGGACGGACGTACTGTCGGGCCATGTCTTCGCGTCCGCCGTCCTGCGTCGTACGCGTCGTCCCGGAACTCCCCACCGGCGACAGCATCCTCATCGCCCACCACGACCCGCTGGCCAGGAGGCTGCTGCGCGCCGTCGCCGGCCGGGCGGGGCTCGAGGTCGTGGCCGAGGCGGGCGACGGCCCCGAAGCGCTGGCGCTCGTCAGCGCCCTACGGCCGGACCTGGTGCTCATCGACCTGCTGCTGCCCGAGGTCGACGGCATCGAGACGACGTTCCGCATCCACGCGCAGCGCCCGTCCACCACCGTCATCGTCCTCACCCCGTGCGACGACGACGACCGGGGCATCGACGCGCTGCGCTGCGGCGCCTCCGGCTATGTCAGCCGGGACCTCGAGCCCGAGCGGCTCCCCCGGGTGCTGCACGCGGCCCTGGCGGGCGAGCCGGCCATCTCCCGGCGCCTCGCGCGCCGGCTGGTGGACCATGTCCGGGAGCTGCGACCCGACGCGCGCGGCATGCGACCGGTGCGCAGCGACCTCACCGATCGCGAGTGGGAGGTCCTGGACCTGCTCGCCGACGGCGGGACGACCGAGGCCATCGCCGACGATCTGCTGGTGAGCGCGGAGACCGTCCGCTCGCACGTCAAGGCCATCCTGCGCAAGCTGCACGTGTCGTCGCGCGCCGAGGCCGTCGGGGCGGCCAGGCGCCTGCGGTCCGATCCGGCTCCCCTTCGGCGGCCCCTGGCCGCATGACCCGGCGGGAAGCGGCCGGCCTGCCGCACGACCCGGTCCGTGTGGTCCTCGGCGACGCGGACGGGTTCGCGCGCCGCGCGCTCAAGGAGGCGCTCCAGGACGCGGGCCTGGTCGTCATCGGGGTCAGCGGGGCCGCGTCGGACGCGGCGGACCTCGCCGCCTTCTACCGCCCGGAGGTCCTGCTGCTCGACGCGACGCTGCCCGACAGCCTGGCGGCGGTCCGCCATCTGCACGTGATGGCGCCGGAGGTCGTCTGCGTGTTGCTGGCCCCGAGCGTCGACGACGACGTCGCCATCGCCGGGCTGCGCGCCGGCGCGCAGGGCTTCCTCAGCAAGGCGACCCCTGTGGAAGGCCTCGCGCGGGCGTCCGGCAGGTGGTCGACGGCGAGGCCGCCATCAGCCGCCACCTGACGCGCGAGCTCATCGACCGCCTCCGCCGCGTCCGGGCCGACAACGCCGGCCTGCGCCCCGTGCGCAGCGCGCTGAGCGCCCGCGAATGGGAGGTCCTCGACCTGCTCTGCGCGGGCCTGGCGACGCGGGAGATCGCGGCGGAGCTGCAGCTGAGCCGTGAGACCGTCCGCTCGCACGTCGAGCACATCCTGTGCAAGTTGCACGTGACCTCGCGCGAGGCGGCTGTGGCCCGCGCCCGGCGGCTGCGCGCCGAAGGGCGGCTGCCCGCTCCCTGAGCCGCGGTGCCGCCCGCAGGACGGAGGCCCCGCAGGGCGGGGCCTCCGATGGCGGTGTCCCGACCGTCGCTACAGGACGGCCAGCTTGATCGAGCGGGTGCGCTTCGGCACGCCCTGGCGGACCGTCAGGACCTTGCCGATCCTGACGCTCACGATCCGGCTGCCGATCTGCTTGCGGTTCACGTTGAACATCCGGATCCGCACGCGTGCGCGCTTGACGGTCGTGCTGTTCGCGCGAACCCGCAGGCGCACGCCGGTGGCGCCGCGCTTGCCGCGCAGCAGCCGCCCGGTGACGACCAGGGTCAGCTTCCCGCCCTGGCCGAGGACCTGGCCTGCCGGCGCGGCCGGCTTCGGCGCCGGCGTCGCCGGCGAGCCGGGTGCGACCGGCGGGTCGAACGGACCCGTGCCCGGAGCGGCCGGGACGGGCTCAGCGCGGCCGATCGCCTGGCGGACGCTCAGGTCGTTGTCCTCGGGCGTCCCGGTCCACAGCGGCCACCAGGTCGCCAGCGCGCCCTGGTCCAGGACCACGCCGACGGCCTGCTGCGCCATGCCCGCGCCGATGTGCAGGACGATCTTGTGGCCCTTGTCCACGACGACGTCGGTCGGCGAGAACGGATGCTGGTTGCCGGCCCGGTCGACGACGTGGAACCGCGAGCCCTCCTCCTTCCACGGGACCGCCCACGCCATCTGGTCGACCTCGAGGGTCGCGGTCCCGTCGTCGTAGTCGAACGAGACCGCGGACACGTCAGGCGCCGACGTGAAGCCCTTGACCGCGCGGCTGGCGCCGAGCAGCTTCGAGCCGATGGTGTTCAGGTAGCCCGGCCCGCCCGTCGAGACGGCGGCGCCGTTGTCCACGGACGCGACTGCGAGCTCGGCGAGCATCGCCATGGCCTCCGGCTGGAAGAAGGCCCGCACCACCCTGCCGGCGTGGGCGTCGTCCTGCAGCACGGTCGCCGACTGGGCGTTGTAGCGGGTCTCCTCGTTGCGGAAGACCTGGAACTTCTTGACGTCGCCCACGGCCACGGCGTGGTCGAAGGCGAAATCGACGGCGCTGCGGCCCGGCACCGGCGTCACCGCCAGCAGGTCGGGACGCGAGGTGTAGCCGTCCTGGCCGGTCACGGCGATCGACTGCCGGACGGACTCCTCGTTGAGGTCGTTCTCCGCCCGGAAGGCATGGTCCTCCAGCGCCACGCGCACGGCCTGGCGGACGGACCGGTTGCCGTCGGCCGGGAACGTCGCGTACACGATGCTGCGGTTGGCCTTCGAGACCTCCCAGCTGGTGGCGTAGACCTCGTTGCCGGCCGGGTCGTAGTACAGGATCCGGCCGCGCCGCAGCCGATCCTCCGCCTTGGCCTCCGGGTCGGCGACCCGGTTGTCCATGGTGAGGACGATGCGGTTGAACGACGGATCGATCTGCGCGCCTAGCAGATCCGGGGCGGTGGTGAGCCCACCGCCGACGCGCTGGACGCTGTCGGCCAGCCCGACCGCGTTGGTGAGGTTGACCAGGTTGCTCGAGGCGGCCTTGACCGACCCGTTGAGCACCGTGGCGACCGTGTAGTTCGCCAGGTTGGTGTTGTCGGGGAAGGACGCGATCACGCACTTGGTGTTGTCGAGGTCCAGGACCGCCTTCTCGGCGGCCACCTTCGACGTGGCGTCATAGCCCTCCAAGCGGAAGGAGCCCTTCTGCTGCAGGACGATGCTGCCGCTGACGAGCGTCTCGTCGAAGCAGTACCGGACCTCCTTGGGCCAGGTGGAGTCGGTCGTCGTCCGGATCGACGCGGACACGAGGTCCGGCCGGTTCTCGGTCTTGAGCGGCAGACCCCCTGCGATGGCTGCCTGCGCGCTCGGCGCGGCAGCGAGCGCCGCCACCACGCCGGCGGCGGTGATCAGCGAAGCTCGACGCTTCATGGTGTCCCCCTTCAGAAGTGGATCGATGAGCCTCTGCTCGCCGGAATCTCCGGCCCATCGATCGTCCGTCCACTCGGGGCGCGCGGCCAGGGGACGTGGCGCTCGGGCGGCGGGGGGCCCGCTCACCTCCCGCCGGTGAGCTTCGTGGTCCCTCCGTACTCCTCCACGATGCGCGGGCGGGCTCCCGGTGCTACCGCGACACCCGCTCGCAGTCCGGCGCCACGCGATCCGTGCCGTCGGCGAAGACCTGGTCGCGCCCGGGACCGCACCGGACGACGTCGTCGCCGCCGCCGACGACGTTGATGCGGTCGGCGCCCGGGCCGCCGGTCAGCTCGTCGTCGCCGATGTTGCCGTAGAGGACGTCGTCGCCGGCACCGCCGTCGATCCGGTCGCGGCCGCGGTCGCCGGTGATGCGGTCGGCGCCGGCATCCCCGTGGACGACGTCGTCGTGGGTGCGCCCCGCGAGGATGTCGTCGCCCGGGCCGCCGCTGAGGTGGTCGTCGCCCTTGCCGCCGTCGACGTAGTCCGCGCCGCCGAGCCCGAACAGGCGGTCGTCACCGCCGTTGCCCAGGATCGAGTCGTCCTGCGGCGTGCCGCGCAGGAGCTCCGGGGCGACGGTCCCGAAGAAGAGCGACGGCGGCGTCGTGTCGTTCGCCGCCTCCGGCGGGATCGGCTGCACCCGCTCGCAGCCCACCAGACGGTCGCGCGCCGGGGCGTCGGCCTCCACGAAGACGGTGTCGGAGCCCTCGCCGCAGTCGACCTGGTCGCTGCTGTCGTCGGCCGCGCGGATCTCGTCATCGCCGGGGCCCGCCAGCAGGACGTCCGGGCCCGGGCCGCCCACGACGACGTCGCCGTCGTCGCCGCCGGTCAGGCGATCCTCGCCCGAGCCGCCGTCCAGGCGGTCGGCGCCCGGGCCGCCGTCCAGCGTGTCGGCGCCCGCGTCCCCGCGCACCTCGTCGGCGCCCTCGTCGCCGGTCAGGCGATCCGCCGCCCGCCCGCCGTCGACGACGTCGTTGCCGCGCCCGCCACTCATGGACTCCTTGCCCGGGCCGCCCGAGAGCCGGTCGTCGCCGTCCTCGCCCTCGATGATCCGGTCCGACCCGCGCCCGCCCTCGATGACGTCGTCGCCGGGCCCCCCTGCGAGGCGCCGGTCGTTGCCGAAGCCGTGCTCGACGATGCGGTCGGCGCCCTCGCCGCCCAGGAGGACGTCGTCGCCGTCGCCGCCGTCGAGGACATCGGCGCCGTCGCCCCCGTCGAGCTGGTCGTTGCCGGTCCCGCCGTTGGCGCCGTCGGCGCCGGCCCCGAGCAGGATCTCGTCGTCGCCGCTGGACCCCAGCGCGAAGTCGGCGCCGGCGTCGCCGTCGAGGTCGTCGCTGTGCGAGCCGCCCGACAGGCGGTCGTCGCCCGGGCCGCCGTGCAGCAGGTCCTGGCCGCGGCCGCCGCGCAGCACGTCCTCGCCCCCGCGGCCCTCGACGCGGTCCGGCCCACCGGTGGCCGTGAGGACGTCCGGCCCGTCGGTGCCCGCCAGCAGCGCGAGGCCGGACTGCTCGGCGACCGCGACAGGCGTGGTCGCCGCCAGCGCGACGCGGCGCAGCACGCGGCGGCTGGCCGCGCCGAGGATCGCGATCGACGAGCTGCCGCCCTCGGCCATGTAGACGCGGGTGCCATCGCCGTTGAACAGCGGCACGCCCGGGCCGGGCCCCGCGGGAAGCGCCAGCGCCACCCCGGTGCCCAGGCGCACGAGCGCGCCGCCGGCGGCCCCGGGGACGGCGCCCGCGACGAGCCGCTGGCCGTCGGGCGCGAGCGCCAGCGCCCCGCCCACGCCGAACGGCAGGCGCACGCCGCCGGGGCGCGGCCTGCGGCTGCGCGGCGCGACGAGCCGCACCCGGCCGCGGGCGCTCACCCAGAGCCGGCCGGTGCCGTCGAGGGCCGCGCCGCGGACGCCGGGGACGGTCACCGTCCGCAGCAGCCGGCCGCCGGCGACGACGGCGACGCGCCCGTCCTGGAGCACGACGGCGGCACGGCCACCGCCCGGGCTGACGGCCACCGCCGTGCCGGGCGCGCCGAGCGGGAGCTGGGCCACGGGCAGCAGCGTGCCCGCGTCGAGCGTGACGAGCTGGTCGCCCTGGACGGCGAGCAGCGTGCCGGCACTGCCACGCGCCAGCGCGGTGACGGGAGCGCCGGGCAGCACGGTGCGACGTATCTCGCGCCGCCCGTCGAGGTCGAGCTCCAGCAGGGTCGTGCCCGCCGCGGCCCAGCCGCGCGGGCCCTCGCGATCGACGGCCACCGCCCGCGCCGGCTCGGGCAGCGCGACGCGGCCGACCACGGTGCCGTCGGTGACCTCGACGAGCGCGACCTCGGGCGTGGTCCCGGCCACCACCAGCACGCGTGCCGCGGCCGGTGCGGCGCCGCAGCCGGCCAGGACGGCCACCGCCGCCGCCACGGCTCGTACCCCCCGCATTGCCATCGCGCGTAGCTCAGCACACCCGGCCCCGCGGTCGTCGCGCTCCCCGGGGCCCGATGTCAGCGGGCGGGCAGCCCGGCCCGGGAGCATCCCGCAGCGCATCGGGACACGTCGCCGATGCGCCGCGGCGCAGCGCGGCCCAGCCTGGGATCCATGGCGCCCACCCCGCCGGACGATGACCGCGACCCTCCGGCGCCAGCGGCCGCCACCGCCGCGCCCGCTCCGGCGGCCCCCCGGCGCCGGACACGGCTCGCCGGCGCGGAGCGGCCCCTCCTGCTCGCCGGGATGGCGCTCGTCGCCGCCCATCTGCTGGACCTCCGTCGGGTCCCCACACGACGGTGGCGGGCGTCGCGGGCGTGCTCGTCGTCCCGCTGGCGCTCGCGCTCGGGCTACCGCGGACGGGGCGCCTGACGCGCGTGGCGGTCGTGGTCGCGGCCGGAGGCGCCGCGCTGGTCGCGGGCGGCGTCGCGCACGTCCTCGATCTGGTGACGACGGGGCCGCGCTGGGAGGGCGCCACCGGCGTGGGCTTCGCCGCCGGCGGCGCGCTCCTGCTCGGCGCCGCGGCCGCTGCCGCCGCGGGCGCCGGCCGCCCGCCGCGGGCGTCGCGCCCGCGGCGCGCCGCCCAGGCGGCGATCTGGCTGGCAGGGGCCTCCCTGGTCGGGCAGTTCGGCGTCGTCCCGTACCTCAACGCGGTCGTCGTCACGCACGCCGTCCGCCTGCCGGTCGACGACAGCGCCCTCGGCGTCGCGCACGAGCGCGTGCAGCTGCGCACGGCCGGGAGGGCCTCGAGCGCCTCGCCGACGCCGTCAGCCGCCAGGTCGTCCCGCGGCGTCTCGGGCACGCGGACCGCGCCCGCCCTCGTCGACATCGTCGGCCTCATCGCGCCGCGCCCGGTCCTGCTGATCGCCGCCGGCGGCCGGCCCGACGAGCTTCCGGTCAACCGACGCCCTCCAGCGGGCCGCGGGCCCGGCGGCGCAGCTGTGGGCGCTCCCCGAGGCCGCGCACACCGACGGGCTTCACCCGGTTCCTGGCCCGCGCCCTGACGCCCTGACGGACGCTCGCGCGCCAGCCGGTTGACACGGGGTCAGGGGCGCCGACAGGGTGTCGGCCATGAGCACCGTCCCCTTCCTGCGCACGCCGGACGAGCTGACGTCGGCGTGGCTGGCCGCCGTCCTCGACCTGCCCGACCTCACCCTGCAGGGCGTCGAGCGCATCGGCACCGGCCAGATGAGCCAGAGCCACCGCGTGCGCTTCACCGACGCCGGTGGCGCGCCGGGGACGGTCGTCATCAAGCTCGCGTCCGACGACCCGACGAGCCGCGCGACCGGCGTCGGCATGGGCGCCTACCTGCGCGAGATCGCCTTCTACCGCAACCTGGCCCCTCGCCTGAGCGACGCGCTACCGGCGTGCCACCTGGCCGAGTACGACCCCGCCGAGGGCTGGTTCACGCTCGTGCTGGAGGACATCGCCGGCGCCACCCAGGGCGACCAGATCGCCGGCTGCAGCGTCGACGAGGCGCGGCTGGCCCTCCGCGAGCTGGCGCGCGTCCACGGGCCGGTCCTCGGGGATCTCGCGCTCGGGTCGGCCGACTGGCTCAACCAGCCCAACCCCCTCAACCAGGCGCTCGTGTCCCAGCTGCTGGCGCCGTTCCTGGAGCGCTACGGCGACCGCATCGCGCCCGAGCACGCCGAGGTGTGCCGTCGCTTCGTCCCGGTCCTGGACGCGTTCGCCGAGGACGTGCGCCCGCCGCTGGGCATCGTCCACGGGGACTACCGCCTCGACAACCTGCTCTTCGGGGACGGCACCTGCAAGGTCGTCGACTGGCAGACCGTGGCCTGGGGGCCGTGCATGACGGACGTCGCCTACTTCATCGGTGGCGGCCTGCGCATCGAGGACCGCCGTGCCCACGAGGAGGAGCTCGTCCGCCTCTACCACGACGAGCTGCTCGCCCAGGGCGTCGAGGGCTTCACGTGGGAGGCGTGCTGGGAGGGCTACCGGCGGGGCACGTTCCACGGGATCCTCATGACGATCGCCGCGTCGATGGTCGTCCAGCGCACCGACCGCGGCGACGACATGTTCATGACCTCGCTCGAGCGCGGCGCCCAGCAGGTCCTGGACCTCGACGCCCTCGCCCTCCTGCCCGAGCCCGGCGCCGGCCCGCCCGCCGCCCTGCGCCCGGAGCCCGAGGACGAAGGCCGACACGCACCCGGCGGCGAGCCGCTGTGGAACGAGAGCTGGTACTTCGACGCGGTCGCCGACGACACCGGCCTGGGCGTGTACGTCCGGCTCGGCCGCCTGCCCAACCAGGACGTCGCCCTGTACACCGCCTGCGTCTGCGGCCCCGGCCGGCCGTCGATCATGCTCGTCGACGCGGCGGCGCCCCTGCCCGCCGCCGACGACGACGCGCAGCGCATCGACACTGCCGGCCTGCGGGCGACGCAGGTCTGCGAGGCGCCGCTGCAGCGCTTCCGCGTGACGCTCGAGGGGACGGCGCGCTCCCACGCCGACCCGGCCGCGCCGCTGCGGGGCGAGGAGGGCGAGCCCGTGCCGGTGGCGCTCGACCTCGTGTGGGAGACCGACGGCATCCCCTACGCCTGGCGGCAGTCCACGCGCTACGAGATCCCGTGCCGCGTGACCGGCACCGTCCGGGTCGGCGACGAGGAGCTGGCGTTCGCGGGCCCGGGCCAGCGCGACCACTCCTGGGGCGCGCGGGACTGGTGGGCCGTCGACTGGATGTGGAGCGCCCTGCACCTCGAGGACGGCACCCACACCCACGCCGTCGGCATCCCGCAGATGCCGGGCTACGGCGTCGGCTACGTCCAGCGCGAGGATGACCTCGTGGAGCTCGACTCCGTGACCACCAGCGAGGAGGTCACGCCCGACGGCCTCGTGACCGCGGCCCGCATCGTGTGGGGTCCCGGGGACGTGCAGGTCGAGCTCGAGCCGCTCGCCTACGGCGCGCTGCGCCTGGAGGCGCCGGACGGCCGGGTGTCCCTCTTCCCCCGCGCCATGTGCCGGGTGCGCACCTCGGAGGGCCGCACGGGCACCGGGTGGGTGGAGTGGAACCGCGTGCAGCGCTGAGCCGCGGCGCGCGCCGTCAGCCGGCGACGGGCGCCGGCTGCGGCGCCGGCCGCGTGGCGAGCAGCAGCGGCAGGATCGCGAGGCCGACCAGCCCGCCGCCGAGCGCGAGCGCCGGGTAGCCGGCCCACGCGAGCACCACCCCGCTGCCCAGGCCGCCGCCGGCACCG
>DASPKC010000336.1:0-4771 GCA_035628295.1 Baekduia sp.
CACTACCTCGTACCGAACGAACACCCGCCCCAGCGCCCCTTCGGGCGCGTGGTGCTGCATCAGGCTCTGGAACGCGAGGCGGCCGAGCTCCGTCGCCGCGCCCGCCAGCAGCCCGAAGAACGCCAGGACCGGCAGGGAGAAGGCCGAGAAGGCGAGGAACGCGCCGACACCGGCGGCGAGGGTGCAGCCGACGACGATGAACTCTTCGCGGATCGTCTCGGGCAGCCGTGGTGCGAGGAGGTCCGCGAGGAAGCCGCCAGCGGCCGCTGCGATCGCCATCGCACCGAACCACGAGGTCGGGAAGCCCTCCCGGCGGATCGCGAACGCCGACAGGAACAGCAGGAAGCCGGTCGCCGCGCGCATCCCGGCGGCACCGATCGCCGGGCCGGTGAGCGCCTCGACCCGGCCGCGGCGGCCGATCGGCTTCGGCTCCGTCTTCACGCGCGGGTGCGGGAGCCGGAGGGTCACGAAGCCGCAGATCGAGTAGACGACGCCGGCCAGGACCATCACGACGCCCGCGCTCCACCACGCCGCCGCCAGCGCGCCGAGCGGCGCGGCGAGCAGGCCGCCGGCGACGGCGACGCCGCGCCGGCCGGTGGTGGCGCCGGCAGCGGCCAGCAGCGGGCCGGCCAGCACGGGCCACCAGATCGGCAAGGCGGTGTCGAGCCGCTCGACGACGCCGGGGAACGTGCGCGCCAGCCACCGGCCGGGCGCCGGGTCGAACACGCGGCCGCTCGGCGCGGCGTCGTGGTGGGCCAGGATCACGAGCGTGCGGTCCGTGCCGGGGTCGCCGGCCGTGGCGATCACGTGCGTCGTCGTGCCGCGCCGCTGCCAGACCGGGCGCATGAGGCGCGGGCCGTTGGCGCAGTCGTCGGCGACCGCCGCGGCCGCCGCGAGGCCGAGCGCCGCGCCGGCCAGCCGGGCCCGGCGGTCGCGCCGGGCGCCGAGGAGGCCGGCGGTGGCGGCGATCGCGCTCAGGCCGGCGTGCGTGCGGGCGAAGCCGGTGAACGCCTCGTCGGACTCGAGCGCGACGGTGCAGCCCTCCTGGCGCAGGCGGTCCGCCAGCCAAAGCGCGGCCTGCCGCTCACCCTCGCTGCAGGGCGGCCGGTCGAGCGCCGCGAGCGTCTCGATCGTGTGCCGCAGGTCGTCCTGGTCGACCTCCATCGGCCCGCAAGCTCACCGGTTCTGCGACAGGACTGCAACATCCTCGTGTCAGATGGCGCGAGCGGAGGATTGAACTTCGCGATTCGTGGTGATGTCCGCCTCATGCCCGTGCTGCCCCGCCGCCTGCGGCGCCTCCCTGCCCGGGAGGCGGGCCCGTTCACGCTCCTGCTCGCGTTCGGGCCGCTGCAGCGGCTGCTCGGGCTCACGGGCCTGGGTGGCCTGCCGCCGCGCACGGCGGTGCTGCTGCCGGCGACCCGGTCGGTCCACACCTGGGGGATGCGCTTCCCGATCGACCTCGTGTGGCTCGACGGCCGCGGGCGCCCGGTGGCCATCGACACGGGGGTGGAGCGCCGGCGCCTGCGCGGGCAGCGCGGCGCCCGCGCGGTGGTGGAGTGCCGGGCGGGGGAGGGGCCGGCGGTCGCCTCTACCCTGTGGCAGGCATGCCGTCGCTCAACGACCCCTGGCGCCTTGGCCCACTGACGGTCCCCAACCGCGTCGCGCTGGCCCCGCTGGCGGGCATCGGGACGTGGTTCGTACGGCTGCAGGCCAAGCGCTTCGGCGCCGGCCTCGCGGTCTCCGAAATGGTCTCGAGCTTCGGGATCCACCACGGCAACGCCAAGACCGTCACGGAGATGCTGCGGGTGCACCCCGAGGAGCACGCCGCGGGGCCCGGCGGGCCGGTGTCGCTGCAGCTGTTCGGCCAGGACCCCGAGGTCATGCGCTCGGCGGCGGCCTACGTGGCCGAGCACACCCCGGTCGACATCATCGACCTGAACATGGGCTGCCCGGTGCCCAAGGTCTGCAAGACCGGCGCCGGCGCCGCGCTCATCAAGGACCCGGACACCGCCGTGGCGGTCGCGCGCGCGGCGCGCGAGGGCAGCGGCCTGCCCGTCACCGTCAAGCTGCGCTCCGGCCAGCGCCCGGGGGAGACCGACGGGTATGCGCTGGCGCACCGGCTCGTCGACGAGGCCGGGGTCGCCGCCATCGGGTTCCACCCGCGCTCGGCGGCCGTGCACCACAAGGGCGTGCCGGACCTCGACCTCGCCGCGCGGCTCGTGGCGTCGCTCGGCGCACCCGTCATCCTCTCGGGGGGCCTGCGCTGCGCCGAGGCCGTCCGCGCCGCGTACGACCACACGGGCGCGGCCGCGGTCATGCTGGCCCGCGGGGCACTGGGCAACCCGTGGCTGTTCGAGGAGGTCCTCGGCCGCCGCGAGGCGCCGCCGACGCCGGAAGAGGTGCTCGCCGAGCACGCCTGGCTCATGGAGCGCGCGGTGGAGCACCTCGGCGCCGAGCGGGCGGGGCGCTACCTGCGCAAGTTCCATCCGTGGTACGTCGAGCGCCTCGGCCTGCACCCCGTGGAGGCCAAGGCGGTCAACGCCGCGCTGCAGCGCTCGTCGAGCGTCGACGAGGCCCGGACGGTCCTTTCGTCCGTCCAACTGTCGGCGCTCGCCGCCTAGGTCGCTATCCTGCGCGCTCGCTCCGGCCGGGGAGGTCCCGGCGGCGCCCTCCGGGTCGCCCTCTCGGAGCGTCTCCAAGCCGAGCGATCACATGCCCAAGGACGTCATCCTCACCCCCGAAGGCCTCCAGCGGCTGAAGGACGAGCTGGAGCACCTCTCGACGGCCAAGCGCCGCGAGGTCGCCGAGCGGATCAAGGAGGCGCGCGAGTTCGGCGACATCTCCGAGAACTCGGAGTACGACGACGCCAAGAACGAGCAGATGATGCTCGAGGCCAAGATCGCGCAGCTCGAGGAGAAGATCCGGGCCGCGCAGGTCATCGACGCCGGCGAGCTGACCGCCGACATCGTCCAGATCGGGTCGACCGTGACCCTCAAGGACGACAAGGGCAAGTCGCTGACGTACACCATCGTCGGCTCCGCCGAGGCCAACCCGGCCGAGAAGAAGCTCTCCAACGAGTCGCCCGTCGGCCGCGCCCTCATGGGCCACAAGCGCAACGACACCGTCCAGGTGCACACGCCCAAGGGCGACACGCGCGAGCTGAAGATCACCAAGATCGAAGTCGGCGTCTAGCCCCGCCCCATACCCTGCGGGCCGTGAGCGAGCAGCAGCAGCCCGCAGCAGAGCACGAGCTCCTGGCCACGCGGCGCGCCAAGCTCGACCGCCTGCGCGCCGCCGGGGTGGACCCGTTCCCCCACGAGTTCGCCGGCGTGACCGCCATCGCGGACATCCGCGCCGCGCACCCCGAGCTGCCCCCGGGCGAGGAGACCGAGGCGAGCTACCGGGTGGCCGGGCGGCTCGCCGCCCGCCGCGGTCAGGGCAAGATGGCGTTCCTCGACCTCGTCGACCGGTCGGGACGCATCCAGCTTCAGTCGCGCCTCGACGTCCTCGGCGAGGAGCTCCACGACCGGCTGCTGGACCTCGACCTGGGGGATCTCGTGGGCGTCGACGGGACCGTGTTCTGCACCAAGCGCGGCGAGCTCAGCCTGCGCGTCGACGGCTTCCAGGTGCTGGCCAAGTCGCTGCGCCCGCCGCCCGACAAGTTCCACGGCCTGCACGACGTCGAGACGCGCTTCCGCCACCGCGAGCTCGACCTCATGGCCAACGAGGAGGCGCGGCGGATCTTCCTGATGCGCTCGGCGATCATCACGGCGCTGCGCCGCTACCTCGACGACAACGGGTTCGTCGAGGTCGAGACGCCGATGCTGCAGCCCCTCTACGGCGGCGCGATGGCCCGCCCGTTCGTCACGCACCACAACGCGCTGGACCGCGACCTCTACCTGCGGATCGCCACCGAGCTCTACCTCAAGCGGCTCATCGTCGGCGGTCTCGAGCGCGTCTATGAGATCGGCAAGAACTTCCGCAACGAGGGCATCTCGTACAAGCACAACCCCGAGTTCACGGTGGTCGAGTGGTACGAGGCCTACGCGGACTACCAGGACGTCATGGCGCGCCTTGAGGACCTGGTGCCGCGCATCGCCCAGGCGGCCGGCTACGAGGGCGACCTGGACTTCCGCGCCCCGTGGCCGCGCGTCTCGCTCGTCGACGCGATCCGCGAGGCGACGGGCATCGACGTGCTGGAGCAGCGCGACCGCGACGCCCTCGAGGCGCGCATCCGCCAGGAGGGCGTCGACATCCCCACTGCGGGGCTGACCTGGCCGGCGCTGGTCGACGACCTGTTCTCCAAGGTCGTGGAGCCGACGCTCGTGCAGCCCACGTTCGTCGTCGACTTCCCCAAGGAGCTCTCCCCGCTGGCCAAGGACCACCGGTCCAAGCCGGGGTTCGTCGAGCGCTTCGAGGCGTTCGCCGGCGGCATGGAGTTCGCCAACGCGTTCACCGAGCTCAACGACCCCGACGAGCAGCGCGCGCGCTTCGAGGCCCAGGTCCGCCTCGCCCAGGAGGGCGACGAGGAGGCCCAGCCCTACGACGAGGCGTTCGTCCAGGCGCTCGAGCACGGCATGCCGCCGTGCGGCGGGATCGGGATCGGGATCGACCGCCTCGTGATGCTGCTGACGGGAACCCGGTCCATCCGCGAGGTCGTGCTCTTCCCCGCGATGCGCTGAGCGTCGCGAACCTGACGCACCGTCGGGATCCCCGGTCAGCGCGCGTTCGTAGACCTTGAGCAGGCAGGAGGATGGCTGGACGGTTGGTA
>DASPKC010000337.1:0-6048 GCA_035628295.1 Baekduia sp.
CACGTCCTGCCACGCCTCGTCGACCAACCGGATCTGCACGCCGACGATGGGCTGGCCGCACGACCGGCCGCGCGGGTCGTCCAGCAGCTCGTGCTCGCCCTTGAACATGGTGAGCAGGGGGCCCGTCTCGGTCGCGCCGTAGACCTCGGCCAGCTCCAGGTCGGGGAACGTCTCGTGGCAGCGCCGCAGCGTCTGCATCGCGATCGGGGACCCGCCGTGCATGAGGCGGCGCCACGACGAGACGTCGCGCGGCTCGCGCTGCTGCTCGTCGATGATCGCCGCGATCATCGTCGGGACGAGCACCGTGTCGGTCACCCGCTCCGACGCGATGAGGTCCAGCACCTTGCCGGGATGGAAGGCGTCGAGCAGCACCTGCGTCCCGCCGGTCCACACGGTCGGCACCACGGCCACGGAGCCCGCGGCATGGAACAGGGGTGCGGCGACAAGCCAGCGGGTCTCGGGCCCGAAGGGCCACGAGCTCATGAAGTGCAGCGCGTTGGACGTCATCCCGCCGTGCGTGGTCATCACGCCCTTGGCGGCGCCGGTCGTCCCGCCCGTGTAGAAGAGCGCAGCGAGGCTGTCGCGGTCGAGGCCTTCCGCCCAGGCCGCCTCCTCGCCGCCGGGGGCGACCAGGGCCTCGTAGTCCTCCTCGAGGGCCAGCACGTGCTCCACGTCGTCGCGGAACGGCGTGGGATCGCGATCCGTGAACAGGACGCGTGAGCCGGAGTCGCGCAGGGCGTAGAGCAGCTCGTCGTCGGTGTGCCGGGCGTTGAGCGGGACCACCACCATGCCGGCAAGCGGCACCGAGAGCAGCAGCTCCAGGTGGCCCAGCGTGTTCGGGCCCGCGACGGCGACGCGGTCGCCCTGATGCAGGCCCCGCTCGCGCAGCGCGTGGCCGAGGCGGCGAGCCCTGGTCGCGAGTTCGCGGTACGTGAGCGTGCCGCCGCCCGCCACGACGATCGCGACATCGTCTGCGGCGACCTGCAGGGCGCGCTCGAGAGGGACGGTCAAGGAGGTCATCTGGTGGCTCCTGGGTCGTTGTTCAGGCCGGCAGCCCGAGGCTCCGGGCGATCAGCATCCGCTGGACCTCGGAGGTGCCTTCCCCGATGGTCAGGATCCGCGCGTCGCGGTAGTGGCGGGTCACGTCGGTCTCGTCGACGAAGCCGTAGCCGCCGTGCAGCTGGGTGGCCCGGTACGAGACCTGGTTGGCGATCTCGGAGGCCATGAACTTGCAGATGGCGGCCTCCTGGTCGTACGGGAGGCCGTGGTCGTACTTCCAGCACGCGTCGTAGGTCACGGTCCGCGCCATGGCGGTCTGGGCCGCCATGTCCGCCACCCCGAAGGCCACGTACTGGTGGGCGGCCAGCTTCTCGCCGAAGGACTCGCGCTGGCTCACGAACTCCACGGTCAGGTCCAGGCACGCCTGGGACAGGCCGACGGACATGGACGCGATCGGCAGCCGCGCCCAGGTGAGGAACCGCAGGGCCTCGGCGAAGCCCCGGCCCTCCTCGCCCAGGAGGGCGCTGTCGGGCAGCCGGACGTCCTCGAAGAACAGCGGGCGGGTGTCCGACGAGCGCCAGCCCAGCTTGGAGTAGCCGGGGGCGACGGAGAAGCCCTCGGCGTCGGTGGGGACCAGGAAGGCGCTGACCGGTGAGCGCCCGTCCGAGCGGCGCTCGCCGGTCGCCGCGAAGACGATGACGTGGCTCGCCATGGGGGTCCCGGCGTTGGTGATGAACTGCTTGGCGCCGTTGAGCACCCAGCCGTCGCCGTCGCGCTTGGCGCGCGTCGTGACCCGGCCGGCGTCGGTGCCGCTGGACGGCTCGGTGAGGCCGAAGCAGATGAAGGTCTCGCCCCGCGCCGCGCGCGGCAGGAGGTCGCGCTTCTGCTCCTCGTTGCCCAGGTGATCGAGCAGCGCCGCGCTGATGGCTGCCACGTGGACCGTGACCGCCACGCTGGAATCGACTCTCGCGAGCTCCTCGATCGCCAGGCAGAAGCTGGACATCGACGATGCCGAACCTCCCTGCTCCTCGCTCACCCGCATGCCGAAGAGGCCCAGCTCCGCCAGCCGGGGCACGAGGTCGGGGTCGAACCGGTGGTCGATGCTGCGCTGGGACGCCTCCGGCGCGATGACCTTCTCGGCGAACTCGCGGACGGTCCTCCTCCAGGTCCGCTGGTCGTCGTCCAGGCACCAAGGGACATCGAGGTCGATGCCGGTCCGGACCTTCGTCTCCTCTGCCACAGGCGTCATGGCGCAGTGGTACCACCGCCATCGCGCCCGGCCGCGGGGCCGCGCAAGGCGAGTTGTGGCTTTCGCCGAAAGGCCGCCGCGGACGTGGTCGCGGGCGGGCGCGGCGCTCCTACTCTGCCGCCATGGCGTCCCCGATCACGGGCCCGACCAGCCGGCCCGCCGCCCTGCCGCTCGTCCCCTCCGACGAGGAGGCCATGCTGCGCGAGGCGGTCGCCGGCATCGCCGGGCGCTTCGGCCACGACTACTTCGCGCGGGTCACCGCGGCGGGTGAGGCGCCCCGCGAGCTGTGGGACGTCCTGAGCGCCGCCGGCTACACCGGCGTGCACATCTCGGAGGACCACGGCGGGGGAGGCCTCGGGCTCACGGAGCTCGCCGCGGTGGCCGAGGAGGTCGCGGCGGCCGGCTGCCCGCTGCTCATCATGGCCGTCTCGCCCGCCATCGTCGGGACCGTCCTCGAGCGCCATGGGACCGACGAGCAGAAGGCACGCTGGCTGCGGTCGATCGCCACCGGCGAGCAGCGGTTCTCCTTCGCGCTGACCGAGCCTGACGCCGGCTCCAACTCGCACGAGATCCGGACGCTGGCGACCCCTGAGGGCGACGGCTTCCGCCTGTGCGGCACCAAGACGTACATCTCCGGGGTGGAGGATGCGGCCGGCATCCTCGTGGTAGCCAGGACGGGGACCGATGAGCGGACGGGCCGCGGACAGCTGTCGCTGTTCATGGTCGACGCCGATGCAGACGGCCTCGAGCGCCAGTACATCCCCACCGTGCTGGAGGCGCCCGAGCAGCAGTGGACGCTCTTCTTCGACGACGTGCTCGTGGGCCGCGACTGCCTGATCGGTGAGGTCGGCAACGGGCTGCGGGCGGTCTTTGACGGGCTCAACCCGGAGCGGATCATGAGTGCCGTCATGTGCACGGGCGTCGCCCGCTACGCGTTGGACAAGGCCGCCGCCTACGTGGGGGAGCGCAAGGTCTGGGGCGTGCCGATCGGCAGCCACCAAGGCGTGGCGCACCCACTGGCCGAGGCCAAGGTCCAGCTCGAGCTCGCCCGGCTCATGGTGCAGAAGGCGGCGATGCTGCACGACGCCGGTCTGCCGGCGGGCGAGGCGTCGAACATGGCGAAGTTCGCCGCGGCCGAGGCCGGCATCCGGTGCGTGGACCAAGCCATCCAGGCGCACGGGGGCAACGGGTTCGCACGGGAGTACGGGATCGCCGACCTGTACTGGGTGGTGCGGCTGCTGCGCACCGCACCCGTTTCGCGCGAGATGGTCCTCAACCACGTCGCGGAGCACGCGCTGGGGCTGCCCCGCAGCTACTAGCCACGACGTCCTCGCGCGAACCTCGGCGCTGGAAGGACTTACAATAAGGACGTACCGCACGTACGTTGACACGATGTCCAGGCGGTCAGTCCTCCAGGCGGTTCCGGACACGATCCTCCCGGCGGGTGACCAGGCGGCCGTCGCCCCGGCCGCGCCGTTCGCGCCGGCGCTGCAGGCCTTCGAGGTCGTGGCCCAGGCGCTGCACGAGGAACGACCGCCCGCGGAGGTCCTGCGGGTCTCGGCGGCCCAGATGGCCGCCCTGCTGCGGGTGTCGCGGTGCCTCGTGTTCGTGCCCGACGACGTCGGCACCTTCCGCGGCAATGCCGCCGTCGGCGCCGACGAGCCCCACGTGCAGCGGCTGGTGAGCGGCCTGGAGGCCGACCGGCTGACGCGCGCGGTGCTGGAGACCGCGGACGTCGTGGCGATCGACGACGCGCGCAGGGACGAGCGCACCGTGCGCTCCGCGATGCGCACCTGGGACGTCCACTCGGTCCTGGGCGTCCCCGTGGTCGACCGCGGGGACGTGATCGCGATCTTCTTCGCCGACGAGCCCGGCCACCGCCACCCGTTCGGTTGCGCCGAGCGCCAGTTGGCACGCACCTTCGCTGGCCTGGTGTCCGTGGCGTACGTGCAGAGTCGCACCGCGGAGGCTGCACGGCGCGCGGTCGCCGCCGCCCGCGCGGAGAGCGTGGTCCTGCGGCGCGCGATGGGGATCGACGAGCGCCTGTGGGCGGCAGCGCTGATGGGCGCCGACGACCACGGGCTCGCGCAGGTGATCGCCGACGCGACAGGCTGGCCGTGCGCGGTGCACGGCCGGGGCCTGCAGCGCCTGGCCACCGCCACCCCCGGCCAGGCCGAGGGCGCGCCGCTGCCGTGCGACCTCGCCGACCCCCGCGTCCACGGCGCGCCCGAGCTGGCGGAGGCCGTCGTCCCGGGCGAGCGCCCCGCGGCGTCCATCGTGGCGCCCGTGCTGGGTGGCGGCCTCCCGCACCGGATGCTGATCGCCCGCGCGGGCCAGGGCGAGGGCGAGCGGTTCCTGGTCTTCTCCGAGTACGGCCGGCGGTTCCACGCGGTGGACCGCTCGATCGGCCGCCGTGCCGTCGCCGTCCTCGCGGCCCGGGCGCAGATGGTCCGCCAGGCGGTGGAGGCCGACGACGAGCTGCGGGCCGCCGCGCTCGCCGAGCTCCTCGCCGGGGAGGCCGACCCGGCGCGCCACGCCCGCGCCGCTTCCGTGCTCGCCGTGGCCGACGACGCGCGCAGCATCGTGTGCACGGTGGCCCGGCCGGGCAAGGCGCTGGACCAGAGCGCCGCGCAGGCGGCCTTCGCCGCTGTGCTGGGGCCTGAGCGCGTGCTCGCGTGCACCGTGGGCGGAGGAACGTCGGTCCTGCTGACCGCCGACGCCGCCGCCGACCTGCGGGCCGACGTGACCGCGGCCTGTCGCCGGCTGACGGACGAGGGGCCGGTGGTCGCCGCCCTGTCCGGCGAGATCACCGGATGTCGTGGGCTCGCTGCCGGGCAGGAGGAGGCGGCCGAGGCGCTGGCCTGCGCGACGGCGCTCGGCGGCACGCGTCGGGACGTCGTCGTCGTGGACGCCGACGACCTCGGACCGGGGCGGACGCTCCTGGCTGCCGCCGGGGCGGCCGGCGCGGAGCGCTTCGTCACGCGCACCCTGGGCGGGCTGCTGGACCCGGCGGCGGCATCCCTCCTGGCCACGCTCGAGCACCTCAGCCGCCACGCCTGGAACGTCCGAGCCGCGGCGGAGGAGCTGGACGTCCACGAGAACACGATCCGGTACCGGCTCGGGCGCATCGAGGAGCTCAGCGGGCTCTGCGTCCGGGGCGACGCCCGGGCGCAGATGGAGGCCCGGCTCGCGCTCCTCATCCTCGGGCTGATGGGCCGGCTGCCCGCGGAGGCGGACGCCGGCGCGGTCAGCCTCCAGGCCGGCGGTGCATGAGGGCTGAGCGCTCGCAGCGCACGACGAGCTCGTCGGCCTGGTTGTAGCCGCTGTGCTCGAAGCCGACGACGCCCTGCGTCGGCCGGGAGGCGGAGGGACGGGCGCTCAGCACGCGGCTCTGCGCCCGCAGGGTGTCGCCATGGAACAGCGGGCGCGGGAACTCGACGGTGCCGAACCCGAGGTTGGCGATCGTGGTGCCCATCGTGAGCTCGTGGACGGTGATCCCGATGAGCAGCCCGAGGGTGAAGAGGCTGTTGACGAGGCGCTCGCCGAACTCGCTCTGCGCGGCGAAGTCGGCGTCGAGGTGCATGGGAGCCGGGTTCATGGTGAGCGCCGTGAACCAGACGTTGTCCGCCTCGGTGATGGTGCGCGTTATCGCGTGGTGGACCTCCAGCCCGACCTCGAGCTCCTCGAACCAGCGTCCGGAGACGGGCCGGCCGTGCATGGTGCGTGCCTCCATCGGCGGCGATGCTAGGTCCCGGTCCCGCCGGCGACCGCGCATGCCGCGCACCGCCGTTGTCCGGATC
>DASPKC010000338.1:0-4588 GCA_035628295.1 Baekduia sp.
TACCGCGCGACCGAGGCGACGGGCCTCGAGCCGCTGGCCGGCGCGCTGCGGCCGCTCGACCGCCCGGCGCTCGTGGTGTGGGGCGCGCACGACCCGTACGTGCCCGCGACGCTCGCCCGGGACTACGCCGGGGCGCTCGGCGGGCCGGCCCAGGTCCGGGTGGTGCAGGACGCCGGCCACTGGCCCTGGTGGGACGAGCCGGCGCTCGTACCCGAGATCACGAACTTCATGCGCGCCACCGTGTGACACCGGTCACACACAGGTTTCCTGATCGATGGGCCTTGGTCATGGGCGGGCGGGATGCCTATCGCCGACTCCGCCCATCACAACCCCGCCGAGGCCGCCATCGTGCGCGCCATCAACATGGAGCGCCGCCGCCGGGGCCTGCGGACCGTGCGCCCCCGTCGCGGCCTGGCCCGCGTGGCCGACCGCCACACGCGGCGGATGCTGCGCTTCGACCGGCTGCAGCACGCGTCGTTCGACGGCAGCTCGCTGCACACCCGGCTGCGCCGCGCCGGCTACCGCCGCGGCTTCGGCGAGGTCCTGGCCTGGGTGCCGCGCGGCCTCGACCGCCGCGCCGGCGCGGTCGTGGCGCTGTGGATGCAGTCCCCGCCGCACGCCCAGCAGATCCTGGACCGGCGCTTCACGCTGGTCGGGGCGGCCCGCCGCGCGGGCGGGATGGGCGGCCAGCGCGGCTTCGCCTTCACGGTGAACTTCGCCAACTAGCAGTGCGCCCCGCACCACCGGGCCTGGCCCGGTGGTGCGCGTGCCGCGTAGCCTGCGCCGCCATGCCGTCCGCCGCCCGCCGGCTGCGCGGCGCCCCGGCGTGGGTGCTCAGCGCGGCCCTCGCCGCCGCGTGGCTGGCGTGGCAGCCGCCCGTCTCCGACCTGGCGGCGCAGCGGTTCCGGACCTGGCTGTTCGAGGAGGAGGGCTTCGTGACCTGGAACGGCCTCTGGTACGCCGGCCACCACGTCCCGGGCTACTCGATCCTGTTCCCCCCGCTGGCCGCGCTGGTGGGCCCCGCGCTCGTCGGGGCCGCCAGCGCCGTCGCCTTCTCGGCCGCCTTCGAGCGCCTCGCCCGCGACGTGTTCGACGACCCGGGTGCCCGGCTCGCCGCGGTGTGGGCCGCGGCCGGCTCGGCGACGATGCTGCTGACCGGACGCCTGACGTTCGCGCTGGGCGCCGCGCTGGCGTGCGCCGCGGTGGTCGCCGCGCGGCGCGGCCGGCCGGCGGCCGCGACGGCGCTCGCCGCGCTGACGTCCCTGGCCAGCCCCGTCGCGGCCCTGTTCCTCGGGGTCGGGGCGCTGGCCTGGCTGCTGACCGAGCGCCGCGGCGCTGCGCTCGCCCTCGGCGCGGGGGCCGTCGTCCCGGCCGGGCTCGTCGGCGTGGCGTTCCCGCAGGAGGGCACCTTCCCGTTCGTCGCCAGCTCCGCCCTGCCGGCGATCGGCGGCGCGCTCCTGGTCGCCGCGGTGCTGCCGGCCCGGCAGCGGACGCTGCGCCTGGCCGCGGTGCTCTACGCGGTGCTCGTGGTGGCCTCGGCGGTCGTGCCGACGGCGTTCGGGGGCAACGCCGTCCGGCTCGGGGCGCTGCTCGGCGGCCCGCTGGTCGCCGGCGCGCTGTGGCCCGCGCGCCGCGGGGTCGTGCTCGCCGCGGTCCCGGCCCTGCTGTGGTGGCAGTGGGGCTCGGCGGTCGACGACGTCGTCCGCGCGACCGGCGACCGCTACACCCGGGCGGCCACCTACCGCCCCTTGCTCGCCCAGCTCGAGCGCCGTGCGCCGGCAGGCCCGTTCCGCGTCGAGGTGCCGTTCACCGACTCGCACTGGGAGAGCCTGCACCTCGGCCGCGAGGTGCCGCTGGCGCGCGGGTGGCTGCGGCAGACCGACCGGGCCGTCAACGGGCTCTTCTACGAGGACGGCCCGCTGGACGCCGCGCGCTACCGGCGCTGGCTCAACGACAACGCCGTGGCCTTCGTCGCCCTGCCGCTCGGGGCTTTGGACCACTCCGCGGCGCGCGAGGCCGACCTGGTGCGCTCGCAGCCGGCGTACCTGCGCGAGGTCTGGCGCGACGCCGATTGGCGGCTGTTCGCGGTGCGCGACCCGGCCCCTGCGGCCACCGGCGCGGCCCGCGCGCTGGCGCTGCAGGTCGAGGGCGCGGAACTCGCCGCATCGCGCGCCGGGACCGGCCTGGTGCGCGTCCGCTGGACGCCGTACTGGCAGCTGGACGGCGGCTGCGTGCAGCGCGCCGGCGACTGGACGCGTGTGACCTTCCCGCGCCCCGGGCGCTACCGGCTGCGCATCGCAGTGGCACCCGGCCGCGTGCTCGCCGGCGAACGTCGGTGCGCCGAAGTGCCCGCCGCGGGCCGGTAGGATCTCCGAGGTGCAGGGCAGGCTCCGCAGCGCGTACGCCGGCGTGTTCCCCCAGGGACCGCTCGATGTCCTGCGCCAGATCCTGCTCTTCGCCGGCGCCTACTACGCCTACCGCCTGACCCGTGGCTGGATCGACGGCCCGCAGGGCGCCGCGGTGGCGTTCGACAACGCGCGGGACCTCATCGGGATCGAGGCCGCCCTCGGGCTGTTCATCGAGCCGGCGGTGCACGAGTTCTTCCGTGACATCGACCCGCTGATCGGCTTCGCGAACCTGATCTACCTCAACGCGCAGACCACGGTCGTCCTCGCGGCGCTCGTGTTCATCTACCTCGCCCACAACGAGCGCTTCTACTTCGTGCGCAACATGTTCGTGGTGTCGATGGTGATCGCGCTGATCGGCTACGCGGTGTTCCCGACGGCGCCGCCGCGCTTCTTCTTCCCGGAGTACGGCTTCCAGGACACCGTCTCCTCCTTCGCCTCCGTGGACAAGGAGGACTCGGTCAACGTCCTCTTCAACCCCTACGCGGCCGTGCCCTCGATGCACTGCGCGTTCGCGATCATGATCGGCGTGACGCTGGCGCGGCTATGCCGCTTCCGGCTGGCGCGGATCGCCTGGGCCGTCTACCCCGTCGTGATGACCTGGGTCGTCGTCGTCACCGCCAACCACTGGTGGCTGGATGCGGCGCTCGGCGCGGCGACCGCCGCCGTGTCGGCCTATGCTGCGGCCTGGCTCGCGCGGGCCCGGCCCGCCGCCTGGGCGTTCAGCCCGGCTCGCGCCTAGCCTCTCCACGCCATGGCCACCTCCCCCTCCGGCAGCGGCCGCCTGACGGTCGCCGAGCGCCGCACGCTCGCCCGCAACCGGCTCATCGAGTCGCGGCTCACCCCGAACGCGATCTCGCTGACCGGCCTCGCGCTGCACGTGGTGGCCGCGGTGCTGCTGCTCGACGAGCGCTGGATCCTGGGCGGGTTCGCCTTCATCGTCGGCTCGGTCTGCGACACGCTCGACGGTCGCTACTCGCGGATGTCCGGCAAAGGCACCTCGTTCGGCGCCTTCCTCGACTCCACGCTGGATCGCATGGAGGAGTCGATCATCCTCTGCGTCGTGGCCGCCTACTACGCCGACCAGGGCGACCAGGCAGCGGTGCTCGGCTGCGCCATCGCCATCGCCAGCTCGCTGCTGGTCTCCTACACCCGGGCCCGCGCCGAGGCGCTGGGCGTCGAGTGCAAGGTCGGCTTCGCCAACCGGGCGGTGCGCGTGGTCATCCTCAGCGCCGGCCTGCTGCTGGCCGAGGGCTGGTTCTTCGGCGACTTCGACGCGCTCAAGCCGGCCGTGTACGTCCTGGCGGGCATGAGCTCCATCACCGTCCTGCAGCGCATCCTGCACGTCCGCAGGCAGCTGCTGCAGGTGTGACGCCGCCCCCGCGCTTGTAACCGCCCCTCCCGGGAGGGGTATCCACGGTTCGGTCCCCGACCTTCGACTCCAGGAACTGCTTTGAGCCCCAAGACCATCGGCAACGGCGAGCCCGCCGCCAACGGCGCCGCCCGCTACCAGCGCGACAAGGTCCGCGTCGCGATCATCGGCGTGGGCAACTGCGCGAACTCCTTCGTCCAGGGCGTGTACCACTACGCCGACGCCGATCCGCAGGCCGACGTCCCCGGCCTGATGCACGTCGACCTCGGCGGCTACCACGTCCGCGACATCGAGTTCACGGCGGCGTTCGACATCAACGCCACGAAGGTCGGGCTGGACCTCGCCGACGCGATCTGGTCCGAGCCCAACAACACCATGAAGTTCACGGACAAGGTGCCCGAGAAGATCGGCGCCAAGGTCCACCGCGGCATGACGCACGACGGCCTGGGCAAGTACCCGGCCGAGCGCATCACCAAGGCGCCGGGCGAGACCTCCGACATCGTGCAGATCCTCAAGGACACGCACACCGACGTCGTCGTCTCCTACCTGCCGGTCGGCTCCGAGCAGGCCACCAAGTGGTACGTCGAGCAGGTCCTCGAGGCCGGCTGCGGCTTCGTGAACTGCATCCCGGTGTTCATCGCCTCCGAGAACTACTGGAACGACCGCTTCAAGAAGGCGGGCCTGCCGATCGTCGGCGACGACATCAAGTCCCAGGTCGGCGCCACCATCCTGCACCGCACGCTGGCGCGGCTGTTCGAGGAGCGCGGGGTCAAGATGCTGCGCACCTCCCAGCTCAACGTGGGCGGCAACA
>DASPKC010000339.1:0-15674 GCA_035628295.1 Baekduia sp.
CCGTACTCGGCGAGGATCCGTCGCTGGTCGGCCACGATCCGGTCGACGGCCCAGCGGCCCAGCCGCTCGGTCGCGCCGCCTTGGCGGTCGGGACCGTGAAGAATCGCATGAGGATGTGCGGGAGGCCCGCCGTGCCGAGCACCAGCGCGAGGCCGAGCGACACGGTGTCGATCGGGCTCGTCAGGAAGAGGCCCGGCTTGAGGTACTCGTCGCCCTTGGGCGAGGCGTCCCGCGCGTCGTTGAAGAGCGAGATCGGGTTCCAGCCCACGCGCTGCAGGACCAGGACCGACAGGACGATCGTCGCGCCCATGAGCAGGACGGCCTTGACGATCTGCACCCACGTCGTGGCGAGCATCCCGCCGAAGATCACGTAGCAGAGCATGAACGCGCCGGTGAGCAGCACGGCCACGCTGAAGTCGATGCCGACGAGCGCCTGGATGAGCACGCCCGCGCCGACCATCTGCGCGATCAGGTAGAAGGCGGCGACCGTCAGGGTGCCCAGCGCGGCCGCCGTCCGCGCCGGCCGCTCGCGCAGCCGGTAGGCCAGCACGTCGGCGATCGTGAACTTGCCGGCGTTGCGCATGCGCTCGGCCAGCAGGAACAGGACCGTCAGGAAGGCGACGAGGAAGCCGACGGAGTACAGGAACCCGTCGAAGCCGAAGAGGAAGATCAGGCCGGCGATGCCCAGGAACGACGCGGCGCTCATGTAGTCGCCGGCGATGGCGAAGCCGTTCTGCACGCCGCTGATGCCGCGGCCGGCGGCCCAGAACTCCGACGCCGACGTGGTGCGCTTCGACGCCCAGTAGGTGATCCCCAGCGTGACCGCGACGACCAGGCCGAAGATGGCGAGCGCGAGCTCGTTGACGCCGCCCATCAGAACGCCTCAGCGGTGGCCGGACGCGCGACGTGGCCGTGCGCGTGATGGACGGCGGGCGCGTGGACCGGCGCCTCCGCGACGCCGAGCGCCCCGGTCGTCGCGAGGTGCGTGCAGCGCTCGCGCAGCGGATCGAGGACGCGCTCGCTGTAGCGCAGGTAGGCCCAGCCGAGGCCCCACACCATCACGAACTGGGTGAGGGCCAGCGCGTAGCCGACCGTGAAACCCTGGTAGACCGACTCGCCCATCGCATCCGGGGCGTAGCCGCACAGCAGGACGAACGCCAGGTACCAGCCCAGGAAGCCGGCGGTGGCGGGCACGACGAACCGGCGCCGCTTGGCCACCAGCTCCTGGAACTCCGGCGACCGGTGGGCCGCCTCGAAATCGATCTGCGTCACGTCGCTCTCCTCGTGCGTCGGACTGGCCATCGGGACGGCGCGCAAGCTCCTGCGGCCGCCGCCGGCGGGCAACGGCCTGCGCGCCGGACGGGCCGACGGACCACGCGAACGGTGGGCAGGGCACCACGAGCGGTAGCCGCTCGTCGCAGCGTGCGGCCGCGACCGCGAGGACTTGTACCGTCCGCCACGTGACCGTCCTGCTCGGGGTGGTGCTGGGCGCGGCGCTGACCGCCGCGGGCCTCGCGCTGTGGCGCCTGGCCCGCGCCCCGCAGCGCGTCCTGGCCCCCGAGGGCGAGGCGATGCAGGCCGCGCTGCACGCCGCCGCCGCCACGCTGCCGCACCTGCGCCTGGGGCTCAGCCGCCGCAGCGCGGCGCGCGCGGCGCCCTACCTGCGGGCGCTCGTGCAGTCCGACGCGCTGGCGCTGGCCGACACGCACGCCGTCCTGGCCGCCGACGGCGCGCCCTGGCTGGCGCCCGGCCGCCCGGTCGAGCAGCTCCTCGAAGGCGGGCTGCCCGAGCGCGTGCGCGTCGAGGCCCGGCTCTGCGACGCCGCCGACGGCATCGGCCAGGCGATCGTCGCCCCGCTCGTGGTGCAGGACGAGCGCGTCGGCGCGCTGATCGCGCTCTACCGCGAGGACGAGCGCCTGGGCCCCGAGGACACCCGGGTCGTCGGCGAGGCCGCCCAGCTCGTCGCCGCGCAGGTCGAGCTCGCCGCCGTCGCCGATCAGGAGGAGCGCCTGGCCCGCGCGGAGCTGCGCGCCCTGCGGGCGCAGATCTCCCCCCATTTCATCTACAACGCGCTGGCCGCGGTGGCCAACCAGGTCCACAAGGACCCGGAGGAGGCACGCGAGCTGCTGATCGAGTTCGCGGAGTTCACCCGCTACGCGTTCCGCGGCGAGCGCAAGCACGTCACGCTGGCCGACGAGCTGCGCTACGTCGAGAAGTACCTGCGCCTCGAGCAGGCGCGGTTCGGCACGCGCCTGACGGTGCGCGTCGAGGTCGCGCCCGAGGTGCTCGGCGCCGTCGTGCCGGTCCTGACGCTGCAGCCGCTCGTGGAGAACGCCGTCCGCCACGGCGTCGAGTCGCGCGTGGGCGGGGGGACCGTCGAACTGCTCGGCCGCGACCTCGGCGAGGACGTCGAGCTCGTCGTCCGCGACGACGGGCCGGGGATCGCGCCCGACCTCGTCCCCGAGCTGCTCGCGGGCCGGCGCACCGGCGAGCAGGGCGGGCTGGGGCTGGCCAACGTCCACCAGCGCCTGCAGGCGACGTTCGGCGAGGGCTACGGCCTGGAGATCAAGCCCAGGCCCGCACGCGGGACCGAGGTGGTCCTCAGCGTGCCGAAGTTCCGCGCGGGGGTGCGCGCGGCATGAGCCCGGGGCTGCGGGTGCTCGCCGTCGACGACGAGCCGGAGGCGCTGCAGGACCTCGCGCGGCTGCTGCGCGGGCATGCCGCCGTCGCGACGGTCGACACCGCCGGCAGCGGCCCGGAGGCGCTGGCCTGCGCCACCCGCGCGCGCTACGACGCGATCTTCCTCGACGTGCGGATGCCCGAGCTCGACGGCGTGGAGCTGGCCAGGGTGCTCGGCCACTTCGCCATGCCGCCGGCCGTGGTCTTCGTCACCGCGCACGAGAGCGCGGCGGTGCAGGCCTTCGAGCTGCGCGCGGTGGACTACCTGCTCAAGCCGGTAGGCCGCAAGCGCCTCGACGAGGCGGTCGGCCGCGTCCTCGGCGCGCGGGCGGAAGCAGCCACCGCGCTGCCGGCCCCCGCCCCGGCCGCCGCGGCAGCCGAGCACGACAACGACGTGGTGCCCGTCGACAACGTGCGCGGCGGCGGGACGCGCCTGCTGCCCCGCGCGTCGATCTACTACCTCCAGGCGTACGGGGACTACGTGCGGATCGTCGGCGAGGACGGCCGCTTCCTGCTACGCGGGCGCCTGGCCGACATCGAGCGCCGGTGGGAGCCGTTCGGCTTCGTGCGGGTGCACCGCCAGTACCTCGTCAACCTGCGCCGCGCCGTCGAGGTCCGGCCGCAGCTCAACGGCACCGCCGTCCTGCGGTTCCCCGGCGGCCACGAGGTCCCGATCGCCCGCCGGCAGGTCGGCGAGCTGCGCCGGCGGCTGGCGTCGTGAGGCCGCGGCCGCTGCCGTCGGAGGAGCTGCGCGCCGGGACCGCGCACTCGGCGCTGTACCTCCGGCGGCTGCGCCGGCGCCAGCTCGGCCTCTCGCTGCTGGCCCTCGTCACGCTCGCGGGCGTGGTGGGCTCGCTGCCGCTGGTGCTCTACCTGGCCGGCGACGCCCTGGCCCACAGCGTGCTCGGGGTCCCGCTTGCCGCGTTCGTCGTCGCGGTGCCGCCGTTCGCGTTCTTCGTCGCGCTCGGCTGGCTGTACGCGCGGCGCGCCGACGGGGTCGACGCCGACTTCCAGGACCTGGTGGACCGCCCCTAGCCGATGCTGGGCGTGCTGGCCATCGGCGCCGTGGCCGCCGCGAGCCTCGGCGTGGGCGTGTGGGGCGTGCGCTTCGCGCGCACGACCTCGGACCTCTTCGTCGCGTCGCGCGCCGTCTCTCCCTGGTGGAACGCCGCGGCGATCTCCGGGGAGTACCTGTCGGCCGCGTCGTTCCTGGGCATCGCCGGCCTGACCGTCAAGTTCGGGGCGGCGGCGCTGTGGCTGCCGCTCGGGTTCGCGGGCGGCTATCTCGCGCTGCTGCTGTTCGTCGCGGCGCCCCTGCGGCGCTTCGGGTCGTACACCATCCCCGACTTCGTCGAGGCGCGGCTGGACAGCGGGCCGCTGCGGTCCCTCGCGGCGTTCGTGGTCCTCCTCATCGGGTCGCTGTACCTGGTGCCGCAGCTCAAGGGCGCCGGCCTGACGCTCGGCGAGGTGCTGGGCACGCCGTTCTGGGTCGGGGTGGTCGCCGTCGCCGCGCTCGTGGCGCTCAACGTGGGCCTCGGCGGGATGCGCGGCGTCACCTACGTCCAGGCCTTCCAGTACTGGGTCAAGGCGTTCGCCATCTCCCTGCCGGCCTTCCTGCTGCTGCTGCACCTCGGCGGGCTGCCCGAGCGTGCGGCGCTCTTCGGCCAGGAACTGCCGCGCGCCCCGCGGGCCGGGCTGGTGGTGGAGCTCGAGGACCCTGTCACGGTGACGTTCCCGCGCGCGACGGACTTCGCGCTCGACGGCGCCCCGGCGAGCGCGCGGGCCGGCGAGGAGGTCCGGCTGCCCGAAGGGCGGCTGACGCTGCCGGGCGGCGCGGCGGTGCCGGTCGCCGAGGGCATCGAGGCGCAGACCGGCGAGGACTGGTCGCGGCCGGCCGGCGGCGAGGGCCGCGGGTCGCCCCTGGCCATCTACTCCCTGCTGCTGGCCACCTTCCTGGGGACGATGGGCCTTCCCCACATCCTCGTGCGGTTCTACACCGCCCCCGACGGCCCGGCCGCCCGGCGCACGACCGTGCGCGTCCTCGGGCTGCTCGGGCTCTTCTACGTGTTCCCCGCGGTCTACGGGACGCTCGGGCGGGTGCTGCTGCCCGAGCTGCAGGTGACGGGCGAGACCGACCTGGTGGTGCTGCGCCTGCCGGAGGCGGCGTGGCCCGGGCCGATGGGCGACGTCCTCGCCGCCGTGGTGGCGGCCGGCGCGTTCGCCGCGTTCACGTCGACGGCCTCCGGCCTGCTCGTGTCGCTGGCCGGCACGGTGTCCTATGACGTGTGGGGGCGCGTGCGGCGCGGCGCCCGGCGCACCGCGGACCGGCGGACCGCCTTCCGCGTCGCGAGCGCCGGCGCGATGGTGCTGCCGTGCGTCGTGGCCCTGCTGGCGCGCGACGTGGACATCTCCCTGCTGGTCTCCTGGGCCTTCGCGGTGGCGGCCAGCACGTTCTGCCCCGTGCTGCTGCTCGGGATCTGGTGGGACGGCCTCACGGCGGCCGGCGCCGGGGCCGGGATGGTGGTCGGGACGGTGATCACCACGGCGATGGTCGCGGCGGGCGTGGCGGGCGGGACGGTGGAGGCCGACACGTCGCTGCTCGCGCAGCCGGCCATCGTGTCCGTGCCGGCGGCGTTCGCCGTCATGGTCGGCGTGTCGCTGCTGCGCCCCCGGCCGGTGCGCGGCGTCGAGGCCCTCATGGCGGCGCTGCACGCGCCCGAAGGCGTCGGCCTCGACGAGCAGCGCGCGTGACTGCCGTCGGAGGGCCGGGTATGCCGAGGGCATGCGCAACGGCCCCATCCCCCTCGGCGTCCATGCGATGGCCGAGCCGTTCCTCTTCGCCCTGCTCGTCGCCGCGCCGTTCCTGTTCGGCTTCAACGACAACGACACCGCCACGGCGCTGTCCATCGGCGCCGGCGTCGTGCTGCTGCTGACGTCGCTGTCGACGAACTGGCGGCTGTCGCTGTGGAAGGTCGTGCCGCTGCCGGTCCACATGATGGCCGACATCGGGATGGGCGCCTTCCTCGTCCTCTCGCCGTTCCTGTTCGGCTTCAGCGACGAGTCGGCTCCGACGGTGTTCTTCGTCCTGTTCGGCCTGAGCGAGATCCTGGCGTCGCTGGCGACGCGCTGGACGCACGGCGAGGACATCGGCCCGGCCGAGAAGAGCGGGCGGGAGATGCGCTTCCGCCGCGGCTCCTCGAAGACCACCAAGGAGTGGACGGACGAGACCGAGCGCGAGCAGCGCCGCATGGAGCGGGCCAGGTCGCGCGGCGAGCTCTAGAAGTCCGGCGTCCGCGGGTCGTTGGGCTTCCGCGGGTCGACCTCGTCGCCCGTGTAGGCCACGTAGCCGAGCACGACCATGAGCGCCGTCGCCAGGAACAGCAGCCCGATGCCCATGGCCTGCAGGCGCTTGTCCCGCGTGCCGTGGCCGATGACCGCGACGACGACGCCCAGAGCCATGAGGCCGACCACGGGCGCGGCCGGGATGTCGGAGGCGGCGAGGGGCACCGGCGAGGCACTGTAGGGCCCCCGTAGACTCCAGCGCTCCGATGAGCCACGAGCCCCAGTCCATCGAAGAGGTCGCCGGCGGCCTGCGCGACACCGGCTACCTCGCCGGGGAGTCCACCGCCCTGGTCTCCTACCTGGCCGCCAAGCTCGGCAAGCCGATCCTGGTCGAAGGCCCGGCCGGCGTCGGCAAGACCGAGCTGGCCAAGGCGCTGAGCCGCTACCTCGGCCGCCGCCTCGTGCGCCTGCAGTGCTACGAGGGCCTCGACGAGGCCAAGGCGCTGTACGAGTGGAACTACCGCAAGCAGCTGCTGCGCATCCAGGCCTCCGAGAAGGCCGACTGGGACGAGGTCCAGGAGGACGTCTTCGGCCACGAGTTCCTGCTCGAGCGCCCGCTGATGACGGCGATCGCCTCCCCCGAGCCGGTCGTGCTGCTGATCGACGAGATCGACAAGACCGACCAGGAGTTCGAGGCGATGCTGCTGGAGGTCCTGTCGGACTTCCAGATCTCGATCCCGGAGCTCGGCCGCGTCGAGGCGCGCACGCATCCGATCGTGCTGCTGACCTCCAACAACACGCGCGAGCTGACCGAGGCGCTCAAGCGCCGTTGCCTGTACCTGTGGCTGGACTACCCGGACGTCGAGCACGAGCTGCGGATCGTCCGGCTGCACACGCCCGAGCTGCCTGACACGGTCGCCAAGCGGCTGGTGGAGGTCATCGCGGAGGTCCGCGAGCTCGACCTCAAGAAGCCGCCGAGCATCGCCGAGTCGATCGACTGGGCCCGCGCGCTGCTGCTGCTCGGCGCGCAGGACATCGACCGCGAGACCTTCACGCAGACGATGTCGATCATCGTCAAGCACCGCACCGACATCGACGTCGTGGCCGAGCGGGTCGGGGTGAAGCTCGGTGCCCCAGCCGGCTGACGGCATCTCCGGCAACCTCCTGCGCTTCGGCCAGGAGCTGCGCGACGAGGGCGTGGCGCTGGGCACCAGCGAGCTGCTCGACGCGTTCGCCGCACTCGACCACGTGCCGTGGACCGACAAGACGGACTTCCGCGAGGCGCTCGCCGCGACGCTCGCGAAGTCCCCGGACGACCGGCGCGTCTTCGACCTCGTCTTCGACCGCTTCTTCTTCCGCGCCACCGAGCTCGCCGCGATCGATGAGGGCGTGCGCGAGGGCGGCGGCATGGACCCGACGGGCGCCGAGCAGCTCGACATGGAGGCGCTGCGCCAGGCCATCGCCCAGGCCATCCGCGACGGCGACGAGGCGATGCTGCGCGACCTCGCGCGCCTGGCCATCGCCGCGTTCGGCCGCCAGGGCGAGGGCTCCGGGGTCATCGGCGTCGACGTGCAGCGCATCCGCCGCAACCTGCAGCTGCGCCCCGACCCGCAGCCCGACCTGCCGCCCGACGACCTGCGCCGCGAGGGCCTGCCGCGCGACGGCATCCGGCGCTTCGAGCAGCTGCTGCGCCAGGAGCTCGAGCGCGCGCAGGTCGAGCGCACCGAGCAGCTGCCGCCGGCGCGGCCCCTCAACGAGCTCGACCGCGCGCTGCCGTCCGGCCCGCTGCAGGACCTCGCCGCGGTGCACCGCGTCGTGGCACAGCTCAAGCGGCGGCTCAAGACGCAGGGCCAGGAGACCCGCGGGCAGAAGCGCCGCACGCAGGTCGACATGCGCCGCACGATGCGCGCGTCGCTGGAGTACGGCGGCGTGCCGGTCGTCATCAAGGAGAAGCCGCGCCGGCCGCGCCGACCCGAGATCTACGTGCTCTGCGACGTGTCGACGTCGGTGACCAGCGCGTCGGTCTTCTTCCTCAGCGTGCTGCACGCGCTGCACGACGCCTTTCGCAAGATGCGCTCCTTCGTCTTCATCGAGCGCATCAGCGAGGTCACGGACGTCTTCGAGAAGGAGCGCGACTTCAAAGCCGTGTCCGAGGCGATCGGCCGCAACGCCGGCGTGGCGGACATCTCGGGCTACACCGACTACGGGCGCGTCTGGCGCGAGTTCCGCGAGCAAGTCGAGGACGAGCTGCACCCGCGCGCGACGGTCATCGTCCTCGGCGACGCGCGCACCAACGGGCGCGACCCCGCCGCGGAGGTCTTCGCGCAAATTGCGGCGAAGGCCGGCCGCACGTTCTGGCTCAACCCCGAGCCGCGCCTGTACTGGAACTACGGCGATTCGGTCATCAAGGCCTACGAGCAGTACTGCCACGCCTTCGAGTGCTGGACGACCCAGCACCTCGAGGACTTCGTCAAGGCGCTGACGCAGCCGCGGGTGCACTGAGGGCGCGGAGGGGCGGGCGCGGGGGCGGGCCACCCTCGTGGAGCGGCCGCGCAACCCGCGTCCCCGGTGCGTCGCGGCCGCGGACGGCCAGCGACGAGGGCCCCGGCCCGCCCGCGCCGCCCCACTCGCCGCGCCGCGCCCTGCCAGGGTGCACTTGCGCACCACATGCGTGCGCAACTGCACCCTGGCGCCCCAGACGCACCTGTTGGCGGATCGCCGCGGCATCCCGACGTCGATCCGCCAACGAACGCACAGACCGCCCGCGCCGGCGCCACCTTCCCGCTCTCCCGTCGTCGAGCTGTCAGCGACCGGCCGCACCGCCCGCCGCGGGCGGCGCGGCGCGCCACCCACGCCGACGGCTCAGCGACGAGGGCCCCGGCCCGGCCGCGCCGCCCGCCCGCCGCGCCGCGCCCCGCCGCGCCACTTGCGCACCACATGCATGCGCAACTGCGCCCTGGCACCCCAGACGCACCTGTTGGCGGATCGCCGCGGCATCCCGAGGGTCGATCCGCCAACGAACGCACAGACCGCCCGCCGCAGCACGCTCCCCCGGCGTCGGCCGGCCCCGCAGCGGGTAAGTGGATGCGCGCCATGTCGCGCGCCGTCACCGCCCTCGCCGCCGCCGCCGTCACGGCCGCCGCGGCCGTCCCCGCCGGCGCGCAGACGCCGGACGAGCGCGGGCGGTTCTTCCGGCCGGCGGTGCTGTCCCCCGGCGGCGTCGTCGCCACCGAGTCCGCGGCCGCCGCCCGCGCCGGCCGCGACGTCCTGGCGCGCGGCGGCAACGCGGTCGATGCGGCGGTCGCGACGATCTTCGCGCTCGGCGTCGCCCGGCCGCAGTCGTGCGGCATCGGGGGCGGCGGGTTCGCGGTCTACCGGTCGCGCACCGGCGCCGTGCGGACGCTGGACTTCCGCGAGACCGCGCCGCGGGCCTTCACGCCCACCACGCTGTCGGGTCCGGGCCTGCACCGCCGCTTCACCGGCCACCTCACCGTCGGCGTCCCCGGCACGGTCGCCGGGATGGACGCGCTGCTGGACCGCTACGGCAGCCGGACCTGGCGCGAGCTGCTGACGCCGGCCGAGCGCCTGGCCCGCGAGGGCTTCCGCGTCCCGCACTCGCTCAACCGCGCCGCGACGGAGAACGCCGAGCGCCTGCGGCTCTTCGGCGCCGCCGCGGCGCAGTACCTCCCGGGCGGCCAGCCGCCCGCGGCGGGCACCACGCTGCGCCAGCCCGAGCTCGCCGCCACGCTGCGGCGCATCATCCGCGGCGGCACCACGGCGTTCTACCGCGGGACGATCGCCCGGCGGATCGTCACGGACATGCAGGCGCCGCGGGCGACCGACGACCCCGGCCTGCTCACGCTCCAGGACTTCCTGGATTACCGGCCGGTCTGGCGGGCGCCCGTGACGGGCGCGGTGCGCGGCTACGGGATCCTGGCCATGGGGCCGCCCACCTCCGGCGGCATCGCCCTGCTCGAGGCGCTCAACGTCCTGCGCAACGACGACCTGACCGTCAACGGCCGTCGCAGTGCGCTCGGGATCCACCTCGTGGCCGAGGCCCAGAAGATCGCCTTCGCCGACCGCAACCGCTACGTCGCCGACCCGGCGTTCGTGCGGGTGCCGACGCAGGTCCTCACCGCCCCGAGCTACGGCCTCGGGCGTCGCGAGGAGATCCACCCCGACCGCGCGCAGTCCTACGGCGCGGGCGCGTTCCCGCATCCCGACGGCTCGACGTCGCACATCTCCGTGGTCGACCGCCGCGGCAACGCCATCGCCGTGACGTGCACCATCGAGCAGGAGTTCGGCAGCGCGGTCGTGGCCCCCGGCACCGGCTTCCTGCTCAACAACCAGCTCACCGACTTCGGCGCTCCCGGCACCGCCAACGAGCCGGCCGCCGGCAAGCGCCCGCGCTCGTCGATGAGCCCGACGATCGTCGTGCGCCGCGGCCGGCCGGTGCTCGTCGTGGGCGGCGCCGGCGGCGCGCGCATCATCGGCGGGGTCCTGCACGCGGTCCTCAACGCGACCGACCACGGCATGGAGCCGTCGGCAGCGCTGGACGCCGCGCGCTGGGACGCGTCGAGCGGCCAGCTCGAGATCGAGGACGCCCGGATCGACCCGGCGGTCCTGGCCGATCTCGAGCGCCGCGGCCACCGGCTCGTGCGCCTGGGCCAGTACGCGCGGCGCCCGCGCCTGACGGCGGCGGGGATGGTCAAGGGCATCCCGGCGGCCGTCGCGGACCCACGTACCGATGACGGCGCGCTCGGCGTCACCGTCGATCGGTAGGGTCTCGGGCCGAGAGACGACCTCAGGGGGGCTGGCGGACGCCGGCTGAGAGGGCGCCCAGGACCCCGGCGCCGACCCTCGGAACCTGTGCGGTAATGCGCGCGGAGGGAGTGATGGCGACGGACCTCGAGGCGCCCGCTGTGGGCTCTCGCGAACGACAGGCACTGGGCGGCGTGACGGTCGAGGCCGTCGCGCGGCGCTTCGGCGCCGTGGAGGCCCTGCACGGCCTGACGCTGCGTGTGGCCCCCGGCGAGGTCGTGGCGGTCGTCGGCCCGTCGGGGTCGGGCAAGTCCACGTTGCTGGAGCTCGTGTGCGGGCTGCAGCAGCCCGACGCCGGCACGGTGCGCGCCGGCCGCGCGGTGCTCATGCCCCAGCGCGACCTGCTGCTGCCCTGGATGGACGCGCTGGACAACGCGGCGCTGCCGCTGCGCATCGGCGGAGCGGGCCGCGACGAGGCGCGCCGCCGGGCCCATCCCGTCATGGCCGAGCTCGGCCTTGAGGGCTTCGAGCGCGCCCGCCCGCACGAGCTGTCGGGCGGTATGCGCCAGCGCGTGGCGGTGGCGCGCACCCTGCTGGCGGGCGCGCCGGTGCTGTGCCTCGACGAGCCGTTCGGCGCGCTGGACGCGCTGACGCGCGCCGACGCCCAGGCCTGGCTGGCCGGCGTGCTGGCCCGCGAGCCGCGCACCGTCCTGCTCGTCACCCACGACGTGGAGGAGGCCGCCCTGCTCGCCGACCGCGTCTGCGTGCTGTCGGCGCGCCCGGGGCGCATCCTGGCCGAGCTGCCCGTCGAGGCGCCCCGGCCGCGCCGCCCGACCGACCACGAGGTCGTCGCCGTCCGCGCGCGGGCGCTGGAGGCGCTGCGCGGATGAGCCGCCTGGCGCCGCTCGGCCTCGTCGTCCTGCTGCTCGCCGCGTGGGAGGCCTACGCGCAGTCGGGCGCGATCGACGACTTCATCCTGCCGGCCCCCACCGAGGTCGCCACGGCGCTGTGGGAGGACCGCGGCCTGCTGGCCGACGACCTGGTCGTGACCGCCCAGGAGGTCGCGCTGGGGCTGCTGCTCGCGACCGTGGTCGCCGTGGCGCTCGCGGTCGCCATGCACTTCCGCCGCCTGCTGCGCGACGCGCTGTACCCGCTGGCCGTAGGCACCCAGGCGATCCCGATCGTGACGATCGCGCCGCTGCTCGTCGCGTGGTTCGGCTTCGGCGTGTTCCCGAAGCTCATCATCGTGGCGATCGTCTGCTTCTTCCCCATCGTGGTGACGACCCTCGACGGGCTGGACCGCGTCGACCCCGAGCAGCGCAAGCTGCTGCGCACGCTCGGCGCCAGCCGCTGGCAGACGTTCCGGTTCGCCGAGCTGCCGGCGGCGCTGCCCGCCGCCCTCAGCGGCGCGCGGATCGCCGTCGCGGTCGGCTCCATCGCGGCCGTGTTCGCGGAGTACAGCGGCTCGAGCGAGGGACTGGGCAACCTGCTCCTGCAGTCCATCCCCCAGCTGGAGACCGCGCGCGCCTTCGCCGCCGTGGTGCTGCTCGCCGCGCTCTCGATGACCTGCTTCGCCCTGCTCGGCTTCGCCGAGCGCAAGCTCACCCCCTGGACCCGACACCCCCGGAAGGACCCATGATCCGCTCCCTGACCCTGGCGACGCTCGCCGTCCTCGCCGGCCTGGCCCTGGCCGGCTGCGGCGAGAAGGAGGAGGCCACCGGCGACGCCCGGCCGCCGGCCGAGCGCCTCGACCTCGTCCTCGACTACTTCCCCAACGCCGACCATGCCGGCATCTACGCCGCCCAGGCGGCCGGCGACCTGCGCGCCGCCGGCGTCGATCTGCGCATCCAGACGCCGTCCGACCCCGCCGCGCCGCTCAAGCTCGTGGCCGCCGGGCGGGCCGACGTGGCGATCTCCTACGAGCCCGAGCTGCTGCTCGCCCGCGACAAGGGCCTGGAGGTCACCTCCATCGGCGCGCTGGTCCAGAAGCCGCTGACGTCGATCATCGCGGTCAAGAACGCGAAGATCCGCTCGGTCGCCGACCTGCGCGGCAAGACCGTCGGGACCGCCGGCATCCCGTACCAGGCCGCCTACCTCGAGACGATCCTGCGGGAGGCCAACGTCCCGCAGGACAGCGTCAGGCGCGTCGACGTCGGCTTCAACCTCGTCCCGGCGATGCTGTCCAAGAAGGTCGACGCGACGCTCGGCGCCTTCTGGAACTACGAGGGCACCGAGCTGCAGCGCCGCAAGCGCGAGCCGACGATCATCCGCCTCGACGAGGTCGGCGTGCCGACCTACAACGAGCTCGTGCTCGTGGCCTCGGAGGAGACCGTGCGCGATCGCGGGCCCCTGATCCGGCGGCTGATGCTCGGCCTGGCGCGCGGCCACGCGCGCCTGCGCGAGGACCCCGAGGCAGGCATCGAGCCGCTGCTCGACGCCAACCCCGACCTCGAGCGGGGCCTGCAGGAGGCCGTGGTGCGCAAGACGCTGCCGCTCTTCTTCCCCGAGGAGAAGGGCCGCGGCTTCGGCTGGCAGGACCCGCGCGACTGGGAGCGCTACGGCCGGTGGATGCTCGACAACGGGCTGCTGGAGCGCGAAGCCGACCCGACGGCCCTGACGAACGAGTTCGTCCCGGGCAGCGGGATCTAGGCGGCCGACACGTACGCCGGCGACGCCGCCGTGGGCGGCGCGCCGGCGGCGTGCACGGCGCCGGCCAGGACGTGGGCGCCCGCGAGGCCGGCCCACTCGTCGTAGCGCGCGAACAGCGCGCGGACGTCGGCCTCCTGCGCGAAGCCCCGCGGGTCACCGCCGGCCTGCAGCCGCCCGACGATCTTCAGGTAGCCGAGGTCCCCGGCGGGAAGGACGTCGTGGCGGCCCTGGCCGTGCAGGGCGAGCACCTCGACCGTCCAGCGCCCGATGCCGGGCAGCGCGAGCAGCCGGCGCCAGCCGGGCTCCGGGTCGGCCGCCCGGAGGTCGATGCGCCCCGCGGCGACCTCGCGCGCCGCGCGGCGCAGCGCGATGCACCGGCCGGCCGCGAGGTCGAACGACTGCAGGCGGGCGGGAGCTGCGGCCGCGACGGCCGCCGGCGTCGGGACGTCGCGCAGCGACGTCCCCGGGTCCCATCCCGGCGCCGTACGGCCCAGCGACCGGACCATGCGGCGCTGGATGGCGAAGGCCCGCTCGGTCTCGATGAGCTGCTCGGTGACCGCCCACGCGAGCGCCTCCCACGGATCGGGCCGGCGGCGGATGCGCAGCCAGGGCCGCCGGCGCACCGACGCGCCGATCAGCGGGTCGTGGCGGAAGCGCTCGTAGAACGGCCGCAGATCGTCGTCGACGGCCAGGGCGAAGCGCATGCGGGCGACCGCCTCCTCGGCGACGTCGCGGCGCGTGGCACGCGCGCCGAGCACGACGCGGTCGGCCGCCGGCTGGGCGGCGCGCACGACGGCCGGCTCGCCCTCGACGTGCAGCAGGCGCTCGAGGACGCCGCGGCGCCGGCGCAGGACGCCGTCCATCCCGCCGCCGGCGAGCCGGTACGGCCACGGCGGCCGGACCTCCCGCCGGACCTCGATCACTCCGGGCGGCCGGCCAGGAGGTGCACGTCGACGAGGAAGCTGCGGGTCAGCAGCACCGGGACGCCGCCCTTGGCGGTCTGTCCGCGACGCGGGGCGACCTTCGCGGCGCGCCGGACCCGGGCGTGACGGGCCAGCGCGAGCGTGGCGGCGCCCGCCACGAAGCCCGTGGCGGCGACGGCCGCGGCCTGGACGGCCACCGAGCCGATCGGCAGCGGCAGCCGCTCGCGCGGCGGCGCGCCGGCGGGCAGGCGCCGGGCCTCCACCACCTCGCCGTCGACGATCTCGGGCTCCTCGTTCACGAACCTCCACCCTGGCAGATGCGCCCGACGGACGCGAGGGTGACCGTCGGCCTCAGTCCGAGGCCGACTGCGCCTTGTTGCCGCCCTCGCGGGGCGGCGTGCCGAAGACCCAGTCCCAGTACGGGGCGCTCACGCCGAAGGCGCGGTCGTCGTCCTGAAAATGGTGGCGCATGTGCCATTCGCGCAGCTTGCGTCCCACGGCCGTACGCGGCTTGTGGTGGTGCATGTGGAAATGCAGCATGTCGTACACCAGGTAGCCCGCCAGGAACCCGCCACCGAAGCACAGGGCCGCGTCGTAGCCGAGCACCGCCCAGAACAGGCCCAGGAACACCGCGGCCAGCGGAATCGAGGCCGAGGGCGGCATCACGAGCCGCAACCGGTCGTTGGGGTGGTCGTGGTGGACCCCGTGGATCATCCAGTGCAGCCGCGCGCCGATCCCGGCCTCGGGCTCGAAGTGGAAGACGACGCGGTGCAGCCAGTACTCCGTGAGCGTCCAGAAGGCGTAGCCCCCGGCCGCCCACGCGACGGCCTCGAGCATGCCGACCCGGCCCGCCCCGTTGATCAGCAGGAGGGTGATCGCCGGTGCGAAGAGCACGACCGGCACGATCGGATGCACCCGCGTGAACCGGTCCAGCAGCGGCGACCGGAACATGGGCGGCGAGGCCTTGAGCTGTTCGGTCCGGCTCTCCATGGCCCGCACCATAGCGCGCACGGCGGACCGTGTCAGGGTTCCCTAAATGACCCCGGTGAACCGTCGCTCGAAGACCCGGTAGCGCTTGACGATGCGCCCGTTCATGGCCTCCATGCCACGGTTCATCGCCTTGTTGGTCTCGAGGATCCAGCCCTGCTCACCCCACGTCTGCGGGGTCTGCTGCGCCATGTCGAAGTGCTCGCGGAACAGCAGCGCCGCCACGCCCGTGTGCTGCCATTCCGGCTTGACCCCGAGGAACCCGACCCGCACGCGGTCGATGTGGCGGCCCTTGGTGAGGAACTCCCACCAGCCCAGCGGCAGCAAGCGGCCCTTCATGCGCTTGAGGACCTGGTTGACGTCGGGCACCGTGATGGCGATGCCCACCGCCTC
>DASPKC010000340.1:0-13700 GCA_035628295.1 Baekduia sp.
CAGGCCGGACAACGCGCCGGCGTCCGGGTGGCGGTCGGCGAGCTTGCCGCCGAACCAGTACCCGAGCGAGAGCGCGAGTAGGACGACGGCGATCGTGTTGGCCCAGACGATCGTCGACGCGCCGAAGTACGGCGCCATGAGCCGGGCGGCGGCGATCTCCGCCCCGAGCGTCGAGACGCCGACGCAGAACACGAGGAGCCCCAGGCGGCGCGCGCCGGCGCCGGCGGCCGGGGCCGCCACAGCGGTCCCCACGTCCTCGACCGAGCTCATCCGCGGGCGATCATAGGGCCGGGCCGGGCGCCGCCCCGCGGCCGGGCGCGCCGGCGGTCACCCGTCGGCGCCGACAGGGTCCTCGGAGGCCGGCTCGACCGCCGCCGGACCGGCCGACGCCACGACCTCGGGGCCCGCCCCCAGCGGCGGCGGGCCGCCCGCGCGCGCCTCGCCCGCGCGCAGCAGGCGGTCGCGCAGCTCGGCCTCCTCGTCGGGCGTCGGATCCCAGCGCGACGGGTCGGGCAGCTCGTCGAGCGACTTGAGGCCGAACAGCTTCAGGAACAGCGGCGTCGTGCGGTAGAGAACCGCGCCGAACTGCGAGCGCCCGCCCTCCTCGATGAGCCCGCGCTCCAGCAGCGTGGTCACCGCGCTGTCGGCGCTGACGCCCCGGATGCGCGCGATCTCCGGGCGCGACACGGGCTGCAGGTAGGCGACGATCGACAGCGTCTCGGCCTGCGCCGGGGTCAGCGGCGGGGTGCGCGGCCTGGCCAACAGCCGGCGGGCCGCCGGCTCGGCGTCGGGCGACGTCGCGAGCGTGAACCCCCCGGCCAGCTCGCGCAGCTCGAGGCCGCGCGTCCCGGGCTCCAGCGCGCGCTTGAGCTCGTCGACGGCGTCCTGGAGCTCGTCGTCGGAGACCTCGCACGCTTCGCGCAGCGCCACGAACGTGACCGGCTCGGGGGCGAGGAACAGCAGCGCCTCCACGGTGCGCGCCAGCTCGGACATGGCCGTCACGACGCGAGCTCCACGTGGTCCCAGGCCGGGCGCGTGCACGGCGAGATGGCGATCTCGCCGAACGGCTCGTCCTGAACCCAGGTCGCCTCGCCCTGCTTGTAGAGCTCGAGCAGCGCAAAGAGCGTGACCGCGACGGTGACCCGGTCCGCGCCCCGGACCGCGTCGTCGAACGTGGCGGCCCCGCGCCGCAGCAGGCCGCGCAGGTGCGCCAGGCGCTCGGCCACCGACACGCGGGGGATCGTCAGATGCCGGATCGAGACCTCCTCGGGCACCTTGAGCAGGTCGCCGATGGCGGCGCCGAGGCGATCGGGCTCGTAGACGGACGCGACGCCCTCGTAGGTGACCTTGCGCAGCGACGCCGGCAGTGGCGCGCTGCGGAACCGCACGCCCTCCTGCGAGGCCAGGCGCTCGCGCAGGTGCTCGGCGGCCGAGCGGAAGCGCTTGGCCTCCAGCATGCGTGCCAGCAGCTCCTCGAGCGCCTCGCCGGGGTCGAGGTCCAGCAGCTCCTCGTCCTCGCGCGGCAGCATGAGCCGGGACTTGAGCTCCAGCAGCGCCGCGATCAGCACCAGGAACTCGGTGGCCACCTCCAGGTCGAGGTCGCCCCGGGCCTCCAGCACGTCGAGGTAGGACAGCACGACGTCGGCCAGCTCGACCTCCAGGAGGTCGACCTCCTCCTTGAGCACGAGGGTCAGCAGCAGGTCGAACGGCCCGCTGAAGACCTCCAGGTCGAGCTCGAGCTCGGCGACGGTGGCGGACGGCATGCCCCGCGCAGGCTACGCGCGGCTGCGGACGACCGGTCCCAGGCCCATCGCCGCGCGGACGTCGGCCAGCGTCCCGGCGGTCAGCGCCCGGGCGCGGTCGGCTCCGGCCGTCAGCGTGGCCTCCAGGGCGTCCTCGTCGCCGCGCAGCTGCGCGTAGCGCTCGCGCACGGGGGTGAGCAGCTCGACGACGGCCTCGGCGGTGGCCTTCTTGAGGTCGCCGTAGCCCCGGGCGCCGGCCAGCGAGGCACCCGCCTCGTCGACGCCGATCCCGCGGCAGACGGCCAGGATCTCCAGGAGGTTCGAGACGCCGGGCTTGCCGGTCGGGTCGAACGCGATCCGCGGCGGGTCGTCGGAGTCGGTCACCGCCCGCTTGACCTTCTTCTCGATGGTCTTGGGCTCGTCGAGCACGTACACCGTGCCCTCCGCGGTGCCTCCGGTGGTCGACATCTTCCGGGTGGGCTCCTGCAGGTCCATGATCCGCGCGCCCACCTCCGGGATGCGCCCCTCCGGGACGACGAGCAGGTCCTCACCGAAGCGGGCGTTGAAGCGCTCCGCGATGTCGCGCATGAGCTCGATGTGCTGGCGCTGGTCGTCGCCCACCGGCACCTCCGTCGCGCGGTAGGCCAGGACGTCGGCCGCCATCAGCACCGGGTACAGGAAGAGCCCCGCCGAGACGAGCTCGCGCTGCTGGGCGCTCTTGTCCTTGAACTGGTGCATCCGGTTGAGGTCGCCGTGGGCGGTGACCGACGTCAGCAGCCAGCACAGCTCGGCGTGCTCGAGCACGTCGCCCTGGCGGAAGAGGATGCAGCGCTCGGGGTCCAGGCCGGCGGCCAGCAGGATCGCCGCGGTGTCGTAGACGCGCTCGCGCAGCTCCGCGGGGTCGTAGCTGACCGTCGTGGCGTGCAGGTCGACGATGCAGAACAGCGCGTCGCCGCCCGCCTGCGCCGCGTGCTCCTGGCTCTCGACGTACCGGCGGATCGCGCCGATGAAGTTGCCGAGGTGCTTGCGGCCGGTGGGCTGGATGCCGGAGAACACGCGCATGGACGGCGGCGGAGGTTAGTCGGTACCCATGCGGCCCTGCCGGGTAGCGACTGCCAGGTGGACCCTGTGAGCCGGACCCCCACCCACCCCACCGACTACGCGGCGCTCAGCGCCGGCTACGGCGCGCTGCTCGGCGCCGTGCTCGTCGCCTCGCGCGACAAGGGGCGCGAGCCGGTGCGCGGGGCCGAGCTGCCGGCGCTCGGCCTGGCGACCTTCGCGCTGGCCAAGCTGGTGGCCAAGGAGAAGGTGGAGTCCTGGGTCCGCGAGCCGTTCGTCGAGGAGACGGAGGACGGCGACCGCCGGCCCAAGGGCGAGGGCCTGCGCTACGCCGTGGGCGAGCTGCTGACCTGCACGCGCTGCGTCGGCGGGTGGAGCGCGCTCGGGATCGTCGGCCTGCGGGCGATGCGTCCGCGTGAGGCGCGCGTCGTGACCTCGGTGCTGGCGGCCAGCGCGATCAACGACTGGCTGCAGGCCGGGTTCACCCGGCTGTGCGCCCAGGCGGACGTCGCCGAGCGGCAGGCGCAGGAGCCGCCGGCGCAGGAGCCCCACCGCTTCGCACGCGCGGGGTAGCCGGCCGCCGGCCGCGCAGCACCGCCGCCGCCGGGCGGTCGGTGCGGTACCACAGCAGCGTCCCGGCCTCTCCCGGGGCGGCTCCCTCGCGCGGCACGAACGCGGTCACCAGCGTCGCCCGGCCGCCGCCCGGGGCGTCGACGCGCGTGACCGACGCGTTGGCCAGCGCGCGGCTGGCGCCGTGGGTTCGGACCTCGAGCGGCCGGACGGTGCCGGCGTCGGGATCGCGCAGGAACAGGCGCCACGTCGCGAAGTCGCCGCGGACGTACTGCGCCTCGTGCACCACGAGGGCCCGGCCGTCCAGGAGCACCCCGTCGCGGTCGCCGAGGTTGCCCGACGGCGGGCGGCGGAAGCCCTGGTGCAGCTCGCCGGCGCGCAGGAACGCCCGGTCCAGGCCCGGCTCGATGCGCGGGGTCCAGCGCGACATGCCGCTCAGCGTGCCGGACGCCTGGCGGTCGACGTCCGGGAACCCGTCGCCCGTGACGTCGGCGAAGCGGTGGAAGCCGAGCTCGAGCACCGAGCGCTCCAGCGCCCCGCCCCACGCCACCCGGGCGATGTGCGGCGTGCCCTCGGCGTGGCGCGAGACCCGCAGCGGCAGCAGCGCCCGGGCGCCGTGGCGGCCGGCCAGCAGCGCCTCGAGCGAGGGGTAGTGGCGGATGGCGAGGTTGACGCGGTCGACGAGGCCCTGCAGCGCCTCGAGCTGCGGCGCGAGCTGGACGCGCGGCAGCGCCGACAGCCACGTGGCCTTCTCGTAGACCACCAGGAAGCCGCGGTCGGGCAGGGCCACGAGCGTCCCCTGCGAGGCGTCCTCGTCGAGCACCGCGCGGTGGCGCCACGTCACCAGGTCCTCGGACGTCGCGACGGCGAGCTGGAAGCGCCCGTCTACTAGGGCGTGGTGCACCCCGACGAGCGTGCCCCCGGCCTGGACGGGGTCCAGCCCGTCCAGGCCCACGCCGCGGTCGTCACGGGCGTCGTAGCGCACGGCCGTGGCGCCGCGGACGTCCTCGACGATCGCGCGCAGCCGCGCGGCCGGTCCACTCTCCTGCGCCGCTGCGACCGCCGGAGCCCCCACCCCGATCACGGCCGCGGCGAGCGCCGCCGCCGTGCGCGCCCCCATCGGACCGCAAGCCTGCGCGACGCAGGGCCGGCGGTCAACCGCCCGCGCGGGTGGTCCCTACAGCGGCTGGCGGATGACCGGCCGCTTGGCGGCGCCGGCCTCGTCCAGCCGGCGCACCGGCGTCGTGTACGGCGCGTTGCGGGCCTTCTCGGGGTCCTCGGCGGCCTCGCGCAGAATGGCCGCCAGGGCCTCGGCGAACGCGTCGAGGGTCTCCTTGGTCTCCGTCTCGGTCGGCTCGACGAGCAGCGCCTCGTCGACCAGCAGCGGGAAGTAGACGGTCGGCGGGTGGAAGCCGTGGTCGAGCAGGCGCTTGGCGAGGTCGAGCGTCTTGATGCCGAGCTCGCGCTTCATCGGCGCCCCCGACAGCACGAACTCGTGCATGCAGTGCTCGCCGAAGGCCAGCGGCAGGTGGTCGGCCACCCCGAGCTGCCGCAGGCGGGCCAGCAGGTAGTTCGCGTTGAGGACCGCCGTCTCCGAGGCGTCCTGCAGGCCCTCGGCGCCCAGCGAGCGGATGTAGGCGTAGGAGCGCACGAAGGTCCCGTAGTTGCCCTGGAACCCGCGCAGCCGGCCGATCGACTTCGGCGCCTGGTAGTCGAGGTCGAAGCGGCCCTCGCCGTCACGGACGATCCGCGGCACCGTCAGGTACGGCTGGATGCGATCGCTGACCGCGATCGGCCCCGAGCCGGGCCCGCCGCCGCCATGGGGCTGGGTGAACGACTTGTGCAGGTTGAAGTGCACGATGTCGAAGCCCATGTCGCCCGGCCGCGACTGGCCCATGACGGCGTTGAGGTTCGCGCCGTCGTAGTACAGCGTCGCCCCCACCCCGTGGACGATCTCGGCGATCTCCTCGATGTTCGGGTCGAAGACGCCGAGCGTGTTGGGGTTGGTGAGCATCAGGCAGGCGACGTCCTCGGTCGCCTTGGCCCGCAGGTCCTCCACGTCGACGCCGCCGTCGGGGCTCGTGGCCACCTTGACCACCTGGTAGCCGGCCATCGTCACGGTCGCGGGGTTCGTGCCGTGGGCGGTGTCCGGGGTCAGGACCAGGTGACGCTCCTCGCCGCGGTCCTCGTGGTAGGCGCGCGTCAGCAGGACGCCCGCCAGCTCGCCGTGCGAGCCAGCGCTCGGCTGCAGCGAGACGTGCGGCAGGCCCGCCACCTCGCCGAGCGCGCGCTCGAGGTTCCACATGAGCTCCAGCGCGCCCTGGGCGCGCTCGGGCGCCTGCAGCGGGTGCAGGCGCGCGTGGCCGGCCAGGCCCGCGACCCGCTCGTGCAGCCGCGGGTTGTGCTTCATCGTGCAGGAGCCGAGCGGATAGAAGCCGGAGTCCAGGTCGAAGTTGCGCTTCGACAGGTTCACGTAGTGGCGGACGATCTCGGGCTCGGTGAGCTCGGGCAGGCGTGCCGGCTCTGTGCGCCGGAAGGCCTCGGGCAGCAGGCCGTCGGCCTGCGGCACGTCGAGCTGGGGGCAGGTGAACGCCCGGCGGCCGGGCGCGCCCTTCTCGAAGACCGTGCGGGTCTCGTCCATCGCGACGGTCACGCCGGTCATGCCGTCACCGCCACGCGCTCGGCGGCCACCGCCGCGCCGAGGACGCTGGCCAGCCGGTCGATGTCGGCGCGGGTGCGCTGCTCGGTGATGGCCACCAGCAGGCCGTCCTCGTGCTCCTCGAGGTCGCGCCCGAGCGCGTAGCCCGGGTTCACGCCCTGCTCCTGGCAGCGCGCGATGACGCGGTCGACCGGCGCGGCGAGGCGCACCGCGAACTCGCGCACCACTGGCTGCTCGTGCAGCGCCTCCACCCCGTCGAGCGCGGTCAGCGCCTGGCGGGCGTAGTGCGTGCGCTGCAGCAGCAGCTCCCCGAGCTCGACGAGCCCCTGCTTGCCCAGCCAGGTCAGGTAGACGACGCCCGCCAGCGCGTTGAGCGCCTGCGAGGTGCAGATGTTCGACGTGGCCTTCTCGCGGCGGATGTGCTGCTCGCGGGTCTGCAGCGTCAGCACGAACCCGCGGCGGCCGTCGACGTCCTTGGTCTCGCCGGCGATGCGGCCCGGCATCCGGCGCAGATGCGCCTCGGTCGCCGCGAAGAAGCCGAAGCTCGGCCCGCCGAAATCCAGGCGGTTGCCCAGCGACTGCCCCTCGCCGACGGCCACGTCGACGCCGCAGGCGCCGGGCGGCGCGAGGATCCCCAGCGGGATCGGGTCGTACTGGCCGACGACGACCGCGCCGCACGGCTTGGCGGCGGCCGCCAGGGCGGCGGCGTCCTCGACGGCGCCCAGGAAGTTCGGCTGCTGAAAGACGACGGCGCTGACGTCGTCGCCCATGGCGGCGGCCCAGGCGTCCGGGTCGGTCACCCCGTCGCGCAGGCCGACCTCGACCACCTCGGCGCCGAAGCCGTGGGCGTAGGTGCGCAGCGTCTCGCGGCTGTGCGGGTGCACGCCCCGCGAGACGACGATCCGCGGGCGCCCGTTGGCCAGCTTCGCCAGGTAGCCGGCGGAGGCCACGGCGCTCGGGCCCTCGTAGACGGAGGCGTTGGAGACCGGCAGCGCCGTGAGCTCGGAGATCGCCGTCTGGTACTCGAACATGACCTGCAGCCCGCCCTGGGAGATCTCGGGCTGGTAGGGCGTGTACGGCGTCAGGAACTCCGACCGCGTGGTCAGCATGTCGATGAGCGCCGGGACGTAGTGGTCGTACATCCCCGCGCCGAGGAACGTCAGCTCGTCCTCGGCGGAGACGTTGCGGGCGGCGAGGTCGCGCAGGTGGGCGTAGACGTCCTGCTCGGGCAGGCCGGCCGGGAGGTCCAGCGGGCGCTGCAGGCGCACGCCCGCCGGGATCTGCGCGTCGAAGAGCTCCTGCACCGACCCGACGCCGATGGCGTCGAGCATCTCGCGCAGGTCCTGCTCGGTGACGGACGTGTAGCGGCTCAAGAGAGGGTGGCGGTGTAGGCCGCCTGGTCGAGGAGCGCCTCGCGCTCGGAGGGGTCGGAGAGGCGGACGCGCACCATCCAGCCCTCGCCGTACGGGTCGTCGTTGATGGCCTCGGGCTTGTCGCCCAGCGCGGTGTTGACCTCGAGGATCTCGCCCGAGAGCGGGGCGATGACGTCCGAGACGGCCTTGACCGACTCGACCTCGGCGTAGGCCTCCCCCGCGGTGACGGTGCTGCCGACCTCCGGCGGGTCGAAGAACACGACCTCGCCCAGGGCGTCCTGGGCGAACCAGGTGATGCCGCACGTGGCCGTGTCGCCGTCGATGCGCGCCCAGTCGTGCTCGGGGTGGTAGAGGAGGTCGTCGGGGTAGCTCGCCTCGGCCATGGCCCAGGAGGCTACTGCCCGGTCAGGCCGACCCGCCGGGCGCCACGAGGGGCTTGCGCGCCACCACGGCTGGGCGCACCTTGCCGCGCACGTCGATCTCCAGCGCGGTCCCCTCGACGGCGCGCTCGGCCGGCAGGTACGCCATGCCGATGCCGACGCCGAGGATCGGGCTGTGGGTGCCGCTGGTGACCTCGCCGCCGCCGACGACGGCGCTGCCCTGGCGGGCGATCCCGCCGCCGGTCATCGTGAAGGGGACGAGCTTCTCGGCCGGCCCGGCCTCGCGGACGGCGCGCACCGCCTCGGCCCCGATGAAGCCGGTGTCCTCCTTGCAGCACCAGCCCAGACCGGCCTCGATGGGCCCGCGGGTCTCCATGAGGTCGTTGCCGTAGAGGTGGAAACAGGCCTCCAGGCGCAGGGTGTCGCGGGCGGCGAGGCCGACCGGCGTCGCGCCGCGGCGCAGGAGCTCGTCCCAGATGGCCGGCGCGTCGCCCGGGTCCAGGAGCAGCTCGACCCCGTCCTCGCCGGTGTAGCCCGTGCCGCAGACGAGCATCCGGCGGCCCGCCAGCGTGCGCTCGGCGGCGGTGAAGCGCGGCGGCAGCGGAGCGTCGCTCAGCGCCTGCACCAGCTCGCGCGCGGCCGGGCCCTGGACGGCGAGCATCGCGAACCCGGCGGCCGCGTCGACGACCTCGACGCCGGGGGCGTCCTGCGCGTGGCGACGGAACCACGCGAGGTCCTTCCCGTGGTTGGCGGCGTTGGTGACCGTCAGATAGCGGTCGCCGGCCAGGCGGTAGGTGAAGAGGTCGTCCAGCACGCCGCCGTCCTCGCGGCAGAGGACGGAGTACTGGGCGCCGCCGAGCGCCAGGCGCGAGACGTCGTTGGACAGCAGCCGCTGCAGCAGCGCCTCCGCGCCGGGCCCCTCGGTGCGGATCTGCCCCATGTGTGAGACGTCGAAGACGCCCACCGCGGAGCGCGTCGCCCGGTGCTCGGCGATGACCCCCTCGTACTGCACCGGCATGTCCCACCCCGCGAACGGGACGAGCTTCGCCCCCGCGGCGACGTGGCGGTCGTGCAGGGGCGTGCGGCGGAGGTCGGCCATGCGGCGGCCGACCCTAGCGGCTCAGGGGAGCTGCGAGAGGCTCAGCAGTCCTGGGAGATCTTGGTCGGCCAGGCCTGGACGAGCACGTCCTTGAGCAGCTCGTCGAGGTCCTCTTGGGTGGCGGTCGCGAGCTGCTCCAGATGCAGCTCGAGATCCTCGCGCGTGATCTCGTTCATGGCGGAGACTCCTTCTCGGGCGCCCTCTCCCACAGAGGGCGTCCCCGATTGAAGCAGCCCGAGCGGCGCCTCGCATCCCCCCACAGGGGGACTCCAAACCCCACCTGTCCGGAGTTGGACAGATGGCCGATGCCGGCTAGCGCATCAGGCGCGCCGTGTCTACCGCAAGAAGGGCGGGATGTCGATCTCGTCGTCGGAGATCTCGAGGCCCGAGCGCTCGCGATCCGCACGCGGCACGCGGTCCGGACGGTCCGGCCGGCCGGGGCGGCTCCCGGGCTGCTCGTGGATCGGGCGCGCGATGCCGCCGCTGCGGCTGCGTCCCGGGCGGCGGTCGAAGCCCGTCGCGATGACCGTGACGCGGACCTCGTCGCCGAGCGTGTCGTCGATGACCGAGCCGAAGATGATGTTGGCGCTCGCGTCGGCCGCGCCCTGGACGATCTCGGCCGCCTCGTTGATCTCGAAGAGGCCGATGTCCTTGCCGCCGGTGATGTTGAGCAGGATGCCGGTGGCGCCCTCGACGCTGGACTCCAGCAGCGGGCTGGAGATCGCGGCCTTCGCGGCGTCGGCGGCGCGGTTCTCGCCGCCGGACTGGCCGATGCCCATGAGGGCGGAGCCCGCGTCCTGCATGATCGTGCGGACGTCGGCGAAGTCGAGGTTGATCAGGCCCGGGATCGTGATCAGGTCGGTGATGCCCTGGACGCCCTGGCGCAGGACGTTGTCGGCCTCGCGGAAGGCCTCGAGGATCGTCGTGCGGCGCTCGACGATCGACAGGAGCTTCTCGTTGGGGATGACGATGAGGGTGTCGACGACCTCGCGCAGGCGGGCCACGCCCTCCTCGGCCTGCTTCATGCGCTGCGTGCCCTCGAAGGAAAAGGGCTTGGTGACGACGCCGACGGTGAGCGCGCCGATCTCGTTCTTGGCGATCTCGGCGATCACCGGCGCGGCGCCGGTGCCGGTGCCGCCGCCCTCGCCGGCGGTGACGAAGACCATGTCGGCGCCCTTGAGCGCCTCCTTGATGTCGTCGCGCGACTCGGCCGCCGCCCCGAAGCCGGTCTCCGGGTTGGCCCCCGCCCCCAGGCCCTTCGTCAGCTCGTGGCCGATGTTCAGCTTGATGTCGGCGTCGCACATCTGCAGCGCCTGGGCGTCGGTGTTCGCGGCGATGAACTCCACGCCACGCAGGCCGGCGTCCACCATGCGGTTGACCGCGTTGGTGCCGCCGCCGCCTACGCCGACGACCTTGATGACCGCGAGATAGCTGCCGGTGTCCATTGTCAGGGCTCTCTGTTTCCGTCCGAACCCTCAACTAGTGATTGAGGGTTCCTCTTGGCATGCCGAGCATGCCCGGGGGCGCTGCACGGTACGCACCGGTCTTCGCCGGTGTCAACGACAACTCTACTCCGCACGATTCCTTGCACCGTGCAGGGGTTCTCGACCCGAGGTCGAGGGATCGTGGCCGGGCAACGCTCGACCACGGGTTGAGGGTCAGGGGCCGGTGGGTGCTGGCGTCACGGGGGTCGCGGGTGCGGCGGGCGCCGCCGGCGTGGCCGCCGGGGCGGCCGCGCCGCCGGGGGTCTCGACGCCCGGGACCGTGACGGACTGGCCCTCGGCGTCGGGGTCGAGCTGGGATTCGGGGTCCTCCAGGCCGCCCGCGGCGGGGCGCTCGGGGTAGCGCAGGTCGAGGTAGGTCGCCCCGCGCGAGCCGGCGTCGCCGAGCACGCGGGCAGCCGACGCCCACTTGGCCCGCAGGCGCGACAGGGAGCCGAAGCGCAGGGAGGGGCCCTCCTCCAGCTGGAGCGTGAGCCCGTGCGAGCCGGTGAAGGCGCGCGCGACGCGCGGGCGAAGCTGCGGCGGGGCGGCCGCGAGTGCCGCGACCGCCTGGAGCGCGCGCCGGTCGGTGATGCGGTCGCCGCCCGGCGCCGCGCGCATCGGGATGACGGCCAGGTCCCGCGGCCGGGCGCCGCGCAGCAGGGTGCCGTCCGACGAGACGAGGACCTCGTCGCCGCCGGACTGCACGACCGCGACGGGCGTCCGCTCGTGGACGGTGATGCGCAAGCCGTGCGGGAAGTCCGGCTGCACCGACAGTCCGCGGACGACCGGATGGGGCTCGACGATCGCCTCGAGCGCCTCGCGGTCGACGTTCAGCGTGCTCATGTCCTTGCCGGCCTGCGCCAGCGAGCGCTGCAGCGCCGCGGCCTCCGGGCCCGTCAGGCCCTGGACCTGCACCCGCTGGACGCGGACCAGCGACGAGTCCCGCACAAGCAGGAAGCCCACGCCCAGGACCGCGAGGGTCACGAGGAGCCCGGCCATCACTCGCGCACGACGCACTGCACGGGACGTTCGACGCGCAGCGGCCCGATCCTGCGCACCACGTGCCCTGCCCCCCTGGTGCGCACCAAGGGGCCAGGCCCCCCGGTGCGTCGGCGGCTAGCGTGCCGCGGGTGCAGCTCGCCCCCTTGACGACCCTGCGCCTCGGCGGTCCCGCCGCGCGGCTCGTCGAGGCGCCGGACGCCGGCGCGCTCGTGGCCGCCGTCGCCGGTGCGGACGCCGCCGGCGAGCCGGTGCTCGTCCTGGCCGGCGGGTCGAACGTGGTGGTGGCCGACACGGGCTTCCCGGGCACGGTGGTGCGGGTGACGTCGCGCGGGGTCGCACGGCGGACCGGCGAGCACGGGCGCGTCCTGCTCGACGTCGAGGCCGGCGAGCCGTGGGACCCGTTCGTGGCTGCCACCGTCGCCGAGGGCCTCAGCGGCGTCGAGGCGCTCAGCGGGATCCCCGGGTCGGTCGGCGCGACGCCGATCCAGAACGTCGGCGCCTACGGGCAGGAGGTGGCCGAGACGATCACCGCGGTCCACGCCTACGACCGCCGGGCCCGTGAGCTGGTCGACCTCGACCCCGCCGCCTGCCACTTCGGCTACCGCACCTCGCGCTTCAAGCGCGAGGCGGGCCGGTGGGTGGTGCTGCGCGTCACCTTCGAGCTTGAGCCCGGGGGCCTGTCGCGGCCGGTGCGCTACGCCGAGCTCGCGCGGACGCTCGGCGTCGCCGTGGGCGAGCGCGCCCCGGTCGGCGCGGTCCGCGACGCGGTGCTGGGCCTGCGCCGCGGCAAGGGCATGGTGCTCGACGACGCCGACCCGGACACCCGCTCGGCCGGCTCCTTCTTCACCAACCCCGTCCTCGACGCCCCGCTGCCGGGCGCCCCGGCGTGGGAGCAGGACGACGGGCGCGTCAAGACGTCGGCCGCCTGGCTCATCGAGCACGCCGGCTTCACCCGCGGCTACGGCGATCCCGACGGGATCGCCATCTCGTCCAAGCACACGCTGGCGCTGACCAACCGCGGCGCCGGCACGGCGACGCAGCTCGTCGCACTGGCCCAGGAGATCGCCGGCGGCGTGCGCGAGCGCTTCGGCGTCGAGCTGGTCCCCGAGCCGGTGTTCGTCGGGCACGCCTGGCCGGCGTCAGGCGGCCAGTGACCGGGCCAGCTCGGTCACGTCGCCGGCGCCCATGACCAGGCAGACGTCCCCGTCGCGCAGCTCGCGCTCGAGCAGGGCGCGGGCGTCGGCGAAGCCGGGCGCGAACGTGCCGCCGAGCAGCCGCCCGTCGACGCCGGGGAAGTCGGCGGCACGCTCCCTCGCGGGGTACACGTCCAGCACCACCGCCACGTCGGCCGCCCGGAGCGCCACCGCGAACTCCCGGTGCAGCTCCTGCGTGCGCGAGAACAGGTGCGGCTGGAAGACGGCGACCACGCGCCGGGCGCCCAGCGTGCGCGCCGCCGCGATGGTCGCCGCGACCTCGGTCGGGTGGTGGGCGTAGTCGTCGACGACCAGCGCCCCGGAGGCGTGGCGGCCGACGGGCTCGAAGCGCCGCCCCGCCCCCGCGAACGTCGCGAGCGCCGCCGCCGCCCGGGCGGGGTCGGCGCCCGCCCGCGCGCAGGCCTCCAGCGCGGCGACCGCGTTGGCCGCGTTGTGAGCGCCCGGCACCTGCAGGACGACCTCGTGGCCGCGCCACGCGAACCGGCTGCCGCCCGCCGTGAACGCGACGTCGGCCGGCGCCTGCCAGTCCACGACCTCCTGCGCCGCGGCGCAGAACGCGTCGTAGACCTCCTGCAGCTCGGCCAGCGAGCCGTACGTCGCGTGGTGGTCGAGCTCGACGTTGAGCACGACGGCCAGCTCGACGTGCAGCGCCAGCATCGAGCGGTCGGATTCGTCGGCCTCGACGACCAGCCACTCCCCCGCCCCCCAGTCGGCGTGCTCCCCGGTCGTCCGCAGCGCGCCGCCGATGAGGTAGGCCGGCTCCATCCCGCAGGCCAGGAGCACGTGCGCGGCCATCGAGGTCGTCGTGGTCTTGCCGTGGGCCCCGGCGATCGCCAGCGTGCGCTTGAGGGCGCTCAGCTGCGCCAGCAGGTCGGCGCGCGGCCGCGCGCCCGGGACACGCTCGGGGTTGTCGGCCGGGATGGCGGTCGAGACGAAGACCTCCGCGCCGTCGGGCACGTTCTCGCGGGCATGGCCGACGTGGACCTCCACGCCGAGCTCGCGCAGGCGCGCCAGCGCAGGGGAGTCCGCCCGGTCCGAGCCGCTCACGGTGGCGCCGAGCTGCACGGCGACGCGGGCGTAGCCGCTCATGCCCGCGCCGCCGACGCCGACGAGGTGCA
>DASPKC010000341.1:0-19508 GCA_035628295.1 Baekduia sp.
GTGGCGCTCAAGAGCGGCCGGACCCAGGTGGGCGCGCGCGCAGCCGCCTCGCACACCGGCGCCCTGGTCGCCGCGTCGGAGGTGAGCATCGACGCGCTGTTCCGCCACGCCGGCGTCCTGCGCGCCGCGACGGTCGCCGAGTTCCTCGACCTCGCAACCCTGCTCGAGCGCCAGCCGCTGCCGGCCGGCGACCACGTCGCGATCGTGACCAACGCCGGCGGACCGGGCGTCCTCTGCGCCGATGCGTGCGTCGCGGCCGGCCTGGCGGTGCCCCGGCCACCGGACGCGACCGCGGACCGCCTGCGGCGCGACCTGCCCGCCGCGGCCGCCGTCGGCAATCCCGTCGACATGCTCGCGACCGCCGATCCGGAGACCTTCGCGCACACCGTCTCAACCGTCCTCGCCGAGGGTTGGGCGCACGCGCTGATCGTGATCTTCGTCAAGGTCGGCGACGAGCCGGGCGCCGTCTTCGAGGCGGCGGTGCGCCGGGCGGCGGCGCGTGTGCCGGACGCCCCGCCGGTGCTGTGGGTCGACCTGTCGTCGGCGCCCGGCGCGACGGCGTCGAGCCCGCTGCCCGCCTACACCTTCCCCGAGGAGGCCGCCGGGGCCCTTGGGCGGGCGGCTGCGTACGCGCGCTGGCGCCGCCGGCCCCCGGACCCGCCGCCCGAGCTCGGCGCGCGCCGTGGCGACGCCGCCGCCCTGCTGGCAGCACGGGCGGGCGACACGCCGGCCTGGCTGGCGCCGGAGGACGTCGGTGCACTGTGCCGGGCCTACGGCATCCCGCTGGTCCACTCGCGCACCGCCCGCACGACCCCGGCCGTCGTGGCCGCCGCCCGCGCCGTCGGGTTCCCGGTGGCGCTCAAGGCGATCGCGCCCGGGCTCACGCACAAGACCGAGGCCGGCGGGGTCCGCGTCGGGCTCACCAGCGAGGCGGAGGTCGCGGCGGCCGTCAAGACCATGCGCCACGACGTGCGCCGCGCGGGCCACCACGTCGAGGCCTTCCTCGTACAGCCGGTCCTCGAGCCTGCCGTCGAGCTCCTGGTCGGCATCACGAACGACCCGCAGCTCGGGCCGCTCGTCGTCTGCGGCGCCGGCGGGGTGCGCGCCGAGGTGGAGCGCGACCTCGCGGTGCGGCTGGCGCCGGTCGGCCGCCTGGAGGCCCGGGAGGCGCTGCGCACGCTGCGCGCCCACCGCGTGCTGGAGGGCTGGCGGGGCGCCCCGCGCTGCGACATCGAGGCGGTCGAGGACCTCGTGGTGCGCACGGGTGTCCTGGCGGCGGCGCACCCGGAGATCGTCGAGCTCGACTTCAACCCCGTCGCTGCGTCGCCCGGTGGCGCGGTCGTGCTCGACGCGCGCGTGCGCGTGGTGCGCGCCGCGCCGGCCGCGCCCTGGCCGGCGGTCGGGACGAGCCCGCCGCCGGCCCTGGACTGACCAGTCAGGCGCGCCTGGCCCGCCGGCCGAGCACCACGTCGACCTTCGCGCCTCCGGCGAGCTCGGTGCCGGCCTTCGGCGAGGAGCGGACCACCTTGCCGGCGTAGCGGCTGCTGGACGCACGGCGCGAGACCCGGCCGAGCTTGCAGCCGGCGCGGGTGAGCCGCCGCGTCGCGACCTTCAGCGTCAGGCCCCGGAGCTTGGGGACGACGCAGCGCGCGGTGTCGTCGCCTTGGGCCCCGTGACCGTCTGGCCCAGCACCGGCGGCGTCAGCGGTGCGGCCGGCGGCGCCGGCTGCGGCTGTGGCGCCGCAGGCGCGGGTGGGGCAGGCGGCGCGGGGGGCTGGGTGCTGAACGTGAAGCTGAAGCGCAACGGCGCAAGCTCGAGCTCGGGCACGAAGTCGGGATGGAACTGCTCGCTCTCCGTGTCACTCCACGCCACGACGCCCTGGAAGCCGAGCGGGACCCCGGGCGTCACGCCCAGGTCGTCGAGATGCACCATCGCGCCGTTCTCTCCGGCGGGCACGAGCTCCTTGACGAGCGTGACGTCGGGTGGGGCCGAACCGGCGCCGCGCGTCTGGCGCAGGAGGACCGGTGGCTCGCCTGGTGTGCGCGCGATCACGTACTCGGCTCCCATGTTGAACAGCTGCCCGCCGGTCTCCGCGTTGGCGTCGGTGTCGAAGTACGACGTCCAGAAGTGCTGCGGCGCGGTCGGCGTCGCCACGGTGTAGGTGACGGTCAGCGTGCAGGTCGCGTCGAGACTCAGCGTCGCGGACCGCGCGTCGGGCGTGAGGGTGCCCGGCTGTTCGTCGGGGATGTCGGCCACGGTGGCGGTCGCCGGGGTCGACGAGACGCAGGGTTGGCCGCCGTGGGCCACGCCCCCTCCACTGAGCAGCGCCAGCGCGCCGGTGGCCAGCGCGGCGATCACCGCACGTCCCCTGCGGGTCATCTCGACCTCCTTGACTTGTGACCCGCCCATGGTCGCGCGCGCGCCCGTCCAGAGCTTCGCCAAGACGTACGCCCCGGATCTCGGAGAACTACGGGCTGCTGGCCGCCGCGCGCTCAGCCCTCGCCGAAGCTCCCGAGCTCGCGGCGCAGCGACGCGAGCTCCGTGACGGCCAGGCCGACGAACGTGGCGCGGCAGGCGTCGATGTCGGCGTCGATGTCCGCCAGGAAGGCGGCGTTGGCGCCCAGGCCGGCCTCGATCGCCTCCCGCCGCTCGACGGCGAGGCGCTGGAGCTCCTGTCGGGCGAGGAGGACGTTGGCGGTCATGGGGCAACTGTCCTCGCGCGCGGCCGGCGCGCCATCCGCGGTGGCTACGCCTCGTGGGGCACCTCCCTACGGGGAGCGCTGCGGCTTTTCCGCAACGCCCACCACGGGCTCAAGGGTTCAGGTCCTCGGCGCCGCCGCCCTGGCCCTCGCCGGCCTCCTGGCTGCGCGACCCGCCGCGAACGCCCTCGCCCGCCGTGCCGGCCTCGCCGCCGCCGGTGATGCCGGTCGCGCCGCCCATGTCCTGCGCGCTGGTGCCGGCGTAGTCGCCGGACCCGCCGGCGGGGTCGTCGCTGCCACCGGGAACGTCGTGGCCGGGGTGGTCGGTGCGGGTGTCGTCGGTCATGGGTCTGTGGTCCCCGGCGTCGGCCCTGCACTCGCGTCCGGTCCCTTGTCCGACCGGTCAGGGGACGGACGCGCGATCGGGGGTAGGGGGTCCCGGATGCTCGATGCGACGCCTGCCCCTGCCCGGACCCGCTACCGCCTGACCTACCCGGAGGTCAACGCGACCGCCGAGCAGGACGAGGAGTGCTGCGACCTGCACACCGAGGACGGCGTCGAGCGCGTGCGCTTCCACGACTACGCCGGGATCTACGCGCGGCCGGGACTCTACGAGCAGCTCTTCTACGAGGAGCTGCACTGCCAGTCGCCGCAGGTGGTGTGCGACCTGCTGGGCTCCTGCCTCGACGCCGAGGGCCGCGACCCGGCTGACCTGCGCGTGCTCGATCTCGGCGCCGGCAACGGCATGGTCGGTGAGCGCCTGGCCGAGCTCGGAGCCGGACACCTCGTGGGCGTGGACCTCCTCGACGAGGCGCGCGCGGCCGCCGAGCGCGACCGGCCGGGCCTGTACGACGACTACGTGGCGGGCGACGTGACCGCCCTCGACGACGCCGACGTGGCCCGCTTGCGCGAGGCGCGCGCGACCTGCCTGACGACGGTCGCCGCCCTGGGCTTCGGCGACATCCCGCCCGCCGCCTTCGCGGCCGCCTCGGAGTTCGTCGAGGACGGCGGGATGGTGGCGATCACCATCAAGGAGGACTTCCTCGCCGACGGCGACGGGACGGGCTTCGCCAGGCTCGTCCGCGACGCGGTGCAGACGGGCACGCTGGAGATCCTCGAGCAGCGCTCGTATCGCCATCGCCTGGCCGCCGACGGCGCGCCGCTGCGCTACGCCGCCGTCGTCGCGCGCAAGCACGGGCCGCTGCCCGCGATCTGAGCAGGCGCGCCGGCCCCTGCCGGCGAGCGATGCCGTAACGCGAACGCGCGTTCGGCGTATGTGGTGACGATCCCCGACAGCGAGCGCCCGGACGGCGCGGCGCGGCCTGCAGCCGACCCATGAGCCGTCCCGGAGCGCGGTGGCGCCGTGCGCGCCCGAAGGAGCTCACCCATGCGCCTGCCCCTCCCTGCGCGCCTCGCGGCGCCCATCCTCCTCCCCGTGCTGAGCGGCGCCGCGGGCGTGGCGGCCGCCGCGGGACCCGACGCGCCGCAGCGCGGCCTCGCGACGGTCGCCTCCGGCTCGCTGCTCGCCGCGGGCACCGCGGCGCTGGGGGACGTCGACGCCGCGCTGCAGGTCCGGCGCACCGCCGAGCGCCGGGCGGCCGCCGCGCGCCGCCGCGCCCTGACCCGGGAGCTGCGCCGGTCCCTGCGCTTCCCGGTCGCCGGCCGCGCGGACTTCGGCGCAGCGGCCGCGCGCTTCGGCGACGACCGCGGCAGCCACATGCACGAGGGCCAGGACCTCTTCGCCCCGGCCGGCACGCCGGTGCGCGCGCTGGCCGGCGGCGTGGTGGTCCAGGCCGGCGGCGGCGACGAGCGCGGCAACCACGTCGCCATCCACGACCGCCGCCGCAACCGGACCTACGTCTACTTCCACCTGCAGTCCGCGCCCACCGTCCGGCTCGGCCAGCGCGTGCGGGCCGGTCGGCGCATCGGCCGCGTGGGCTGCACCGGCCGCTGCTTCGGCGACCACCTGCACTTCGAGGTCCGGCGCGGCGGCTCGCCCGAGGGCGAGCCGCTGGACCCCATGGGTCTGCTGCGCCGGGCCCGCCGTGCCTAGGCCTGCGCCGGCGCGATGTGGTGGTTGCCGCGGAACAGGTCGGCGGGGTCGACCGCGGCCTTGACCGCGCGCAGGCGCGCCCACGTCTCCTCGTCGAAGAAGCGGCTCGCGTCGGTCGGCTCCTCGACGAAGTTCGGGTAGTCGCCCGCCCGGTAGGGCAGCACCGCCCGCTCGGCGGCCGCGAGCGCCCCGCGCAGCCGCGCGTCGGCCACCTCGTCCTCCACCACCGCCAGGAGGAAGAAGCAGATCTCACCGGGCAGGGTGGCCCGCGCGCCGGCGCCCGGCACGGCCCGCGACATGGCGCCGCCCATGTGGCGCAGGTGGACCATCGTCACCTCGCCGGTGTGGGCCAGCACCTCGTCGATGGCCGCGTCGGGCAGCGTGTCGAGCTGCTGGTGCGCCGTGCGGTAGGGCAGCGGCTCGCGGGGGTCCATCGCCAGCTCGGCGATCCCGGCGGGCGGCACCATGGCGAAGTCGTCCATGACCGGGCCCAGCGCCCGCATCGGCTCCAGCAGCGCGCGGCCGGCGGTCTCGTCGCCCTGGTACGCGGCGAGGACGATGGCGAAGCTCTGCCCGCGCAGCGGCTCGGGAACGTCCTCCACGTCCGGGAAGCGCAGCACGTCCGCCCAGGTCATGAGCTCCTCGGGCAGCGACGGCAGCCAGCGGACCCAGGCCTTGAGCACCTCGGCGGCGCGCTCCTCCGGGAAGAAGAGGTGGCCGGCGTACAGCTCCTCGAGCGCCACCACGCGGAACTCGATGGCGGTGACGAATCCGAAGTTCCCGTTGCCGCCGCGCAGCGCCCAGAACAGGTCGGCCTCGTGCTCGGCGTCGGCACGCACGAAGCGCCCGTCGGCCGTCACGAGCTCGATCGCGGTCACCGCGTTGGTCTGCAGGCCGTGCTTGCGCGCCAGCCAGCCCATGCCGCCGCCCAGCGAGTACCCGGCGATCCCGACGTCGGGCGAGGAGCCGTGCAGCGCGGCCAGGCCGAGCTCGGACAGCTGCGGGACGACCTCCTCCCAGCGCACGCCGGAGCCGACGCGCACGCGCAGCGCGGCGGCGTCGATGCGCACCTCCTTGAAGCGCTCGGCGCTGACGAGCAGCAGGCCGCGCATGTCGCCGAGGGGCCCCGGGTTGTGGCCGGTGGCCTGCGGGGCCACGCGCAGCCCGCGGCTGCGGGCGTAGCGCACGGTCTGCTGGACGTCGGCCACCGTCTCGGGCAGCACGACGGCGTCGGGGTGCTGGTCCAGGGCGAGGTTGAAGCCGGTGCGGGCCGCGTCCCAGCCGGGGTCGCCCGGGAGGACGACGGAGCCGGCGAGGAGATCGGCGAGGGCGAGGTGGCGCTGGTCGAACATGAGGGTCCTTTCGGTCGGGTTCGACGGGCAGGATGGGGCGCGACGCGCCCGCCGCCCACCCCGCGTTCGCGGGATGCGGGCACCCGCACCAGCAGGCCGCCGGGTGACCACCTGGCGCCGCCTGGTGTCCCGGGCGTACGGTCGCGAGGCGATGCCCGCCCTGCGTGGATCCGCCAGCGCCCTCGACGCGCTCCGGCGCCTGGCCGACGACGACCTGTGCGCCCAGGAGCTGCTCGAGGAGAGCGTCCGGCGCATCGATCGCGTCGTGCCGTCCGACGGGTTCTTCGTCGCCGCCACCGACCCGCAGACGACGCTGTGCATCGGCCCGGGCCTCATCCGCGACCTGCCGCCCGACCAGTGCAAGCCCACCTGGGACCACGAGTTCCTCGTGCCCGACGACGCCTTCGCGTTTCGCCACATCGCCCGCGGCCCGCGCGCCGTCGCCGGGCTGGACGACGTGCCCGGCGGCTCGCCGCGCTGGAGCGCCTTCGCCGCCGCCACCGGGTTCCGCGACGAGCTCCGCGCGGCGTTCTCGGTCGGCGACGGCGTCTACGGGATCGGGCAGTTCGACCGCCTGGGCGACGCGCCGCCGTTCACCGGCGAGGAGCGCGCGTGGCTCGAGCGGGCCGCGCCGGTGGTGGCTCGCGGGCTGCGCCGCGCGTTGCGCAAGGGCACCCCGGCCGAGACCGTCGGGCGTGGCCCCGGGATGCTCGTCGTCGACACCGCGGGGCGGATCCTGTCGGCCACCGCCGAGGCCGAGGCGTGGCTCGACGAGCTCGACCCCTGGATCGGCCACCGCGGCCTCGCCCACCTGCCGCTGTCGGCCGACACCTACGCCGCGGCCGTCCGCGCGGCGGCCGCCGGACGCAGCGACGCGCCCCTGCCGCGCGCGCGTCTGTGCACGCGACGCGGGACGTGGCTGGTCGTGCACGCCTCGCTGCTGGTCGGCACGGACGACCTGGCGGTGATGATCGAGCCGGCACAGGCCGGCGACGTCGCGCCGCTGATCGTCGACGCCTACGCGCTCACGCAGCGCGAGCTCGACGTGACACGCGCCATCGCCCGCGGCCTCGGCACCGGCGAGATCGCCCCGCTGCTCGGCCTGTCACCGCACACGGTCCGCGATCACGTCAAGGCGATCTTCGAGAAGGTCGGCGTGGGCAGCCGCGGCGAGCTCGTCGCGAAGGTCTTCGCCGAGCACTACGCGCCGCCCAAGCTGCACGTCTGACTACGCCGCGACGCGCATCGCGGCGGCCAGCTCCGGGCCCAGCGCATGCTCGTCGTCGCCCGAGCGCACCGTCAGCGATCCGCCGAACGGCTCGCGGCAGACGACCTCCAGCGCGTCGCCCAGCGCGATGCCGCGGTCGTCGAGCCAGCGCAGCTTGTCCGGATCAGCGTCCGACACGCGCACGAACGTCCCCGACTCGCCGGCGGCCAGCTCGTCGAGGCCGCGCGTGGCGCCCTCGACGATGCGCAGCTCGGCCGACGGGATGGGATCGCCATGCGGATCGTGCGTCGGATTGCCGAGCTTGGCGGCGATGCGCGCCTCGAGATCCTCGGAGATGGCGTGCTCGAGCGCGTCGGCCTCCTCGTGCACGCGGTCCCACGGCACCCCGAGGTGCTCGTGGAGGTAGAGCTCGAGCAGCCGGTGGTGGCGCAGGACCTCCAGCGCGACGCGCTCGCCCGCCGCGGTGAGCCGCAGCCCGCGGTAGGGCTCGTGCTCCACCAGCCCGAGCTCCCCGAGCTTCTTGGCCATGGCCGATGCCGACGCGGGTGTGACGCCCAGCCGCGCGGCGAGGTCGTTGGTCCCCACCGTCGCGGCGGTCGCGCGCGACTGCAGCGCGTAGACGGCCTTGAGGTAGTCCTCGACCGCCTCGCTCTGCCCCGAGCGCGACACCCGGTGCGGGCCCGCGGCCATCAGGCGGCCACCAGCAGACCGGTGCCGAACATCAGCGTCATCCCCACCAGCAAGCCTCCCACGGCGCCCGGATGCAGCAGCCGGCCACGGTCGTCACGCATGCTCGGGGCGAGCTGGACGATGACCTGCGCGATGGCCCCGACGCCGAGGCCGAAGAGCAGCGCGCCGGCGCTGGGGTTGAACGCGACGGCGCCGATCCACGCCCCGAGGATCGCGGGGGCGCCGGCCAGCAGGCCGAGTCCCGCCAGCCGGCGCAGACGCGCCTGCTGGTGCGCGATCGGCGCGACGATCGCGAGGCCCTCCGTGGTGTTGTGCAGGGCAAAGCCGACGACCAGGAACGCCCCGAGGGCCAGCGCGCCGCTGGCGTACGCCGAGCCGATCGCCAGGCCCTCGCCCAGATTGTGCAGGCCGATGCCCAGCGCGACGAGGAAGGCGAGCCGGCCGCCCGAGGCACCCTGCTCGCGAGCGGCACGGCGGCGGTCGTCGAGCCAGGCGCCGACGCCGCTCAGCGCCAGGTACGCCGCGACCGCCCCGAGTGCCACGAGCGCCGTCCCGCCGAGCGCCTTCGAGCCTTCGGCGCCGAGCTCGGCGCCCTCCAGCCACGCGTCGACGGCGAGGACCAGCAGCAGGCCGACGGTCAGGGCCATCACGCCGCGCATCCAGCTCGCGGGGATCCGGCGCACCCACGGCAGCCACAACATCCCCAGGGCCACGGGGATCACGCCGACGTAGACGCCGAGCAGCGCCATGAGCCCCAGGAACGAGACGTCGGTGTCGGGCGTCTCGACCGCCGCACCGATCTCGTGCATGATCGTCGCGCCGGTGGAGGTCAGCAGCGCCACCTCGTAGGCCTCGCCCTCGATCCAGGGCTGCTGCAGCCGGACGGTCTCGGTCTCAAGGCGGCCGATCTCCTGCTCGCCGCCGCCGAAGGTCACGAACGCGTCGTTGACGACCGCTTGCGCGATGGTCACCGGGTCCGGTCCGTCGTTGCGCACGTGCAGCTCGATGACGCCGGGCTGCAGGACGGTCCGCTCGACGGCGAGCTCTTCCACCGGCGGGCCCGGCCGGTCGCCCAGGCCCGGGCCGTCGAGCGCGGCGAAGGTGGCGACGGCGATCGCGACGACCAGCAGCGGGAGCAGCGCCAGCACCCACGACGGAGCACCGGCCAGACGGCCGCGCGGGGCGGTGGTGGCCGACGCCTCCATCACGCGACCTCGAAGAAGCCCTGCCACCCGAGCTCGGTGAACTCGCTCTGGTGGGCGTGGAACATGAACTTGCCGGCGTGGGGGAAGCGCATCTCGAGGATCCCGCGCTGCCCCTGGCACTGCATCACCGTGTCGGTGAACTCCGCGGGCCGGTCACCGGTGCCGGTGGGGAAGTAGTGGAAGAAGTTGCCGTGCAGGTGGAACGAGTTGAGGAGGTCGTACTCGAGGACGTTGACGAGGTAGAGCCGCACGAGCTCGTCCTTGGGGACACGCACCGGCTTGTCCATGTAGGCGAAGCCGATCGCGTTGGCGGCGTAGACCTCGTTGGCGCGGTCGAAGTTCGTGTCCCAGCCGTTCATGACCATGACCAGCTCGTCGGCCTCGTCGCGCCCGTCGGTGGGGTCGATGATGAACGTGCCGAACAGCCCCTTGGCGATGTGCTCCGCCAGCGGGCGCACATGGCAGTGGTAGAGGTGCAGGCCCGCCGGAAGGGCGTCGAATTCGTAGGTCGTGCGGCCGCCGGGCGGGATCTCTCCGGCGCCGGCGCCCGCCACGCCGTCCATGTCGGCCGGGTGGATGCCGTGGAAGTGGATCGTGTGCGGGTGTCGTGAGCCGTTGACGAAGTTGATGCGCAGGCGGTCGCCCTCGCGGGCGCGCAGCGTCGGCCCGGGCACGCGGCCGTTGTAGGTCCACGCCGCGAAGGTCACCCCGGGCGCGACCTCGATGTCCTGCTCGGCGGCGACCACGTCCCACTCGCGCAGGACGCGCCCCCCTGGCAGCCGGCGCGTGCGGCCCCAGTCGAAGTCGCGCAGGATCTCGTGCGGGTCGAAGCCGTTGGCGCGGTGGTCGACCGTCCCGCGGAACGATGCGTGCCCGCCGCTGTGGCCCGCAACGTGGTCGTCGCCGGACGAGCCCGCACCGCCGGCGGAGCCGTGCCCGGCGTGCTGCTGGCCGGAGGCCGTGGAGGTGGCCAGTACGGCGGCTCCGGCGCCGAGGACCGGCACGGAGCGACCAAGCAGGCCGCGACGAGTCAGAGATGCCACGCTGGAGATTGTGGCATGCCTCAACCTCATGTTGTGAGCGCCTCAATGCCAAGTTGGACCCGCGAGCACGCGGCGGATCTCGGCGACCAGGTGCTCGGCGGCGAACGGCTTGGGCACGTACCCGTCGGCCCCCGCGCCGAGCACGCGGTCCCGATCGTGCGACGTCAGGCCGACCACGCGCATCCGCTCCCGCGTGCCGGCCTGCACCAGGCGCTCGAGGATCCCGGGCGCATCGGCTCCCGGCAGCTCCCAGTCGAGCACCACCACGCGCGGCAGCGCCCCGCCGTCGCTGAGCACGCGAGCCGCCTCGGCACCGTCGGCCAGGCGCTCGACGCGCCAGCCCTCCGCGCGCAGCGCGTGCAGCGCCAGCGCGGCGGCGACCTCAGAATCCTCGACGAGCAGGACGTCCACGGGCTCGTCGGCCATCGGCAACGGGCTGCCCGGCCCGGCGCGCGGACAACCGCGCGGCGTCAGTACCGGCCGGAGACCCAGTCCCAGGCGCGCCGCAGCTTCCCGCCCAGCACGCCGTCGTCGTCGCCGGGCTCGGCGCCGACCACGGCCGGGTTCTCCGACGGCTCGGGCAGCCGCGCCGCCTGGTCTGCGTCGATGGTCAGCACGACGGCGTCGCTGCGGATCTCGTCGACCAGCGGCGCGTCGACGAACCGGTGGCCGCCCACCAGCCCGCCCGTGTCGATCACGATCCCGTCGAAGATCCCCGTCGGCTCGTCCGTGAGCACGTGCGCGACGACACCGACGCGGGCACCGTCGCGGGTCGTGACCGGGGTGCCGTCCTCGAGCGTGAGGTGCGACTGCGGGAGTTCGTCGGCAGGCATGGCGATCCAGTCCTACCCGGACGGCGCCAGCAGCTGCAAGGTCCCGTCGGTGCGCGACGCGACGACCAGCCGGCCCGAGCGCTCGTCGACGGCCACGGTGTTCGGCTGGCGCACCGTCGCGCGCGTGGCGAGGCGCCGGGGCACATCCCCGATCGTCAGCTCGACCAGGGCGTTGCGCGCGGTCAGCGTGACCCAGAGGCGCCCGCGGCGGCGGTCGATGGCGATGCCGTACGGCGATCCCGCCAGCGCGGTGCGCCCGACGAAGCGCAGCCGCGGGCGCGTGGCGAACACCGACAGCCCGCCGCCGCGGGTGTCGGTCACGTAGACCCGCCCGTCGTCGTCGGCGACGGCATGCGACGGCCCGTACCCCGCGTTCTGCGAGTCGCCCTGCCGGCCGCGCGCGCCGAGCAGGGCGACGGTGTAGGCGCGGACGCTGACGATGGCCGCGATGTCGCCGAGGGCCGCCACGCCGCCGGGCTGGACGTCGACCTGCCGGCGCGCGACGACGCGGCCCTCGCGCACGATCGTCGCGGTCGCGCCGAACTCGTCGGCCACCACGATGCGCCCGTCGGCCAGCGCCGCGGCGTCATGCGGGCCGTCGCCCACGCGCGTGACCCTGACGCCGCCGGTCACCGCGACCTCGGCCAGGGCGTCGGCGTCCTCGCAGGCCACCAGGAACGGCCCCCCGGGCCGGGCCAGCTGGACGTGGCGCGGCGCGGACGGCAGCCGCACGAAGCGCCGGGCGCGGCCGGTGCGCACGTCGACGAGCGCAAGCCGGCCGTCGCGCAGCCCGACCGCAACGGTGCCGGTGCGCGGGTCGACGGCGACCCCCTCCGGCCCGTCGCCGACGCGCACGACGCGGCCGGCGGGCCGCGCATCCGCGGCGGGCGCGCCCGCCGGCTCGGCGGCGCGCGGCGGGAACGGCAGCTCGGGACGCCCGGGCGCCGGCGGCCGGGCGGGGTCGTCACCTCCGCCGCAGCCCGGCGCCGCCAGCTGCGCGAGCGCGACGAGGACGACCAGGAGCAGGGCGCGCGGCACGGCGGCCATCCTCGCGCGCCGGGGCGCTGCCGGTGCGCCAGCTGCGACGCGCACGGCGGGGCGGATGGCACACTGGGCGCGATGCGTCGCAAGCTGCCCCTCGCCGTCGCTGCCGCCGCCGCCCTCGGGCTGGGGATCGGAGCGGGCGTGCAGGCCGACGACGAAGGGCCCGCGCCCGCCCGCGGCGAGGTGCCCGCGGTGGTGGCGCCCACCGCCGAGGCAGCACCCGTCGCCCATCACCGGGGGCTGCGCGGCCGCCACGGCATGGTGGCCCGCGTCGTGCTCGGCAGCCTGGCCGGCCGCCTGGGCGTCGAGCGCGACGACCTGCGCGACGCCGCGCACGAGGTTGCGCGCGAGGAGGCCGCCCGCGCCGCGGACCGCGCCGGGCTGAGCTCGGCGCAGCGCAACGTCCTGCGCGCCTGCCATACCGACCGCCGCTCCTGCGATCGCTCGGCAGCGAGCAAGGCGCTGCGCCGACTCAAGGCGGCGGGGGTCGGCGACCTCGAGACGGCCAAGGCGCGCGTCGCCGGCCGGCTGGCCGACGAGCTGGGGATCGCGCAGGAGCGGGTGCTCGAGGGCGTGCGCGCAGAGCTCGCACGCCGGCTGCGGCAGGGCGCGGCGCTGGGCATGGTCTCCGCACGGACACGACGGCTGGCGCTCGGCTGCTTCGACGCTCCCGCCACGTGCGACCTGGCCGCGCTGCGCCGCGCAGCCCATGCCGGCCACCCGCGGCGGCACCACTTCCGCTGAGGGGTTTCCTTCGGTGCCCCACAGGGGTACCGTCGTCGCTCCGCGCCCTTTAGCCACCCCTCAGGGTGAGGTGGTGAGCTTCGGTCCCCGCCCCCCGACGTTGGAGGTCCGTAGATGGCCCTCGCCCCCGCCGTTCCGACTGGCAGCGAGACGATCAAGATGCCGCGCGTCGATCCGCGTACGCTGCGGCGCTCCGCGCAGGTCCCCCAGCTGGAACGGGGTGCCCATGTGGCGATCGACGAGGACGGCGGCACCGTCGTCGTCCCCGTCGCCGAAGGCCTGACCAAGGTCGGACGCGGCTTCTCGGCGGACATCCGCCTGGAGGACGCGACCGTGTCCCGCCGTCACGCGATCCTCCACCGGGAGGGCACGCGGACGGAGATCCTCGACGACCGCAGTGCCAACGGCGTGCTGGTCAACGGCATGCGCACCCAGCGCGCGGAGCTCAAGAACGGCGACGTCATCGCCTTGGGCAACGTGACGATGCGCTTCGTCGAGGTCCCGTAGCCGCACGGGACCTCTCCGAACGTGCTGAGGGCCGCCCGATGGGCGGCCCTCAGTCGTTCTACGACCCGTGGGGGAGCGGGGTGCTAGGCGGCGTCGCGGAGTGCTTCGACGTCCGGCATGTGCGCCAGGCGCCGCAGGGCGGAGCGCTCGAGCTCCTCGACCTTGGCGGGGCTCATGCGCAGGTCGCGGGCGACCTGGGTGCGCGAGCGCTGCTCCTGCTCCATGCCGAAGCGCAGCTCCACGACCTCGCGCTCCTGCTCGGGCAGGCGGTCGAGCGCCACGGCCACGCGCTCGGCGAGCCAGGTCGTCTCGACCTCCTCGTCCGGGCCGGGGCCGTCGTCGCTCTGCAGCTCACCGAGGGTCGCCGCGTCCCCCTCGTCGCCCACACGGGCGTCGAGGCTGGGCGGCGTGTAGTCCATCGCCATGAGCGCCTCGACCTCGTCGACGGGCAGGCCGGCGCGCTCGGCGACCTCGAACGGCTCCGGATCGCGCTCGAGCTGGACGGCGAGCTCGGCCCGCATGCGCCCCACGCGCCGGACCTTGCCGGACACGTTGGCGGGCAGGCGGATCAGGCGACCGGAGTTGTCCAGGCCGCGCTGGATCGCCTGGCGGATCCACAGCGTCGCGTAGGTGGAGAAGCGGTACCCCTTGCGCCAGTCGAACTTCTCGGCGGCGCGGATGAGGCCCAGCATCCCCTCCTGGACGAGGTCCGGCAGGGTCAGGCCGTGCCCCTGGTACCGGCGGGCGATCGACACCACGAGGCGCACGTTGGAAGCGACGAGCCGCTCCTTCGCGACCAGGTCGCCGCGCTCGATGCGCTGGGCGAGGTCGATCTCCTCCTCCGGACGCAGCAGCGGGAAGGCCGACGCACGCCGCAGGAGCTGGTCCAGGGCGTCGCTGACCACGCTGCTCTCCTCGAGGCGGTGGCTCTGGGTGGGGGTGGGGTTCGTGACTGCCTCCATGGTTCTCCGACTTCTACGGTGGGGATTGTACCAGGGTTCATTGCTTCTGCAACCATTTACCCGGTCAACTACCGCGTCCGTCCGGTCCTCGTGGCGCTCATCCTGCCGATGGGTGCGTCAAGGGCTCGTACGTATGCGGGCGCGTACCCGGTCAAACGCGTCGCACGCCGCGAAGGTGCGCTGACAGTCGTGGCACGATCAGGGCGTGCACGAGCGCGTCCGGCCCAGCGACCCGCATGCGGTGCTGGGCGTCGCGCCCGGCGCCTCCCCCAAGGAGATCGCGCGCGCCTACCGCGAGGCCGCCAAGCGCTGGCACCCCGACCGCGCCGGCGAGCAGGCCGCGCCGCGCATGGCGGAGGTCAACGCCGCCTACGAGCTCCTCCGCGACGGCCTGGCCGAGGCGCAGCTCGAACGGCTGCGCGCCGGGCGCCGGGGCCGTGGCGGCGCGCAGCCGCCCCGCACGCCGGGCGACTGGCTCGCGCCGGCCGTGCGCCGGTCGCTGGGCACAGAGCTGCTGGCGGCGCTGGAGCGCGGCGAGGACATCCGGGCGGTCGCCGACGCGGCCACCTGGGACAGCCACGACGTGCGCGTGGCCGTCACCGACCGGCGCCTACTGTGGCTGCGCGACGACGCCATCACCGACCGCGTGCGGTGGGTCGCCTTCGGGCGCATCCGCGAGGTGCAGCTGCGCCCGCGCGGCCGCTGGCGGCGCACCGCGGAGCTGCGGGTGCGCACCGACGGGTCGCGCCGGCTGGCGTTCGGCGAGCTGCGCCCCGACGACGCCGAGCGCCTGCACGCCGCGCTGCTCGCGGCGACGAGCCGCCCGGCGCGCTGAGCTCGGGTTCAGGCCGCGGCCTGCTCGCCCCGCTCGTCCTGCGGGATCGCGAGGACGACGTGGCGGCGCGAGACCGACAGCACCGGGTGACGGGTGCCGGGCCCGTCGTGGTCGATGATCTCGACGGTGGCCTCGGTGAGCGTGATGAAGTCGCGCTCGGAGGCGTTGAGCACGTCGGAGATGCGGCTGCGATAGCCGTCGCGGGCGAGCGTGAGGTTGCCCACGATGCGATGCCGGTCGGTCTCGAGGTAGACCCGCTCGATGCGCTTGTCGATCACGAGGCATACATCGGCACGGCGCGCGCGCGTCTTTACGCCGGGCCGCTGGAACCTGGACACCCCCGCTGGTACGGTCAGCGGGTCATGCGCAGGCGTTAGGACGTCCCCGTCGCCGCACGCCCCGTGCCCGCCTCCGGCGTGGCCCGCGTGCCGCCCGGCCGTCCGCGACATGACGCCTCGCGTCCGCACCCGCCGCCGTGCGCGTGGGCGCGGACGGCCGCCCCGCCGTTGCCATCCCGCAAGCACAGGAGCACCGTCTTGCACCGCCGTCCACTGCTTCCGAAGCACAAGCCCGTCATGCCGCCCGCGCCGCGGGTGGTCCGTCCCGTCCCGCGCAAGCTGCCGCCGCAGCGGCGGGGCGGGCGCTAGTCGTCCGCTACCAGGACCGGCACGGCGCCGCGGCCGATCGGCTGCGGCGCCGGGGCCTGGAGGCGGAGAGGGAGGGATTCGAACCCTCGGTACGCGTTAACGCACACACGATTTCCAGTCGTGCCCGTTCAACCACTCCGGCACCTCTCCTGGACGGCGCCAAGCGTAGCGGCCCCCCGCCGCAGACGGCGCCGCGCACCAGAGGGCGTCCATCGCATGGCGGCTCGCCGAGCTGCGAGTTGATCTCGCTGAGCGAGATCACCTCGCACCTCACCGACGCTCAGACCTGCCAGGCGCCGTCGACGAGGACCGGGACGGTCTCGCCGCCGGCGGTCAGGCCGTCGACGCGGACGTCCGGCGCGCCGATCATGAAGTCGACGTGGATCTGGGACGTGTTGAGGCGCGGGACGTCGTCCTCCTCGACGCACAGGGCGTAGGCCATCCCCAGCGCGATGTGCGACGCGGCGTTCTCGTCGAGCAGCGTGTCGTAGAAGACCGTGTCCAGCGCGCCGATGCGCCCGGCTCCGTCGACCAGCGCGACCTCGCCCAGGCGGCCGGCGCCCTCGTCGCGGGCGACGTAGCCGCGCAGGACCTCGGCGTTCTCCTCGGCGTCGACGCGCACCACGCGGCCGGCGCGGAACTCGACCTCCAGGCCGCGGATGATCGATCCGCCCACCAGCAGCGGCTTGGTCGCCCGCACCACGCCGTCAGCCCGCGCGGGATCCGGCGCACTGAACACCTCCTCGGAGGGGATGTTCGGCATGTGCACGATCCCGCCGGCCGTCTCCATCCGGGCCGCCACGAAGCGCGAGGTGGGCAGCAGGCCGACGGTGAGGTCCGTGCCCGGTCCGGAGAAGCGCAGCGCGTCGAAGCGCCGCCCGGTCAGCCGGCCGGCGGCGCCGGTCAGCGTGGCCGCGCGCTCCTCCCACGCCGCGATCGGGTCGTCCTCGTCCAGCCGGCAGACGTGCAGCACCTCGCCGGTCAGCCGGGCCAGCGCGGCGTCGGCGTCGAGGTCGGGGTGCACCAGGCGCGCCCACGCGGGGGTCGGGCACGGGACGACCGTCCAGTTGAGCGAGCGCTCGTTGACGACCTGCGTGGTCTCCTTGAGGAACGGCAGCTGGTCGCGGCCGGCGCGCGCGGGATCGAGGTCGTCAAGCAGCCCGGGGAACGACGGGCCGGCCAGCGCGATCCGCGCGCCGCGCAGGCGACCGAGCTCGAGCACCGCGGCGCCGTACCACGGCGGGACGAAGTCGAGCGTGTCCTCGGCGGCGTGCTCGATGCGCGCGCGCTTGATGTGCAGGTCGAAGTACGAGACGTCGACGAACCTGGCGCCGCGCCGGTAGGCCGCCGCCGCCACGGCGCGCGTCAGCGCCTCCTTGCCGATCTCCGAGCCGATCGTCACCAGCTGCCCGGGTTGGACGTTGGCGCCGAAGCCCACGACGAGGCCGGCGAAGCGCTCGAGGACCGGGCCCTCGAGGATGGCGTCGGGGATCGCGGGGCTCACGCGGGCAGCTCCACCAGGTCGAGGACCTGGTCGACGCCCGAGACCTCGAGCGCGTGCCAGACGTGGGACTCGGGCGCCAGCCGCACGAGCCCGAACGACGCCTCCGGCACCTTCGCGGCCACGTCGTGCGCGACGACGAGCATGCGGATGCCGCTCGAGTCCAGGAAGTCGAGGTCGCGCAGGTCGAGCACGACCCGCCGGCCGTGGCGCAGCAGCGGCAGCACGGCGGCCTCCACCTCCGGTGCGGTGGAGAGGTCGAGCTCGCCGCGCGCGCGCACGACGCACGTCCCGTCCTGCTCGGCGACGCTCACCGAGAAGGGTTGCGGGGAGAGATCCACGCGCGGCAGCCTACGAGGCTGCTGCCGCCCGCGGCGCGGAGGCGCCCGTCAGGTGCCGGCGCAGGAAGTGCAGCTGGTCGGCGATCGCCCGCGACCGCCACGGGTCCTGGTAGATGTCGAAGTGCCCGCACGGGTAGCGCCGGACCTCGGCGCGGCCGGTCGCGGCGAACGCGGCCTTCTGGATCGGCGCGTTGGGCACCGCGCGGTCCTGGTCGGCGATCACGAACAGCGCGGGGCACGGCAGCGCGCCGGCCTGGCTGACCGGCCGGTTGAGGGCCATGGCGAGCATCTCCCGCGCGTGCATCTCGTTGCGCCACGTCGGGCCCGCGGCGGCCCGCATGCCCGGCTCGGCGTCCGGCGAGGTGAGCACGGCGAAGGAGCCGGGCGGCCCCACGATGGGCATCGTGACGCCCGGGCCCCCGCGCAAGGACGAGACGACGTCGCGCACGCCGGCGACGGTGCTGCGCAGCAGGTGGCGGACGCCCCCCGGGCTGCGCGCGATGCCGACGACCGCGGCGGCGAGGTCGATCGCCGGCGTCGAGGCCACCACCGCCGCGACGCGCCCGTCCTGCACCGCCGCGGCGACGACGTGGCCGCCGCCGTAGGACGTGCCCCACATCGCGATCCGGTCGCCGTCGACGCCGTCGAGCGTCCGGGCGAAGGCCGCCGCGGCCAGGAAGTCCTCGCGGTGGCGGCGGAACGACACGAGCTGGCGCGGCTCGCCCTCGCTGGCGCCGAACGTGCGGTAGTCGAAGAGCAGCGCGTCGAACCCGGCCGCGGCGAACGCCTCGGCGTAGGGCTCCAGGCCGCTGTCGCGCGTGGCGCCGATGCCGTGGGCCATGACGACGCACGGGCGCCCCGGGGCGTCGCCCGAGCGGTACCACCAGGCCGCGCAGCGCGTGCCGTGGGAGTCGAACCAGACGTCCTCACGCATGGGCCGCCGCCTCCCCGGCCCGCGCCGCGCGCCCGGCCAGCGGCGGGCCCGTCCGCCCTTGCCGCGCCCGCTCGCGCCCCTCGGGCAGGACGCGGCGCTCGAGGTCGTGCGTGTAGACGAAGAAGTCGTGCTGCATCGTGTGGCGCGGGCGGTCGTTGAAGTGCGCGACGTACTTCGCGTCGTCCTCGGCGATGCGGCGCTCCATCTCCTCCGGCGAGGGCAGCGCCCACTCGCCCCGGATCCAGCGCGCCAGGAACTGCGACTGGGCCTCGGCGAACGGGAACAGCGTCGGGATCGCCTGGGCGAGCCCGATGAACGCGAGGTCGTCGATGCCGGGCTTGAACATGCGCTTGAAGAGCGGGAGCTTGTTGCCCGGGGCGCTGATGAAGTCCTCGTCGAAGAACGGGAACGAGATCCGGTAGCCCGTCGCGTAGACGATCGCGTCGATCTCCTCGACCGTGCCGTCGGCGAAGCGGACGCGATCGCCCAGCAGCTCGGCGACGTCCGGCTTGGCCACGAGGTCGCCGGAGCCCAGGCGCAGGAGCAGCTCGCTGGACACCGTGGGGTGCGCCTCGAGGAAGTTGTGGTTGGGCGTCGGCAGGCCGAAGTCCTCCATCCGCCCGGACACCAGGCGCGGGAGCACCCGGCCGAGGCGCCGCTGCAGCGCGAGCGGCAGGTACGGGTTGGTGTGGATGACCTGGTCCAGGGGGCGGCCGAAGACGTACTTCGGCACCACCCAGGCGCCCGAGCGGGTGGAGATGAAGCACTTCTCGGCCTCGCCCTTGCGCGCGAGCTCGCTGGCGATGTCGACGCCGCTGTTGCCGATGCCCACGACGAGCACCCGCTTGCCGACGAGGTCCACGGGGTCGTGGGGGTCGATGTAGTGGTGG
>DASPKC010000342.1:0-10073 GCA_035628295.1 Baekduia sp.
GTCGCCGACGAGGTCGCCGTCGAGGTCGGTCTCCGTGACCCCGGTGATGCGCAGCCGGCGCGACGTGAGCGTCTGCGTCGCCGTGGCGCCCTGTGCGTCGTCGGCGAGCGGAGGCCGGAAGAGGTGCACCTCGTCCTCCGGACGCTCGGAGGGCTCCAGGAGCTGGTGGCCGCCGGTCTCCTGCTCGATGGCCAGGCCGTGCTGGCGCGGGTCGTACGGGATGCCCCAGGGGAGGTCGAACTCGTACGTCCCCGCCTCGGCCGGCAGCTGCACGCCGGGGCTCGACCCGACGACCCGGACGCCCGGCGACCCGTTGAGGACCTGCAGCCGCACCGCCCCGCCGTTGCCGCCCGGCAGGACCGTCAGCCCCCAGCGCACAAGCACCTCCGGCGGGCGGCCCTCCAACGTCGACGGCCCGTTGAAGAACGCGCGGATCGTCGCGGGCCCGTCGGGCGTCAGCCCCGGCTCCTGGGACGCCGAGCCCGCGGGCCCGGCGGTCGCGGCGCCCGCCGCCACGGCGGCGGCGAGCGCGAGAGCGGCACGGCGGCGTGAGGGCACGAGCACGAACGCTACGACGTCCGGCGGCGGCGGAGGTTGCGCGCCCGAGCCACGGACGGCTACCCGAGCGCGACGGCCTCGCCGTCGTCGCTGCGGTACTTCGTGATCGACGGCGGGCCGGCCAGCCACTCGCCCAGTCCGGCGGCGGCCGCCTGGAAGTGCGCGCTGCCGAGATGCGCCTCGAACGCGCCCTCGTCGACGTAGCGCTCGACCATCGTGAACGTCCCGGGGGACTCGACGGACTCGTGCAGCCCGTACTCGAGGACGCCGGGCTCGGCGCGGGTGGCTTCGACGAGGCCGCCGACCGCGCCGAGGAAGGCGTCGCGGGCGTCGGGGCGGATGGGCAGGACGGCGTGGACGACGAGCACGGGCGGACCTCCGGGTCAGTGGCAGATGGGACGAGCGCGATACTGCGCCGCCGCGTCGCGGGCCGTCTTGTGGCGCGGCCACAGGCGCGCGGGCCGCGGTCGTCGGTGCGCGCCTGCTGCGGCCGGTGGCGCGCGCACGGGCCGGGTACGGACGCAGGATGGCCCAGGACGACGGCGTACCCACCGGCTTCGAGCCGCTGCCCGGGATCGGCGGGTTCGCCGATCTCCTGGGGCCGGTCCACACGCGGTCCGACGGGGTCGTGGGGCTCCGGGTGCAGGACCGCCACCTCAACCTCGCCGGCACCGCCATGGGCGGGTTCCTGGCCACCCTGGCCGACCTGGCCTTCGGCATGGCGATCCGCGACGACGCCGAGGGGGAGGCCGCCGTGGCGACGGTGTCGCTGACGACCGACTTCCTGCGCCCGGCTCCTGCCGGCTCGTGGCTGGAGGCCCACACCGAGGTCGAGCGCCTCGGCGGACGCCTGGCGTTCGCGGACTGCTCGCTGCGCGCCGACGGCGACGAGGTCGTCCGCGCCCGCGCGGTGTTCGCGGTGCGCGACGCCTCCTAGGGGCGGGCGCCCCGTCGCGCCCGGGCGGCGTGCGAGGATCCGTCGCGATGCGCTGGCGGGGCCTGGGCCGCGGGTTCTTCGAGCGGCCGCCGCGGGTCCTCTACCGCCGTGCCAGGGCGAGGTACCTCGACGTGGCGGTCGCCGCGGCGGCGGCCAACGGCGTCGTCGTGGCCGGCTTCGGGCTCGTCACGCTGGTGCTCTACGTCGATCTCAGCGCGCGGGAGCTCGCCGCCTTCGGCGCGTGCTCCGCGGCCGGGTACGTCGCCGAGGGTGTGGTCGCCGGTGTCCGCATGCGCCGGCTGGTGCGCCCGGCGCAGCGGTGGCTGGCCGGGGAAGGCGACGGCGCGACGGCCGTGCAAGCGTGGGCCGCGGTGGCCGAGCTGCCGCTGGCGCTCGTGCGGCTGCGCAGCCTCTACGTCGTCGGTGCCGCAGGCGCCGCGGCGGCGGACCTCGTCCTCGCCGGGCTGCTGGAGCTGCCCGCCCGTGAGGCGGCGCTGCTGTTCCCCGCGTCGTTCCTGCTGTACCTCTCGTCGGTCGTCCTGCGGTTCATGGGGATGGAACTGACGATGCGCCCGCTGCTCGAGGACCTGGGCGACCATCTGCCGGCCGCCGCGCCGCCGGAGGTCGCTCGGGTGTCCCTGCACCGGCGGCTGCTGGCCGCGGTGCCGATGGTGACCTGGGGGACGGCGCTCATCACCGCCGGGCTCCTCACCGACGACGCGCGCGACCTGGACACCATCGGCCCTGCCGCGGTCGTCGCCGTCGGCGTCACGGCGGCCGTGTCGCTCTGGCTGAGCCTGGTGCTCGCGGACGCCGTGTCCGGGCCGGTGATCGACCTGCGCGACGCGACCCGTCGCGTCGCGCAGGGCGACCTCGGCGTGCGCGTCCCGGTCGTCTCGACCGACGAGACCGGCGAGCTGGCGGCGTCGTTCAACGCGATGGTGGCGGGGCTCGGCGAGCGCGACCGCCTGCACGAGGCGTTCGGCGCGTTCGTCGATCCGGCCGTGACGCAGCGCGTGCTGGCCGAGGGCACCGACCTGCGCGGCGAGGAGCTCGACGCCTCGGTGGTGTTCCTCGACGTGCGCGGCTTTACCGAGTTCGCCGAGGGCGCGGCCGCACGGGACGTCGTGGCCTCCCTGAACGCGCTCTACGAGGCGGTCGTGCCGGTGATCCGGCGCCACGGCGGCCACGCGAACAAGTTCGTCGGGGACGGCCTCCTGGCGGTGTTCGGCGCGCCCGAGCGCCTCCCGGACCACGCCGCGCGCGCCGTCGCGGCCGCGCGCGAGATCGCGCAGCTCGTGCGGCGCGGCGACGCCGGCCGGCTGCGCGTCGGGCTGGGGGTGAACTCGGGCCGGGTGGTGGTGGGCACGATCGGCGGCGGGGGCCGGCGCGACTTCACCGTGGTCGGCGACGTGGTCAACACGGCCGCGCGGGTCGAGGCCGCCACGCGGGAGACGGGCGACGACCTGCTGATCACCGGCGCCACCCGGCGCCTCCTGCACGAGCCTGCCGCCGCGTGGGTCGAGCGCCCGGCCATGGCGCTGAAGGGCAAGCGCGAGCCGGTCGCGCTGTTCGCGCCGGCCGCGCCTTGACGGTCGCGGCCCGCGGCCTAGTGGTCCCGGTGGTGGACCCCGATCGCGAGGAGGACGACATGACCCGTGCCCTGCTCCTGCGCGGCCCCGCCACGCGACTGCGGCGGCGGATCCGGCGCAACACCCGGCTGACGACCCCGGCCTTCGCGTGATGGCGCGCCTCTGCGTGATCGCCGACGACGGCTGGGTCGCGCTCGACGAGCAGCTCTGCCGGGCGCTGCTCGAGTCCGACCATGCGCTGCACCAGCTCGGCGAGCGCGTGCGCTGGGCCGTGGAGGACGCCGAGGCGCACGTCGAGCGCGAGCGGTGGCGACGGCCGGTGGCCGCCGCGCCCGAGCCGGTCGCCGCGTGACCCACGGCGACCGCGTGAGCGGCGCGTGTGGCACCCGCCGCTGCGCGCCCCGGAGCCGCCCGCCGCCCGGCGCGTGATGCGCGTCAGCGCCCGGCGACCGCGGCGCCCGCGCGGCCGTACCGGCGCTGCGCGTAGTCGCGCACCATGCGCGTGGCGCTGAACCGCGGGCCGTTGGTGCGCAGCGAGCGGCGCATCATCGCCAGCCACTCGCGCGGCAGTCCGGCTTCGTCGCGGGTGGTGAACATCCGCAGGACCTCGCCCTCGAGCAGGTCGAGCGTGGCCTGGGCGTCGCGCCAGTCACGGGCCTCCTGGTCGCCGTGCTCCACGCTGCCGTCGAGCGCCCAGCCGTTGTGGCCGTCGTAGGCCTCGGCCCACCAGCCGTCGAGGACGCTCAGGTTCAGCCCGCCGTTGGCGGCGGCCTTCATGCCGCTGGTACCGCTGGCCTCCAGCGGCGGGCGCGGGAGGTTGAGCCAGACGTCGCAGCCCTTGGTCAGCACCGCCCCGATGCGCAGGTCGTAGTCGTCGAGGAAGATCACCCGGTCGTCGGCGCGCGGCAGGTCCTTGAAGGTGAACAGGAGCTGCAGCGTGCGCTTGGCCTCTTCGTCGCGCGGGTGGGCCTTGCCGGCCATCACGAACTGCACGCCGGGCTCGCCGGTCAGCAGCCGCAGCGTGCGCTCGCGGTCGGCCGCCAGCAGGCGCAGCCGCTTGTAGGTGGCGATGCGCCGGGCGAAGCCCACGGTGAGGACCTCGGGGTCCAGCGCCCGGTCTGCCGCCTCGACGTAGGGGCGCATGTCGCCGCGCGTGAGCCGGTCGCGGCTCGCGCGCCCGCGGGCGAACTCGATGAGCTCCGCGCGCTGGGCGCAGCGCGCAGCCCACAGGTCCTCGTCGCTGATCCCGTCCACGGGCTCCCACGTGTGCGGGTCGTCGGCGCGGCGCATCCAGCCGGCGCCGAGGTGGCGGTCGAGCAGCTCGCGCATCGGGCCGCCCAGCCAGGTCGGCAGATGCACGCCGTTGGTGACGTGATCGATCGGCACCTCGTGCTCGGGCAGGTGCGGCCAGAGCTCGCGCCACATGCCGCGGCTGACCTCGCCGTGGCGTTCGGCCACGCCGTTGGCGGCGCTGCTCGTGCGCAGCGCCAGCTGCGTCACGCCCAGCGGCTCGTGCGGATCGTCGGGGTGCGTGCGGCCGAGCTGCAGGAGCCGCTCGGTCCCGACGCCGCACTCGTCGGCCAGGCGCCCGAGCTCCGCGCGGACGTGGTTGCCGTCGTAGGTGTCGTTCCCGGCGGGGACGGGCGTGTGCGTCGTGAAAACGGTCCGCTCCCGCGCCTGGGCGAGCGCGCCGTCGAGGTCCGCACCGCCCTCGCGCGCCGCCCGGACGAGCTCGAGCGCCGCCAGGGCGGCGTGCCCCTCGTTGAGGTGCACGACGGAAGGCTCGATGCCGAGCTCCCGGGCCGCCCGCACGCCGCCCGTGCCGAGCAGCGCGTACTGCGCCAGGCGGGTGCTGGGGTCGCCGTCGTAGAGCCGCTCGGTGGTCCAGCAGCCGATCGCGTCGTTCTCGGGGCGCCGGGCGTCGAGCAGCAGGAGCGGCACCCGGCCCACGTCGGCGCGCCAGATCTGGGCGACGATGTCGCGCGTGCCCACCGGCACCGAGATCGTGACCGGGTGGCCGTCGGGCCCGCTGACCAGGGCCATCGGGAGGTCGTCCGGGTCGATGGTCGACCACCAGTCGTGCTGCCAGCCCGACGCGTCGAGGCGCTGGTGCGCGGCGCCCTGGCGATAGAGCAGGCCGGCGCCGAGCATCGGCAGCCCGAGGTCGGATGCCTCCTTGAGGATGTCGCCCGCCAGGACACCCAGGCCGCCGCCGTACCCGGGCACGCTCTGGTGGATCGCGTACTCGGCGCAGAGGTAGAACACCGGCTCCGGGGCGACGGGCCGCGGGTCGCCGTCCAGCACGGCGTGCAGGCGGTCGATGCGCTCGCGCAGCGCCGGGTCGTCCCCGGCGGCCTTCAGGCGGCGCAGGGGCACCTCGCGCAGGAGCCGCACGGCGTTGTGCCCGCACGCCTCCCAGCGCAGCGCGTCCAGGGCCGCGAAGGTCGCCGGGCCGTCCGGGTCCCACGTCCAGCGCAGGTCGTAGGCCACGCGGGCCAGCGGCCGCACCGCCTCGGGCAGGCGCCCGGCCAGGTCCTCGGCCGCCGCGGCGAGATCCGAGGCGCCGGCATCGGCGGGGGCCGGCGGGTGGGTGGTGCTCGGAGCGGACATCGGGGCAAGCCTGCCCGAAGCGCCGGGGCTGTGCACGCCCTGCGTAGGGTCCGCCCATGAGCACCGAGCCGGCGAGTCCCTTCGCGAACTTCCAGTACGAGATCTACCTGCGCGGGATGGCCGGGGAGCAGCCGTCCTTCCCGATGGCGTGGGGCGCACTGGAAACCGCGGCGGAGGCCGCCCTGGACCCCGGTCCGCGCGGGTACGTCTTCGGCGGCGCCAGCACCGAGGACACCATGCGCGAGAACCTCGCGGCCTTCCGCCGGCGGCGCCTCCTGCCGCGCATGCTGCGCGACGTCGGCGAGCGCTCGATGGCCCGCGAGGTGCTCGGGACGACGCTGCCCGCGCCGGTGCTGCTCGCACCCGTCGGCGTGCAGTCGATCATCCATCCCGACGGCGAGCTGGCCTCGGCGCGCGCCGCGGCGTCCGTGGGCCTGCCCTACGTGGCCAGCACGGCGTCGTCCTTCACCCTCGAGGAGATCGCCGAGGCCGGCGGCGACGGGCCGCGGTGGTTCCAGCTCTACTGGCCGCGCGGCGAGGAGCTGGCGGCGAGCTTCGTGCGCCGCGCCGAGGCCGCGGGGTACTCGGCGATCGTGGTCACGCTGGACACGTGGCTGCTGGGCTGGCGTCCGCGTGACCTGCAGCAGGCCTACCTGCCGTTCCTGCAGGGCGTCGGGATCGCCAACTACCTCGCGGACCCCGTGTTCCGCTCGGCGCTCGCCGCGCCCCCCGAACAGGACCCGCAGGCGGCGATCGGGCAGTTCGTCGGCGTGTTCTCCAACCCGACGGTGACCTGGGACGACCTGGCCTTCCTTCGGGGCGTGACCGACCTGCCGATCCTGCTCAAGGGGGTCCTGGCGGCCGACGACGCCGGGCGCGCGCTCGACCACGGCGTCGACGGGCTCATCGTCTCCAACCACGGCGGCCGGCAGGTCGACGGCGCGGTGGCGACGCTCGACGCGCTGGAGGGGGTCGTGGCCGCGGTCGACGGGCGCGTGCCGGTCCTCCTGGACAGCGGGGTGCGCTCGGGCTCCGACGCGCTCAAGGCGATCGCGCTGGGCGCATCGGCCGTCTTGCTGGGGCGCCCGTATCTCTGGGGTCTGGCGCTCGACGGCGAGGAGGGCGTGCGGCAGGTCCTGCGGATGCTGCTGGCCGACCTCGACCTGGCCATGGCCCTCAGCGGCCACGCGACGCTCGACCAGGTCGGCCCGGAGGCGCTGGCGCAGGGCTGAGCACCCAGCCTGTCACCATCCCGTGTCATGGACGCCGTCGTCGACATCCCCCGGCTGCGCGGCGCGCTGCACCTGTGGGCGGCAGCGCCGGCGACAGCAGCCGCCATCGTGCTGCTCGCCCTGGCGCCGGACGCCACCGCGCGCACGGCGTGCGCGGTGTACGGCACCGGGCTCGTCGCGCTGTTCGCCGGCAGCGCCGCGTACCACCGCTGGCCGCCCGCCTCGCCCGTCAAGGCCTTGCTGCGGCGCATCGACCACTCCACGATCTTCGTCTTCATCGCCGCCAGCGCCACGCCGCCGGCGGTCTTGCTGCTCGACGGCGGCGACCGCCTCGCGGTCCTCCTGGCCCTGTGGATCGGTGCGGCGGCCGGCGTGCTGCTCAGCGTCGTGTGGATCGACGCGCCGCGGTGGCTGCAGGCGGCCTGCTACCTCGCGCTGGGCTGGGCCGGCGTGCTCATCGGGCCGGAGCTGTTCGCGGCCGGCGGCCTCGCCGTGGGCGTCCTGTTCGTCTCGGGCGGCGTGCTCTACTCGATCGGGGCCGTCGCCTACGCGCTGCAGCGGCCCAACCCGTGGCCGGGCGTCTTCGGCTTCCACGAGGTCTTCCACCTCTTCGTCACGCTCGCCGCCGTCGTGCACTACGTCGCCATCTCGCTGGTGGTGCTGTGAGCGGCTCGGACCTGTTCTCCGTCTTCACGCTGCTGGCCGGCGTCGTCGGCCTGGGCTACATCCTGTGGCAGATCCGCAGCGGCACCGCGGACCGCGAGCGCGAGGACGACGCTCGCGACTTCTTCGCCGAGCACGGCCGGTGGCCGGACGAGACGCCGGAGGAGGCCGCCGCCCGGCGCGAGGTCGGCGCGGTCTCCGTGGCGCAGCCGGACGAGCACGGCCGCGTGTGACCCCGCCGCTGGCGGCCCGCCTGGCGGGCGTGCGGTCCTCGCCGGTGCGCGACCTCCTCGAACTGACGCGGCGGCCGGAGGTCGTGTCGTTCGCCGGGGGCCTGCCCGCGCCCGAGACGTTCGACATGGACGGGATCCGCGCGGCGTTCGAGCGCGCGCTCGCCGACCGCGCGGCGCTGCAGTACGGCACGACGGAGGGCGACCCGGCGCTCCGGGCGCTGCTCGCGGGGCGGCTCTCGGATCAAAGCGTGGCGTGCGAGGCCGACGACCTCCTCGTCACCAGCGGCTCGCAGCAGGCGCTGACGCTGCTCTCGACGGTCCTGCTGGAACACGGCGACACGGTGCTCGTCGAGGACCCGGCGTACCTCGCCGCGCTGCAGGCCTTCCGGCTGGCCGGCGCGCGGCTGGTGGCGGTCCCGGCCGACGACGAGGGACCCGACCCCGACGCGCTGGTCGCCGCGGCGCGCCGCAGCCGCGCGAAGGCGCTCTACCTCGTGCCGACCTTCCAGAACCCCAGCGGGCGGACGATCGGCGCCGCCCGGCGCCAGGCGCTGCTGGCGGCCGCGGTCGAGGCGGACCTCTGGCTCATCGAGGACGACCCCTACGGCGAGCTGCGCCTGTCGGGCGAGCGGGTCGCGCAGATCGCGTCGCTGCCGGGGGCCGAGGAGCGCGTCGTGCTGCTCGGGTCGCTGTCGAAGGTGCTCGCGCCGGGGCTGCGGGTCGGCTTCGTGCGCGCGCCCGGCGAGCTGCGCGCCGCGGTCGCGGTGGCCAAGCAGGCCTCCGACCTGCAGACCGCGACCGTCACGCAGGCCGCCGCCCGCTGCTGGCTGGAGGCCAACGACCTCGACGCGCACCTCGAGCGGGTGCGGGTGGTGTACCGCGCGCGGCGCGACGCGCTGCTGGACGGGCTGGAGGACGCCCTTCCCGCCGGCGCGACGTGGACGCGGCCCGAAGGCGGCATGTTCTGCTGGGTGCGCCTGCCGGCGGGCGACGCCGAGGCGCTGCTGGCGCGCGCGCTCGCCGCCGGCGTCGCCTTCGTGCCGGGGGTGCCGTTCCATGCCGGCGAGCCCGACCGGCGCACGCTGCGGCTGTCGTTCTCCGAGCCGACGCCGGACCGGATCGCGCTCGGCCTCGAGCGCCTCGGCTCAGTGCTGCGTGGTGAGCTCGGCGAACCGCTCGACGCCGACGTTCCCGCCTGACAGCAGGACGCCGACCCGCGCGCCGCGGGCGTCGACCGCGCCCGACAGCAGCGCCGCCAGCGCGCATGCGCCCGAGGGCTCGAGCCACTGCTTGAGCCGCTCGGCAGCAAAGCGCATGGCGTCGACGACCTGCGCGTCGGTGACCGTCACGACCCGCGCGACGCGCTCCTGCAGGACCGGGAAGGTGAGCCGCCCGGCGGCGGTGTTCTGCAGGCCGTCGCAGATGGTCCGCGGGACCTCGATCGTCAGCCGCTCGCCAGCCTCAAGCGAGCGGCGCACGTCGTCGCCGGCCGCGGGCTCGACCCCGACCACCTCGCAGCCGGGCGCCAGCGCCGCGGCGACGGTCGAGCAGCCCGCGGCGAGCCCGCCGCCGCTGATCGGGACCAGCAGGAGGTCCAGGACGCCGGCGTCCTCGAAGAGCTCGAGGGCGGCGGTGCCCTGGCCGGCCATCACGCGCGGGTCGTCGAACGGGTGGACGACGGCGAGGTCGCGGTCGGCGGCGAGCTGCGCCAGCAGGGCCTCGCGGTCCTGCGTCCAGCGGTCGAACTCCACGACCTCGGCGCCGTAGCCCTCGGTCGCGCGGCGCTTGAGCACCGGCGCGTCGGCGGGCATGAGGATCGTGGCGCGTGCGCCGAGCTCGCGCGCCGCGAGAGCGACCGCGCCGGCGTGGTTGCCCGACGACACGGCGACCACGCCGCGTGCGCGGTCCTCCAGGGCAGAGATCGCGGTGTACGCGCCGCGGAACTTGAACGCGCCGGAGCGCTGCAGGTGCTCGGCCTTGAGGTGGGCCCGGGCGCCCGTGTGCGCGTCGAGCGTGCGGCTGCGCAGCACCGGTGTCCGGTGGGCGACCCCGTCGAGGACGGCGGCGGCGGCGCGGACATCGTCGAACTCGAGCATGCGTCCGCGGGACGCTAGCGGCAGCGATCGGGTAGACCTCGCACGTGCCCAACCTCGCCACGAACCTGACAGAGGCCGCCGCGCGGGACCCGGAGCGGGTCGCGCTCAAGCTCGACGACCTCCAGATCCCCTACGCGATGTTCGACGAGCTC
>DASPKC010000343.1:0-11668 GCA_035628295.1 Baekduia sp.
TGAGCTTCTCGACGGGGTACTCCTTGATGAAGCCGTAGCCGCCGTAGACCTGCACGGCGTCGGTGGCGACCTCCATCGCGGTGTCCGCGGCGAAGCGCTTGGCGTGCGACGACTCGACGGTGTTGCGGCCGCCCTGGTCGAGCAGGACCGCGGAGTTCCACGTCGCGAGGCGGGCCAGGTGGACCTTGGTCGCCATGTCGGCGATCAGGAACTGGATGGCCTGGTGCATCGCGATCGGCACGCCGAACTGGACGCGCTCCTTGGAGTAGTCGATGGCGAACTCCATGGCCGCGCGGGCGATGCCCGTGGCCATCGCCGCCACGCCGGGGCGCGTGCGGTCGAGGGTCATCATCGCGAGCTTGAAGCCCTTGTTCTCCTCGCCGAGGAGGTACTTGGCGTCGACCTCGGTCTCGTTGAACGTCACGGTCGCCGTGTTCGACGCCCGCTGGCCCATCTTGTCCTCCTTCTTGTCGATGATGACCGTGTCATCACGACGGACGAGGAAGGCGGAGATGCCGCGGTGGCCGGCGTCCTTGTCGGTCTTGGCGTAGACCGTGTACCAGTCGGCGTACGTGCCGTTGGTGATGAAGCACTTCTGGCCGTTGAGGACGTACTTGTCGCCCTTCTTGGTGGCCGTCGTGCGCATCGACGAGACGTCGGAGCCCGCGCCCGGCTCGGTCAGGCAGAACGAGGCGAGCTTGGGCTCGGCGACGAGCTCGCCGAAGAACTCGGCCTGCACCTCGTCCGAGCCGCCGAGGCCGACGGGCGCGGAGGCCAGGCCGTTGGCGCCCAGCGAGGTCTGGATGCCGGAGCAGCCCCAGGCGAGCTCCTCCTCGATGAGGCAGCCGTCGAGGTAGCCCAGGCCGGGCCCGCCGTACTGCTCGGGCGCGTGCGTGTTCATGAGGCCGACCTCGTGGGCCTTCTCGATGATCTTCTGCGGCCAGGTGCCGTCCTTGTCGAACTCCCAGGCGACCGGGCGGATCTCCTTCTCCGCGAAGTCGTGGGCCAGCTCGCGCAGGCTCTTCTGCTCGTCGGTCAGCGTGAAGTCGACCACTTGATTGCTCCTGTGAAGGGGGGCGAGGGCCGCGTGATTGACTCGTCAGTCAACGCGCGGATGACGGAAGAGTAGCCCCTCGCGGACGGCGGTGCCAGCATGGGCGCGGTGCAGGACGCGTTCTTCTACGTCGTGATCGGGGTGACCGCAGTGGCCGCGGTACTCGCAGTGTGGTCCTTCGCGCGCAGCGGCGAGGTCTACGACCAGATCGGCCGGGGCGGGATGAGCCTCGACGACGGCCCCGGCCGGGCCCTGGCCTCCCCCACCGGTGCCGTGGCGATCGCCGAGCGCGACGACGAGATCCGGCAGATGCTCGAGGCCCGCAACCGCCGACGCACCGCCCGCGGCGAGGCGCCGGTCGACGTCGAAGCCGAGCTGGCGGCGCTCACCCGGCCGCGCGTCGACCGCGAGCTGCTGCTCGAGGTCCGCGAGCTCGTCGAGTCGCGCAACCGCCGGCTCGTGCGCCAGGGCAAGGAGCCGCTGGACGTCGAGGCCGAGGTCGCGCGCCGGCTGCGCGACATCGGCGCGGCCTGACGTCAGGCCGCCGCGCGCGCCTCGCGCTTGTCGGCCATCACCGACGCGGTGATGCCGACGGCGAAGCAGCTGAGCACGATGCCGAGGCTGGCCGCCGGCGACAGGTGCACGACGTCCTCGATCAGGATCTTCACGCCGACGATCCCGAGCACGATGGCCAGCGTCTCGTCGAGGTAGCGGAAGCGCTTGATCAGCTCTTCCACCAGGACGAACAGCGCACGCAGCCCCATCAGCGCGAAGGCGTTGGCGCTCCAGATGACGAACGAGTCGGTCGAGATCGCGAACGCCGCCGGGATCGAGTCGATCGCGAACGCGATGTCGGCCGACCCCAGCGAGACGAACGCCAGGAACACGGGCGTGGCGTAGCGCTTGCCGTTCTCGGTGATGAAGAAGCGCCCGCCCTCCATCGTCGGGGTGACCGGGAAGATCCGCTGCGTCGCCTTGACGACCACGTTGTCCTCGGGGTGCACGTCCTCGTGTCCGCCCTTGAGCATCCGGTAGGCGAGCACGAGCAGCAGCGCACCGAGGACGTACAGGATCCAGTGGAAGCGGTCGATGAGCTCGACGCCCACGAGGATGGCGATGCCGCGCAGCACCAGCGCGAGCACGATGCCCCAGAACAGCAGCGTCGACCGGTGCTCGTGCGGCACCGCGAAGTAGCCGAAGAGCAGCAGGAAGACGAAGAGGTTGTCGAGCGACAGCGTGCGCTCGATGAGGTAGACGGTCGTGTACTCCACCGCCGAGGTCGAGCCGTCCAGCGCCAGGATCGGCAGCGCCATCGCGAGGCTCAGCAGGAACCACCCGATCGACCAGATCGCGGCCTCGCGGAACGACGGCTGCCGGTTGCGCGCGAACAGCAGCAGGTCGACCAGCAGCAGGGCCACGACCACGACCAGCAGGCCGCCGATGGCGAGGGGGCTGTCGACGACGGCGAGCATCATGCCGCGAAGAAGGCCGCGCCGAGGACCGCGTACACCGCCAGCAACTGGATGCCCTCGAACCACGTCGACTCGCCCTCGTGCGTGACGTGGTTGGCGATGATGATCGCCAGCAGGATCGCCGCCAGCTCGAAGCCGTTGAACACGAGGGCCATGGGGTGCGGCCCGATGACGTACGAGGCGAGGACGAGCACCGGCGCGGCGAACAGCGCGATCTGCGCGCTCGACCCGATGGAGATGTTGACCGCGAGGTCCATCTTGTCCTTGTAGGCGACGAGGACGGCGACCCAGTGCTCGGCCGCGTTGCCCACGATCGCCACGACGATGACGCCCACGAAGAACTCGCTGAGGCCGATGGTCTCCGACGCCTCGCCGATCGAGCCGACCAGGATCTCCGACATGCCGCCGACCGCCACCCCGGCGATGCCCAGCGCGATGACCGCTCGCCGCACCGACCACGCGCCCTCGACGTGGTGGCTGTCGTCGTCCTCGCTGACGGGGTTGAACAGCGACCGGTGCGTCTTGAGCGAGAACAGCAAACCGGCCGCATAGCTGAACAGGAGCATGAACGCGACGACGAGCGAGAGGTTCTCGACGGTGGAGTCGTAGTTGATGCGCTCCTCATCGGGCAGCGGCAGGCCGCGGCCCTCGATGAGCTCGAAGATCGCCGGCATCACCAGCGCAACGCAGCCCAGGAGCAGGAGCGTCATCTGCGTGCCGGCCGCCGTGCGGTCGAAGAACTGCCGCTCGCGGCCGATGCCGCCGACGAGCATCGCGGCGCCCAGCACGAGCAGGATGTTGCCGAGGATCGAGCCGACGATCGACGCCTTGACGACCTCGTGCAGGCCCTCGTTGAGCGCGAAGAGGGCGATGATGATCTCCGGCGCGTTGCCGAAGGTCACGTTCAGGAAACCGCCGATGCCAGGGCCCGAGCGGTGCGCGAGCTCCTCGGTGGCCCGGCCCATGAGCGCCGCGGTCGGGATCACGCCGGCCGCCGCCGCGAAGAAGATGATCACCGGGTCGGCGTGGCCGAGCTCGAGGGCGATGGCGAGCGGGATGAACGGGAGGAGCAGGTAGGGCCAGCCCTGCCCGCTCAGGAGGAATCGCCGCAGCGCCATGGAGTCGGGGAGGGTACGTACCCACCGGACGGCGCGCCGTCACGCCTCCCCGACGTGGCGCACTAGCCCTCGAGGTACTGCGCGCAGCCCTGGATCTTCGAGATGTCCTGCCCGGCCTTCTGCAGGCAGTCGAGGTAGGGCTTGGGGGCGTCGGGCGTCGCCGGGGCCTGGGTCGCCGGCGCGGTCGCCGTGCCGCCGCCGCCCGCGCCGCTCGCGCCCGAGCCGGTGGCGCCGTCGCCCGCGCCCGTGCCGGCGGCCCCGCCGCCCAGCAGCCCGCCGAGCGCGGCCTGCAGCTCCTCGAACGGCCGCGCGTTCTCGGGCGCCTTGATCTCCTGGTCGCCGTTGAGGTCGGCCACCGCGAACGTGAAGGCGACCTTGCCCGACTGCAGCCCGCCGACCTCCTTGCGCACGTCGGCCGGGACGTCGAGGTCCACCGCCAGGCGCAGGCGGCGCAGCGTGCGGTCCTCCTTGCCCGACCACACGTCGACCTGGGCGTTCTTGACCGCGCGCGAGATCTGCTCGATCTGCTTGGCGCTGAGGCCGCCCGGCACCTCCCCGGCGCCCTGGATCTGCAGGCCCTTCGCCTTGTCGAGCAGCCGGCTGGCGTCCTCGAGGAAGCGCTTGACGTCGACACCCGCCCGGATGTGCGTGGTCTCGGCGCCGCCGACCTCCTCCTCCCCGGCGGCCTGCGGGTCGCGCAGCCAGTTCAGCGGCTTGATGCCCAGCGAGGCGAACGTCGGCCCGTCCTTCGTGTCGTCGCCGCCCTGCTTCTGCGCCTGCTCGTAGCCCGTGCGCAGCTGCTTGTACAGCTCCTCGCCGAGGTCGAACGCCTGGCCCTGCAGCGCCAGGTAGCCCTTCTCGCCCGTCGAGACGGCCCCGGCCGTGAACTGCTGGCCGCCGGAGGCGAGCTCGAGGTCGAAGTCGAACTTCGGCAGCATGCGGTCGCCTGCAGATGCGAACGGGCCGTCGAGGCGGATCTTGATCGGCTCGGTGAGGCCGGCGAGGCCCTCGAGGTCGAGGTCGAGCGCGAGCTGCAGGTCGCCGCTCTTCATGGCGTGGCCGGAGCCGAAGGTCTTCTGCAGCACGGCGGCGGGGCTGCCGTCGTCGCCGCCGTCGTCCGAGCCGCAGGCCGAGAGGCCGAGCGGCACGAGCACGGCGACGCACAGCAGCAGGAGCAGGCGGGACAGGCGGGTCACGGCGAGAACGTCCTCCGAGGGTGGTGCAGGGTCCACTGCAGAAGTGGACGGCGATGGACCGTAGCATCGGGACCTTGCGCCGTACGCCGCTTGCCGCCGCCCTCGTCGTCCTGCTCGCTGCGCCCGCCGCCGCCCCTGCCGCGCCTGTCCACGAGCTGCAGGCCGACGGCCGCGTGGTGGTGCGCGAGGACCGGTTCGCCCCGGCCGTCACCGAGCCGGGGCCCCGGGCCGTGGTGGCGCGCGCGCCGCTGACCGGCGCTCGAGCAGCCGCCGCGCGCAGGACGGTGCCGGGGGAGCTGCGCCGCATGCTCCTCGCCGGCGCCATCGACCAGCCGACGCACGACCGCTGGCGCGAGGTCTTCGAGGACAGCAGGCTCACGTGGAAGCGCCTGTCCGGGCGCCGGCGCGCCGAGCTGGGCGCGGTCATCCGCACGGTGCAGAACCTGGCCGCCTCCGGGCGCCTGACGGTCACGCGATCGCCCTCGGCCTTCCTGACGCTCGCGCGCAACCGCGCGTGGTGGGCGTCCGGCCCGCTGCTGGGCTTCGGCCGCCGCGTCGGCTTCGCCGGCTCGCGGCTGGTCTGGCAGAGCTACCCCGGCCAGGGCCTGCAGATCCAGTGGCTCGGCACGTTCGGCAAGGCCAACGCCTTCTTCTCCACCGGCGAGCACGACGACGAGCTCCGCGAGCTCCTCGCCGAGGCCGAGCGCCTCGCGGTGCAGCGCGCCGGCGGCCACGCCTGGGAGTACCTGTTCCGCTTCGACGGCGGGCGGCCGCCCTGGGTCAGCGCCCTCGCGCAGGGCACGGCGCTCCAGGCGTTCTCACGCGCGGCGATCCGGCTCGGCGAGCCACGGCTGTTCGAGGTCGCGCGCGGGGGGCTGGGGATCTTCCGCGCCGCGCCGCCGGAGGGCGTCCGGGCGCCCGGCGACCACTACCTCATCTACTCCTCCCTGCCGCGGCTGCGCGTCCTCAACGGCTTTGTGCAGGCGCTCAACGGCCTGCTGGACTTCGCCCGGCTGGCCAACGACGAGGAGGGGCGCGCGCTGTTCGCCGCCGGCGAGGCGCGCCTGCGCGCCGAGCTCGCGCGCTACGACACCGGCGCGTGGTCGATGTACTCGACGCGGCGCGAGTCCGATCTCGGCTACCACAAGCTCGTGCGCGACTTCCTGCGCGGGCTGTGCGCCCGCCTGGCGGACGCGCGCGACCGCGCGAGCGCGGTGCAGCTCGACCCGTCCGGCGGCGCCGCTCCCGCCCCAGCTGCCCCGGCGTTCCCGGACCCCGCGCCCTACTGCGACACCGCCGAGCGCTTCACGGGCTACCTGCGCACGCCGCCGGAGCTCGAGGTGCAGCCGTCGACGCTGCGCCAGGGCCGCCGCGGCGCGGTGCGCTTCAAGCTCTCGAAGATCTCGACCGTGACCTTCGAGGTCCGCCGCCGCGGCGCGCTGATCCACCGGATCGTCGTGCGCCTCGGCGCCGGCCGGCGCAGCCTGCCGCTCAAGCCCGACAAGGCCGGCCCGCTGCGCGTGCGGCTGCGCGCGGTGGACCTCGCCGGCAACGTCGGGCGCGCCGCGGGCGTCGTCCGCGTGGCGCCCAGGCGCTGACCGGCGCCGCCAGTTCCGGCGCCCCGTAGCGTTGTGGCTCATGTGCGTTCGGTCCTGACCGTCCTGTCCTGCCTTGCCGCCCTGGTCGCCGCCGCCCCCGCGGAGGCGGTCGTCGGCGGCCGCGACGCGAGCCGCCCGTACCCCTACATGGGCGCGCTGCGGCTCGACGGCCAGTTCCTGTGCGGCGCCTCGCTCGTCGGGCCCGACCAGGTCCTCACGGCGGCGCACTGCGTCGTCGACGAGCAGGACCGGCCCTACGCGCCCGGGCGCCTGAGCGTCACGCTGGGCCGCCAGCAACTCCAGGGCCCCGGCGGGCAGACGATCGGTGCGACGCAGGTCACCGTGCACGAGGGCTACGACGCCGAGAGCCGCAACGACGTGGCGCTGCTGCGCCTGGCCAGCCGGTCCTCGCAGGAGCACATCCGGCTCGCCGACCCCGCCACGCAGCGCGGCCTGTGGGCCCCGGGGCGCGCCGCGACGGTCACGGGCTGGGGCGCGAACGCATCGCTGATCCTCATCACGTCGGGCGGGACGAACAACCTCCAGGAGGTCAACGTCACGATGCGCTCCGACCAGGAGTGTCAGCAGACCTCGCCGTTCGTGATCGACCCCCGGGTGATGGTCTGCGCCGGCGACGGCGGCCGCGACTCCTGCCAGGGCGACTCCGGCGGTCCGCTCGTCGTCGACGACGGCGCCGGCCGGCTCATCCAGGTCGGGGTCGTGTCCTTCGGCTTCGGCTGCGGCGCGGGGCGCCAGTACGGCGTCTACTCCCGGGTCGGCGACCGGGCGCTCTACGACTGGATCGTCGCGCGCGCGCCCACCGCGAAGGCCCTGCCGCCGCGCACCAGCACCGGGACCCCGCCGTCCACGGCGCCGGCCACCAATGGCACCGCGCCGGCCACGGCGGCGGCCCCGAAGCCCGAGCTCGCCTTCGACGCCGCCCGCCGCGACCGCCGCGGCCTGCTGCTGCCGGTCCGCAGCAGCGGCCCCGTGCGCTCCGTGACCGTGGCGCTCACGCAGCGCCGCGGCCGACGGCGCGTCGTGCTGGCCAAGGTCCGCCTCGGGCGCCTGGACGGCGCGCGCACGGTGCGGCTCGCGCTGCGCCGCCGGCTGCCCCGCGTGCGCGTCGAACTGCGCGGCACCGACAGCGCCGGGCGCACGGTGCGCCGCGCCGGGGCGCTGCGCGTGGCGCGCTGAGCAGGCTAGGGTCGGCGCCCGAAGTGGCGCCCCGGACGATCCTCTACACCGGCAAGGGCGGCGTCGGCAAGACGTCGGTCGCCGCCGCGACGGCACGGCGCTGCGCTGCGCAGGGCCTGCGCACGCTCATCCTCAGCACCGACCCGGCGCACTCGCTGTCGGCCTCGCTGGGCCGCGCGCTCGGCCCGGACCCGGCGCCGGCCGGCGAGCGGCTCTGGGGCCAGGAGATCGACGCCCAGGAGGAGCTCGAGCGCCACTGGACCGCCGTGCGCGCCTGGCTCGGCCGCTTGCTCGTCGAGCGCGGCGTGGACCGCATCAGCGCCGAGGAGCTCACCGTCCCGCCGGGCCTGGACGAGCTGTTCAGCCTGCTGGCCATCCGCCGCCACCACGAGGAGGGCGACTTCGACGTCGTCGTGGTCGACTGCGCGCCGACCGGTGAGACCCTGCGGCTGCTGAGCTTCCCCGACGTCGCCCGCTGGTGGCTGGAGAAGGTCCTGCCGCAGCAGGGGCGCGTGCTCGAGGCCGCCCGGCCGCTGGCACGCGCGATGCTGGACGTGAGCCTGCCGCCCGAAGCCGTGCTGGACGACGTCCACGGCCTGGTGCGCAACCTCGTGGCCCTCGACGACCTGCTGCGCGACCACGAGCGCGTCAGCGTGCGCCTCGTCATGACGCCCGACCGCCTCGTGGTCGACGAGGCGCGGCGCACGTTCACCTACCTCAACCTCTACGGCTACGCCACGGACGCGGTCATCGTCAACCGCGTGCTCGGTGAGGAGACGGGCCCGTACTTCGCCGGCTGGCGGGCCGCGCAGGCCCAGCAGCTGGACGCGGTGCTCGACGCGTTCGCCCCCGTCCCCGTCCTCCAGGCGCCGTGGTTCGGCGAGGAGGTGATCGGCGAGGCGATGCTCGACCGGCTCGGCGGCGTGCTGTTCGACGGCTGCGACGCCGCGACGGTGCTGCACGAGGGCCTCAGCCAGGAGCTCGAGGTCGGCGCCGAGCATGCGACGCTGCGCCTCGCGCTGCCGTTCGCGCAGCGCGGGTCGATCTCCCTCAAGCGCTCCGGCCACGAGCTGGTGGTCCGCGTGGACGGCGCGAAGCGGACCTTGCTGCTGCCGCCGGCGCTCGCCGACTACCGTCACACCGGCGCGCGGTTTGAGGACGACGCGCTGACCGTGACCTTCGACCGCCCGCCCGCATGACGCCCGATCCACTCGACGAGCTGCGCGACCGCCTGCGCGACACCCGCCAGGCCGCCGAGCGCCTGGCCGGCAGTGTCCCGCCGCAGGGCTGGGCCACACCCCAGGACGCCGACGAGACCCAGCGCGAGGCGCAGGCGCTGCTGGCGCTGCTGCAGGGGCTGCGCGACCTCGTCCCGCCCGAGCTGCAGGAGCAGCTGCGCGAGGTCGTGCGGCAGGTCCTGCTGTTGGTGCGCGCGGTCGTGGACTGGTGGGTGGAGCGGCTGGAGCCCGGCCAGGCGCCGGGCTCGCCCGCCGAGCCGGCGTTCGAGGACATCCCGGTCGAGCCGTAGCGTCCGCCCGGGCGTCCCTAGACTCCCGGCCATGGACGACGCGCCGCGGACCTGGGTGCTCACGGGCTCGCCGGAGAACTTCGCCGCCACCCGCGAGCACGGCTTCAAGCTCATCGGGATGAAGCAGCTGCGGCGCAACATGGCGCTGCAGATGGAGCCGGGCGACCGGATCGTCTTCTACCTGACGAAGGTCGGGCGCTTCGGCGGCGCCGTGCGCATCACGAGTGAGATGTTCGAGGACCGCACGCCGGTGTGGCCGGGCAAGCCCGGCAACCCCGACCCGTACCCGTGGCGCTTCGAGACCGAGCCGGAGGTCGTCCTCGACGACGACCGGATGGTGGACGCCGAGGACCTCAAGGACCGCCTCGAGCACGTGCGCAAGTGGCCGCCGGAGCACTGGAAGCTCGCGTTCCAGGGCCAGCTGCGCACCGTCTCGGAGGCCGACGCCGAGGTCCTGCTCGGCGCGCTGCACGAGGCGGCCGGCGCCCGCGCGTGACGAGGGTCCTGCGAGCCTGGAGGCGCTTGGCGGCCGAGCAGCGGCTGGCGGCGATCGCCGCCGTCGGCCTGTTCGTGACGATGTTCCTGCCGTGGTACTCGCGCAGCGCCGTCGGCGTCGACGCGCGCGGCGAGCCGGTGTCGGCCTCGCAGACGCTCAACGCGTTCCAGGTCTTCTCGTTCGTGGAGGCCGCGGTGCTGCTCGTGGCCGTCGCCGTCCTGTGGCTGCTGTTCGCCCGGGCGGAGGAGCGAGCGTTCCACCTGCCGGGCGGCGACGGCACGATCATCGCGCTGGCCGGCTTCTGGGTGTGCCTGCTGGTGTTCTGGCGCCAGTTCGACCAGCCCGACGCCGAGCAGGTGCGCGGCCTCGTCGCCGAGACCGGCGTGACGTGGGGCATCTTCGTGACGTTCCTGGTCGGGGCCGTGCTCGCCTACACGGGCCTGCGGGTCCGGGCCGCGCACCGCCCCGAGCCGCCGCTGCCCGGTGAGGGGCCCCGGCCGCCGGAGCCGCCGCGCGCGCCGCGCCCGCCGCGCCGCCGGGTCGAGCGCCCGGCGTACGCCGACGTGCCGCAGCCCAGCGAGCCCCCCACGATGCGCCTGCCCGACGACCAGGCCCCGACCCGGCCGCTGCCCCGCGACCAGGCGCCCACCCAGGCCGCGCCGCGGCGCCGGGACGACGACGACGGCGAGCAGCTCTCCTTCGACGCCTGACGGCGCCGCGGTTGACGGGCGGCAGATCGGGAACCCGTAGCGCCACCCGACTGAGGAGGCACGACATGAGGTCCCCGTTCCGTCGACGCCGGCATGCCGGCGCGACCCACGTGCGCCACGAGGGCGCCGCCACCCGTCACGACGGCGTCTCGCTGGCCAAGGGCCCGGCGCTCATCATCGGCTCGATCCTGCTGGCCTTCGGGCTCGGCTCGCTGATCGGCCACAACGACTTCCCCGCGTTCGACGACAACTTCCCCGACGGCACCGCCGAGGGCACGACCACGCTGGGCATCGAGACCAACGGCTGGACGAACTGGCTGGCGATCGCCGCCGGCGGCCTGCTCCTGTTCGGCCTGGCCCGGCACGGCCTGGCCAAGATGATGTCGCTCATTGTCGGCCTCGCGCTCGGCGCGGCCGCCATCATCGGCCTGATCGACGGCGACATCCTCGGCTTGGGCGCCTCGAACGGCTGGACGGAGCTCGCGCTTGGCATCGCCTCGGCGCTGCTGCTGCTCAACGTCTTCATGCCGAAGGCCGGCAAGCGCCACGACCACCACACGGTCGTCGAGCGCGATGCTGACCTGGTCGAGCGCGACCGACGCGTCGCCACCGACGACCGTACCGAGGTCGTGGGCCCGCACGATCCGGCGACCCGCAGCGAGCGCTTCGCGCGCGAAGAGCGCACGGAGCACCTGCCGCCGCGGTAGCTCACACCGACATGGAGGTTGACCGCGGACAGCGCGGTCAACCCCGTCTCACCGGCGGGCGCAGCGTCGGGCGACGCGAGCGGCCAGGGGATCGGAGGCGCGCACGCGCGTGCCCGTGACGCGCCAGGTGGCGGTGCCGCGGGCGCCACCGGTCAGGCGGACGTTCACGCGCCAGCCGCGGGCGATCCGGTGCATCACGTAGCCGGACACCTCGCTGCGGCAGCGCGCCAGTCCCCGCGCCACGACGTCCATCACCCTGCGCCTCGCCGCGGCCCGGGAGATCTCGCCCGGCGGCGTGCCTGCGCGGCCGAGGCGCGCCACCCGGCCGGCGCCGCGCGCCGTCGTGACCTCCACCTCCTGGCCGGCGCGCACCGTCACGGTGCGGCCGCGCCTCGGTGTGACCGCGACGACGCCCTCCTGGACCGACCACACGCTCGCCAGCGCGTCGGCCAGCACCGAGAACCGCGTCCCCCGCACCGAGCCGGGACCGCTGGGCGTCTGGATGCGGAAGTCCGAGCGTGTGGTCGGCGACCGGTTGACCTGCGCCGCCACCTGCCCCACCGGACGCCGCACGAACATCGCCAGCGGATCG
>DASPKC010000344.1:0-6703 GCA_035628295.1 Baekduia sp.
TCGCCCAGGAGGTTGCTGGTCATGACGACGAGCTGCGGGCCGCGCGCGGACGGCGTCGGCCCGTCGAGGGCTCGGCCGGCGACGGCAGCGACGAGCACGGCCCCGGCCACGGCTCCGGCCAGCGCCGCGGCCCGGCGGCGCAGCAGCAGCGCCCCGGCGACGGCCAGCGGGGCGCCGGCCGCCGCCCACGGCACCAGCGCGACGAGCGCGACGAGCGGGTGGCGGACGTCGAGGCCGGGGCCGCGCACCACGGCCAGGAGCACGACCGGCGCGACGAGCAGCCAGGCGGCAGCGGTCCGGCCGTGCCTCACGCCAGGCGGTGCTCGAAGATCCGCTCGAGCCGCGCGAGCCCGCCCGGATCCTTGACCGCCCGGTCGAGGTGCACGACGGCGTGGCGCTCCTCCAGCCGCAGCCCGGCGAGCTGGTTGTCCGTCCAGGGCCGGTCGTGCACGAGCCGCCAGCCGACCGGGGGCCGCTCGACACCCGCGGCCCGCGCCAGGCGCCGGGTGATCCGGTGGGCCGCCGGCGACCACGCGGCGAGCACCGCACGGCGCTCGTGGCGCCCGAGCGGGTGGCGGATCGGCGAGCAGACGGCCTGGAACACGTGCGACGCGACACCGCTCCCGGCCGGGAACCCGACCTCGGCCAGATAGGCGTGGTGCACGTCGCCGCCGAGCAGGACGATCGAGGCAGGCGGCGCACCGCGCCGGCCGGCGCCGACGTCGGTCAGCAGTCGCCAGAGCCGCCGGAACGAGCGGCCGAAGGCCGACCAGTGCTCCAGGTCCAGGCCCTGGCGCACGTGCTCGGCGAGCCGCGCGGCCCGGCGGCCCCAGGCGCCCGAGGCGATGGCCTCGTCGGCGGCCTCGAGCTCGTGCAGGGCGGGCGACAGCAGCACCGGCAGCGTCGACGCGACCACGAGGTGCTCGACGTCGCCGCGCAGCTCGTCCTCGAGCCAGGCCCACTCGTGCTCGTCGAGCATGTCGCGCGCCTGGGGATCCAGGACGCGGCCGGCGCGCGCGTCGACGACCACCAGCCGCGAGCGCCCCAGCGCGCGCGCGTAGCTCCAGCGCACGGAGGCGGGATCGCGGTCCGCGCGCCGCGCGAAGTCGCGCACGAGCGGCGCGGCGTCGCCGCCGCACGCCTCCACCTGCGCCAGCAGCGGGTCGCCGTCGAGCTCGGCCGGCGAGAGGTTGCCGAGGTGCTGGAAGAGCCAGTAGCTCATCAGCGCCGAGACGATCCGCTCCTCCCACCAGCCCTTGGCCCGCATCCCGGCGACCCAGGCGGCGCTCGTGTTCCAGTCGTCGTGGACGTCGTGGTCGTCGAAGACCATGGCGCTCGGCACTGTCGACAGCAGCCAGCGCACGGGCGGGTCGGTCCAGGACTCGCGGTACAGCTCCGCGTACTCCGCGAGGTCGGCGACCTCCTCCCCCGGCGGCTGGGACGTGTCGCGCCGCGCGCGGATCACCTCGCGCGTCGCAGGGGAGACCTCGTCGGCATAGATCTGGTCGCCGATCAGCAGCAGCAGGTGCGGGAACGCTCCTTCGGCGCGCATCCGCTCGGCCAGCGCCTCGAGGGCATCCACGCCCCGGCCCTGCTCGTGCTGGTCGGGCAGCAGGTCGTACGGCTCGCGGTGGGGCAGGGTGAGCCGGCACGAGCCGAACGCCAGGTCCAGCGGCTCCCCCGAGCCCGGCAGGGTGCGGATGCAGCTCGGCGGGAAGCCCCCATCGTCGCTCGGCGGCCAGCGCCGCTCGCCGTCGAGCGCCACCTCGTACGGCGTGGCCGACCCCGGCTGCAGGCCGCGCACCCGCACGACCGCGACGTGCAGCCCGTCGAGCTCGAACGTACGGGCGCGATGGCCCAGCACGGCGACCTCGCACGGCCCGTCGGTCTGGACCCACACGGTGGCCTCGGTGTCCGACGCGTAGCGCAGCAACGGTCCGAGGACGAGGTGCGCCATGCGCGCGGACGCTACCGCCCGCGTGCGCGCGGGTCCTGCCGCAGACGTCCGGCAGGACGACGCGGGCCTGCCGGGCATCCACGCTCCATGGTGTCCACCAACGTCCTGCGCATCGCGGTCGGCGGCCTCTTCGCCGGCCATGGCGCCCAGAAGCTCTTCGGCTGGTTCCAGGGTCACGGCCTCGAGGGCACGACCGGGTTCTTCGAGCAGCTGGGGCTGCGGCCGGGCCGGCGCAACGCGATCGCGGCCGGTGCCACCGAGGCCGCCGGCGGCGCCCTGCTCGCGGCCGGCGTGGCGGTGCCGGCGGCGGCGGCCGGGCTGAGCGCGACCATGCTGACCGCCATCCGCACCGTGCACGGCGACAAGGGCCCGTGGGCCACCGAGGGCGGCTACGAGTACAACCTCGTGCTGCTCGCGGCGCTCGCCGCGATCACCGAGGAGCGCCACGGCGCACGAGCCGCCGCGGCGCAGCTGGCCGCGGGCGCCATCGGCTCGGCGCTCGTCGTGGAGGCGGGCCGGCGCGCTGCCCGGCAGCCCGCCGTCGCGCCCGAGCCCGAGGCCGAGGCGGCGCCCGCGCCCGCGCCCGAGCCGCGGTTCACCCGCGAGGAGCAGGCGGCCGGCGTGGCGCGGAGCTGAGCTGCGCCGCGCGTTGCGGTGGTTCATGAGCATCAGGCTCATCGCCCACCGGTCGCCGGCGCGGACGCGGTAGCCGTAGCGTCGGGCAGGTCGAGCCGCGCCCGCTCCTCGCCGGCCGCGTAGAAGCGCTCGCCCAGGCGCGGCAGCGTCCGCTCGCCGTCGAAGAGCGTGAACCGCTCGCACGTCGCGTCGGCCCGTTCGCCCAGGCGCGGGCCCGTGTTGGCCAGGACGATGTGGTGCAGCATCGTGCGCGCGATGGGGACGCGCCGCCCGCGGGCGTCGACGACGTCGGCGCTGATCGCCGTCAGCCAGCCGTCGCGCTCCGGCGCCGGCACGCCGTAGGTCACCTCGTCGCGGTGCACGGCGTACGGACCGAGCTCGACCGGTCCGTAGCGCAGCACCCGCTCCTCCGGCGCGCCGTGCGCGGCGCCCGGCAGCGCGAGCACGACAGGACCGCCATGACCGCCAGCGCAGCCACCCGCATCTACGCCGCCGTAGCCGTACGGGGACAGGGCCTGCAACCGCAACTCCGGCGCGCCGCGGCGCGTTGAACGGACCACCATGCGCCGTGCCGTCCTCGCCGTGGTGCTCGCGGGCCTGGCGCCCGCCCCGCAGGCCGCCGCGGCGCCAGGGCTGCTGCGCGTGCTGCAGGACGACGCGACGCTCGTGCACGGCGCCGAGCCGCGGCGCACGCGCGCCTGGGACGAGCTGCCCGCGCTCGGCGTCGACGTCGTGCGCATCAACGTGCGCTGGGCCGACGTGGACCGCGACCCCGCGGCGTGGGGCCCGTACGACGGCGCCGTGCGCGCCGCCCGGGCTCGCGGGCTCGAGGTCCTGCTGACCCTCACCACGCCGGCGCCGCCGCATGCGGCCGGCACCCTGGGCGGCCGCTTCCGCGGCGCGCAGCGTCCCGAGCCGGCCGCGTTCGGGCGCTTCGCGGCGGCGGCCGGCGCGCGCTACGCCGGCGGCCCGGGCTCGCCGGGCCGCGTGGGGCGCTGGTCGCTCATCAACGAGCCCAACAACCCGCGCTTCCTCGGGCCCCAGCGCGCCGGCGGCCGGCCGCTGTCGCCCGCGCTGTACCGGGCCCTGGTGCGGGCGGGCCTGCGCGGCCTGGCGTCCACCGGCCACCCCGGCCGCGCGGTGCTGATCGGCGACCTGCTGGCGACCGGGCGCCGCGCGGGCGGGTCACTGAGCGCCGTCGGGCCCCGCGCGTTCCTGCGCGAGCTCCTGTGCCTGGACGGCCGCGACCGCCCGCTGCGCGGCGCCGCCGCCCGCCGCCATCGCGGCTGCGCCGGGCCGTTCGCCCCGCTGGACATGGGCGGCGTCGCCGTCCACCCGTACTACCTCGGCCACGGCCCGCTGCGCGCGCCGCGCCGGGCGGGCGACCTGACCCCGGCGACCCTCGGGACGCTGCGGCGCACGCTGCGCGCCGCGCACCGCGGCCGGCGCGTCACGCGCCTGCCCGGGATCTGGGACACCGAGGACGGGGTGCAGACGTCGCCGCCCGAGCGGCTGTTCGGCGTCGCGCTCGGCCGCCAGGCGCGCTTCCTCAACGAGGCGGAGGAGCGGCTCTGGCGCACCCCCGGCGTGCGGTCCTTCGCCCAGTACGTCTGGCGCGACGAGCGCGGCCTGCGGGCCTTCCAGTCCGGCCTGCGGTTCCGCGACGGCCGGGCCAAGCCGGCACTCGCCGCCTACCGGCTGCCGCTGGTCGTGCGCCGGGTGCGCGGCGGCGGGCTGGCCTGGGGCCGGCTGGCCCCGGGCGGGCCGGCCACGGCGCGCCTGCTCCTGCCCGGCGGCAGCGGACGGACGGTGCGGGCGGCCGGCCCGGGGCGGGCCTTCACCGTGCGCGTCCCGGCCCGGCGGGGCGCCTACCGGCTCGTGCACGGCACCCACCGCAGCCGGCCCGCCGCGCTCAGCCGCTGAGCAGGATGCCCCAGCCGCCCGTGGCGAAGCGCATCGCCCAGGCGGGCCCGGCGCGCACGACCACCGGCACCGGCCCGGCCGCGGCCAGCGCGCCGGTGCGCGGCACCTCGACCCGGCGCGCCGTGTGCGCGTCGAGCGTGCCGACGGGCACGTCGGCCAAGACCTCGCCGGGGGTCGCCGCGCGATCGCGCCACGGCGCGCGGGCCCCCGGGCGCGCCAGCCGCAGGACGAGGTCGCGGCACGGTCCCGACGGCCCGCAGCGGACCTCGAAGACGTAGGCGTCGGCGCGGCGCTGCACCGGATGGGCGGGCTGCAGGCCCGCCGGGTGCTGCCGCGCGTCGGCCAGTTCGCAGTCGCCGCCCAGCAGATGGTCCTCGGTGGCGACGACCTCGTCGGCGCCGGGCCCGCACGCGACGGCGCCGTGCCCGAACCACGCGACCACGCGGTCGTCGCCCGGCCCGGCGTCGAGCCTTCCGCCGCCCTCGCGGTCCTGCAGCTCGTCGTCACCGCCCAGGCCGGTCAGGACGTCGGCGCCGTCGCCGCCGTCGAGGCGGTTCGGGCCCTCGTCGCCGGTGAGGCGGTCGTCCGCGTCCCCCCCGATGGCGCCCTCGACCGCGCGCAGCACGTCCTCGGTCCCGCCGCGGCCCGCCCGCACGGGCGCCGCGAGGCGGACGCGCACCGGCCGGGCGCGGATGGAGTACGAGACGACATCGGTGCCCGGCCCGCCGTCGACCCGGTCGCGGCCGACCGCGCGGACGCCGTCGGCACCCAGGAGCTCGTCGTCCCCGCTGCCCCCGCGCATCACGTCGCGCCCGCCGCGACCCAGCAGGCGGTCGTCGCCCGCGCCGCCCTCCAGGCGGTCGTCGCCCGCGCCGCCGTCGAGCTCCTGCGCCTCGCGGCCCGCCAGGACCACGTCGCGCCCGGGCCCGCCCGCGACCGTGCCTGCCGCTGCCGTGCGCACGCGGTCGCGGCCGTCGCCGCCCAGCACCTGCACCGGCCCCCGCCACGGGCCCGGGGCGACGCGGGCGCGGTCGTCGCCGCCGCCGAGCACGACCCGGATGCGGTCCAGCGGGCGGCGCGGGGCACAGCGCGCCCGCCGGCGCGACAGCTTGCGGCAGTCGCGCCCGACCGTGAGCCGGGCCGCGCCGCGCTCGGTGATCAGGACGCGCCCGCGCCGGTCCGTGGCCACCTCGACGTCGTTGCGCTCGCCGGGCCGCGCGACCACCCGGACGACGTAGTCGGTGTAGACGTCGATGCGCTCGTCGATCTCGACGTAGTCGACGCGCGCTTGCGTGGCGTGCGCACCCGGCGCGAGGAGGAGCGCGGCCACGCCCGCGAGGACGACGGTCAGGCCAGCGAAGCGCGCCATGCCGCACCAAACGCCCCACGGACCGGGAAGTTGCCCCGATGGGCTACAGGCGCGCGCCCCGCGTGCCGATGCACCCCCGAGGCGTGCCGCGCACGCTGCCCCGGCCATGTCCCCCCCGCCAGCCACCGCCGTCGCGCGTCGCGTCCCACGGTCGACGCTGCTGGCGGTCGCGCTGGCCCCGGCCGCCCTGGCGCTGTGGCTGCTCGCCACCGAGCCTCCGGGCCGCTCGCCCGTCGCGGCGCTCCTGGCAGCGGCAGCCGCCTGCGCCGCCCTGGCGCTGGCGGGTGCGACGGCACGCGTCGCGCCGTCCCCGGCCCTGGCCGTGTCGGCCCTGTGCGCGGCCGCGGCGGCGCTCCTGGCCCCGGAGGGCGGCGACCCGATCTCCCTCCTGCTGGTCTGGAACGCCGCCACGGCGTGGACGCTGCTGCCCGCGCGGGACGCCGCCGCCCACACCGCCCTGGCCGTCGCGCTCGGCGCCGTCGTCGTCGCCGACCGGCCGCAGGACGCCGGCGACCCGTGGCTGTGGTGGGGCATGTTCGCCGTCACGGCGCTCGTGGTCGGGCTCGCGCTGCACCGGCTCGCGGCGAGCGCCACGGCGGCGACCGCCCGCGCGCAGGCGCGCGCCGCCGAGCACCGCGTGCTGGCCCGGCTCGGGCGCCGCGCGCTGGGCGCCACGTCCGAGCACGAGCTCCTGGCCGATGCCGTCCACGCGCTCCAGGAGATCCTGCAGGTCGAGTGCTGCGCCGCGTTCGCCTTCGACGGCGAGGGCGCCCTGCGGCTCTCCGCGGGCACGGGCTGGGCGGCCGCGATGCCGTCGG